>CAZESH010000056.1:0-18055 GCA_964514665.1 uncultured Caryophanales bacterium
GAAATATCTCAGCGCAATAAAACGCAAATCATGCGCTTTATTAAACCAAGCCATCATCTTTTCCATTGCCAGTTTGGTTTCCCCGTAAGTGTTAGTTGGCAAGGTCCTGTCGTTCTCGCGGATCGGAACCTGCTCCGGTTCGCCATAAGTTGCTGCAGTAGAGGAAAATACGATGCTGTTCACCCCGTGCCGATTCATCGCATCCAGCAGGCAGAGCGTGCCGTAGACGTTGTTGTGATAATATTTGGAAGGCTCCTTCATGCTCTCTCCGACAAGCGAATTGGCGGCAAAATGAATCACCGCGTCTATGCTGTTTTGTCGAAACACGCGGTCCAGCAGTTCCCCATCGCGGATATCCCCTTCGTAAAATTCCCCTCCCAGCACCGCTTCCTTGTGCCCTTGATACAAATTGTCGACCGTCACGACCTGCTCGCCCCGCTCCAGCAGGGCGGCAACCGTATGCGAGCCGATATAGCCGGCTCCTCCCGTTACCAAAACCGCCATATTCGCTTCACACTCCCTTTTCCGCGACGCCGTCACCGATGCCGCTTAAATAAAATTCGGCTTCATAGCCGGTTCTTTCTTTATATTTTTCGCCTACCGCCGTTTGAAACGCCTTTACCGAATCCTTATGCACAAGCGAAACCGTGCAGCCTCCGAAGCCCGCTCCGGTCATGCGCGAACCGAGTACTCCCTCTAGCTTCTGCGCCTCCTCGACCATCACGTCGAGCTCAAAGCAGCTGACCTCGAACAAGTCGCGAAGCGAGGCATGAGAAGCATTCAGCAGCTGTCCGAAGGCGGCAAGATCGCCGCTCTCCATGAAAGCCACGGATTTTAACACGCGATCGTTCTCCTCGACGACATGCTTTGCTCTTTTCCAGACGATTTCGCTGTCGAACTTCGTCTCGATCTGCCCAAGCTGCCGCGGCGTCAATTCCGCCAGATGCTCCACCTCGGGATAACTGCGCTGCACTACGGTGAGCGCTTGTTCGCACTCGCTGCGGCGATTGTTGTATTCGGAATCGACAAGTCCGCGCCTTTTGTTCGTATTGGCGATGATCAGCACATAATCGCCAAGCTCAATCGGAATATGCCTGAACTCAAGCGTATCGCAATTCAGCATGATGGCCTGGCCGGTGCTGCCGTTTGCCACGGCAAATTGGTCCATGATGCCGCAGTTGACCCCGATATAACGATTCTCCGCGCGCTGGGCCAAAAGCGCCAGCTTGGAACGATCGATCGGATGTCCTTCAAGCAAATGCAAGGCATATGCCGTAACCACTTCGATCGAGGCGGATGAGGACAGTCCGGCCCCGTTCGGAATCGTGCCGTGGAACAGAAAATCGTAGCCTTTGCCGACGGAGAGCCCCATTTCCTCCATCGTCACGATCACGCCTTTGGGATAATTCATCCAGTCGTCTTCATCCGCATAGGCGAGCTGATCGCGGGCAATCGTTTTCTTGCCTTCGAAATGCACCGAAGCAACAGCAAAACGATTGTCCTCCCGCTCGCGGATCAAAAGCGTGGTTCCGACTGTCAATGCAGCGGGCAGTACATAACCTCCGTTGTAATCGATATGCTCGCCGATCAAATTGACTCTGCCGGGCGCATGAAAAATGCGCAGCGGGCGTTCCGAAGCTCCGTACAAACCAATAAACGTTTCTTGCAATTGACGGTCCATGCTGCTCATCGCCAGCCTCCTTCAAAATAACAACAGTTCGATTTACATTCAGTATAAATAAAAATTTGTTTGGCTTACAGTGAATGATGTAAAATATATATGGATTTATGTGACTTTCCACGCAAAATGGAGGGATCGTATAGTGGAGCTGAACGAAACGTATTCCGTAGCTTCCAATCCCCGATTGGAAGAGCTAAAAGAGCAGGAGCTGTGCGTGCTTTTTGCCGGTGAAAGCCAGACGAAGCCGAATCACCGGCTCGGTCCGAAAATCTATGATTATTATTTGCTTCATCATGTATTGTCCGGTTCAGGCAGCTTCCAGACGGAAAACCGCACCTTTCAGCTTGACCGCGGAGCCAGCTTCCTTATCGCTCCCGGCAAGCTCGTCAGCTACAGTTCCGATGCATACAAGCCCTGGAGATACCGCTGGATCGCCTTTCAAGGCGGCGGAGCCGATAAGCTGCTCGGCACATGCGGCATCGAGCCGCATAATCCGGTCTTCTTCCCAGCCAAGGCAAGACGGATCAGTGCCTACCTGCTGGCTGTCCAACAAAGCTTCCGCGCACATGGCGCGATGGCTCCGCAGAAAGCGCTCGGCTACCTGCAGCTGACTTTCGCAGAGCTCGGCGAAACGCTGCTGCCGCAGAAGGAGCAAGGAGTCGGCCACTCCGAAATCGAAAGCAAGGTGCAAATGGCTGTCCGTTACCTGTCCACGCAGTATGCCCAGGAAGTATCCATCGAGCAGATGGCGGAAAATCTCGGTTATAACCGCGCTTATTTGTCACGAATCTTCAAGCAGGTTACGGGTGCTTCTCCGGCTTCCTACCTGCTGAAGCTGAGACTGGAGCAATCCAGAAGGCTGCTGCGGGAGCGAACCGAGCTTACAATCGAACAAATCGCCGCTTCCGTGGGCTTTCAGGATGCGTTGTATTATTCGAAACAGTTTAAAAGGATGTATCGGGAAACACCAACAGCATACAGAAAGAAAGCCGCAGGGGCAAATCCTTGACTTTTGCCGCTTAATAAATAACCTTCAGGTAACTAGATGAAAAAAAGTAAAGCCCTTATTTTTTAAGGGCATTTTAACTATAATAAAATAAACCCATCTAAGGAGTGACTTTAGCAATGAAATATCGCAAGCTTGGAAAAAACGGACCCGAAATTTCCGTCATCGGTTTTGGATCATGGGCGATCGGAGGCGCAGGCTGGGAATTCGCTTGGGGAAATCAAGACGACAAGCTTTCCTTCGAGAGCGTCCGTGCTGCGCTTGATGCGGGGGTTACCTTTTACGATACCGCGGCCGCTTACGGCTTGGGGCATTCCGAAGAAATACTCGGAAAAGCTTTGAAGGGCGATCGCGACAAAATTGTTTTGGCAACAAAATGCGGCCTGGTTTGGGACGAGCACAGAAACATCCATAAAAACGGAACCTACGATTCCGTCCTTCGCGAAGCCGAGGATTCGCTTCGCCGCTTGGGCACGGATTACATCGATTTGTATCAGATGCATTGGCCGGATATCGAAGCCATGGCTCCGGCCGAAGAAACAATGCGCGCCATGGACAAGCTGGTGCGCGACGGCAAAGTCCGCTATGTCGGGGTAAGCAATTACGATGTGCCGCTGCTCGAACAGTCGCTTGCGGTCAGACATGTCGATTCCCTGCAGCCGCCGTATTCGATCCTGACGCCGGAGATCGAAGCTGAAATCCTGCCATTCTGCCTGGACAAAGGAATCGGAGTCGTGGCTTACAGCCCGCTTTCTTCCGGTCTGCTTTCAGGACATTACGATTATAACACCACATTCAGCGAGGGCGATTGGCGCTCGCAAAGTCCGGAACATACCGGCGAGGGACTGCGGAAAAACGTCGACAAGGCCAACAAGCTGAAGGAAATCGCCGCACGCTTCGACCTGACGCTGCCGCAGCTGTCGGTGGCTTATGTACTGGCTCACCCTGCGCTGACCAGCGCGATCGTCGGTGTACGCAAACCTGATCATATCCTGAGCGTGCTGCCTGCTGCCGATGTGACGCTGGATGAAGCCACACTGGCAGAAATCCGCAGCATTGCAGCAGAATAAGTTCCAATATTGTTTCTTAAGAGCCAAAAAAGGCTTGCCCTGCGATTTCTCGCCGTGGGCAAGCCTTCTTTTTCGTTGTCTTCCTGCAATCAAATTAGTGGTAGGACAAAATGCAGTCAAACACCACATAAGCCGGGTCCCTCGTCATATCCTGCCGATACGAATAACTTAGCTTGGCAATCCCATACTGCCGCATGAACGCCTGATCCACCGCCTGATTAAGCACATTTTCCGCATTCGCCTGAGAGGTCTTGTAACGAAAGCTTATAGTGCCTTGCTTCTGGCTGAGTGGCGCCTGCAGCAGCGCTTGCAGCGCCGCAATGCTGTCGGCCGTATTGGCGGGCAGCTCAGCCTGCAGCTTCATATCTCCAAGCAGCGAGCCGTAAATATCGGCATCCGATCCGCCCGCTGCCAGCTTCGCAGCCATCCACGAGACAAAATCGGTATCGGCCCGCGGGTAATCGAGCGTCCAATGATGATCCCGCTTCAGCTGATCATCCGTCAGGTTGAAATACGAATAATCGATCTTGTCCTTGCGATCCTGAACGGGATCATCCCAGGTCGTATCCAGATGGTACCAATTCCCGTCCAGCTTGACGACATTCCATGTATGCAGCTCGCCGCCCGCTTCTCCTTCGGCGATGCGATTGTCGATCCCCGCCCGCTTGAGCATTTCGTAAGTCAGCAGCGCATAGCCTTGACAAACCGTTTCCCCGGAGGTCAGCGCTTCATAGGCGGACGCCTTTTTCAATGTGGTGTCATAGGCGACATGGGATACGATGTAATCGTGAACCGCTTTTTCCTTCTGCAGATCGGTCATTCCCTCCGTGAGGATTGTCGGAAGAATTGCTTTTGTTTTTTGCTTGACCCAATCCGTTTGCTGCTTCGTTTCCAGATAATCGACATGGAAGGTCACGGTGTTTCCGCTCATTTGGTACCTATAGGCGGAGAACACGTAATGCAGATAATCGTCCGAATCCAGAATCCGGTCCAGCTGCGGCTTAATATCGGAAAACTGTCCGCCGCCGTTCATCTTAATCGTGAAATCGGTTTGCTGATTTTCAAGCCGGGCTTGCAGCTGCCCCTGCCAGGAATCAACCGGAAATGGCGTTGACTTGACTGGCTCTGTTGCCGCGTTATCGGCTGCCGTGCCCCCGGCCTTCGCCTTGTCCATCAGATCGGTGGACAAATCCAGCATGACCGCCATTTCCTTGCGTTTCATCGTTTGTTTGGGACGATAAGACCATCCCTCCGGGGACTTGACCACATCCGCTCCGAACAGCCGATATGCGATCACGTTCTTGACCGCTTCCTCCGCCCATGGGGAAGGCTTTTCGCGCAAGCTCGTCGTTCCGGCGATTGCCGTTTCTCCGTGAGCCTTCATATACCGCCAGATCATTGCCGCGGCCGCTTCGCGGGTTAGCGCCTGATTGGGAGAATAAGCCGCCCTCGAGGTGCCGCTAACAATCCCGGCATGATAGGCGGTTTCGATATAAAGAGCCGCCCAGTGTCCTTTTACATCGCGGAACGGCACATCATAGGACTGCAAATCAAGATGAAACGCATCGACGACGAATTTGGCAAAAGCCGCTCGGGTGACGGGAAGCTCGGGTCCGAATTTTCCTCCTCCGATCCCGTCCGTAATTCCCTTTTGTTGAACATGAGCTATATAAGCCGCATAAGGACTGGTCGCGGAAACATCGGAAAACGACTCCGCCATGGCATTGCCTCCGAACATGAAAACCAACAATAAACACAGGAAAAGGAGCATTGTTTTTTTGCGCATCATATCACCTGTACCCTCACTCGTTTTTAGAGATCCGACATATGAGAAAATCTCTGTCGAGACCCGGGCCGCACAAGAATTTTATGAATTTTATGTATATATAATAAAATTCATATTATAAAATTCGCATTGTAAGTCGGGAATGGGAGGGTCGTCCGCATTCTTGAAATCCGTCTGAATCCATGCGGCAGGAATACGAAAATCCGTTACGATAAGGGAAGCTGCTCCATTTTTCCGTATTTAGCGATCATCCCCAGCAGTTTGGAAACGATCGGCATGATAAACTCGGTGGGACCCAGCTCAAATACGCCGCTGCGATTATGCATCACCGCCGCCTCTGCATAAATCCTGTAATGCTGCGCTCCCGTCTGCATGTTGGCGATTTCGTTTCCCGACGAACGCTGGCTGACAATCGATACCTTCTTCTTCTGAAATTGTTTCGTATCAAACGGCACGATGCCGACGATTTTCTCCAGACGGATATGATAATTCACATGCGGCTTTTGCAGCACAAGCTCGTCCGTCGAAACTGTGATGCCGAGATCCTTTTTCTTATGGGAAAACTTCAACTCGCCCGACAGCGAATGAATCTTGATGAAATTCTCGTTCACCGGTCAGCCTCCATTCTCGCCTTAAAGTCCTCTGGTCCGCCTCCGCCTCAGCTTATCGCTGCCGCTCCGCCCTCACGGCATTGGCGAACCGTTCAAGCCCCTGCGCCAAAAGCGCACGCGGACAGGCAATATTCACCCGCAGAAAACCTGCTCCTTCCTCGCCGAAAACAGAGCCTTCACTGAAGGCGACCTTGGCTTCCCGGAACATCAGCCTTTTGAGCTGCTCCGGATCGCGGGAAATATTCGAGCAGTCCAGCCATACCAGGTAAGTGCCCTCCGGCTGCATCACCTTGACTTCGGGTAAATGCGTTTCAAAATATCGGGTCAAGAAAACAAGATTGCCGCTTAAGTAGACGAGCAGCTGCTCAAGCCACTCCTCCCCTTTATTATAACAGCTTTCCACGGCGGTTTCCCCGAAAAAGCTTTGCATATGTATCGACAACGCCTTTAATTTCCGGTTGTACAGCGTTCGGTAACGGCTGTTCGGGATAATCACGGTAGACTCCTGCAAGCCCGGCAGATTAAAGGTTTTGCTTGGTGCCGTACAAACAATCGACTGCTCGGCAAAAGCCGCGGATATGGATGGAAAAGGAATATGCTGATGTCCTTTATAAACCAGATCGCCGTGAATTTCATCGGAAACGACGATTACGTTATGCTTCAGACAAAGCTCGCCCAAAGCCTGCAGTTCCTCCCGCGTCCACACTCTTCCTCCCGGATTATGCGGGTTGCACAGCAGCAGCATCTTCACTTTCCCATCGAGCACGCTCTCAAGCTGTTTAAGATCCATCTCGTAGCGATTATCCTGAAGCACCAACGGATTGTTCACGACCTCGCGGCCGTTCATTTTAATCACATCATAGAAAGGATAATAAACCGGCGCCTGCAGCACGACTTTGTCTCCCGGCTCGGTCAGCGTGTCCACCAAGATGCTTAACGCCGTAACAACTCCCGGACTTGAACTGATCCATTCCTGCTCAACGTCCCAGCCGTGCCTTCTTTTTTGCCAGCCGATAATCGCATCATAGTAGGATTGCGGTCGAATCGTATATCCGTAAATGCCCTGCTCCGCTCTCGCCGTGATCGCTTCAACCACGGCGGGAGGCGCTTGAAAATCCATATCCGCAACCCAGAACGGGAGAATATCGCGGCTCCCGAACAGCTTTTCGGATTGATCCCATTTATAGGATGCGGTGTTGCTTCTGTCTATGATCCGGTCAAAATCGAATTTCACAGCCTGTCCACTCCCTCTGCTTTTCTTATGTTCCAATATAACTGAAATGAAAGAAAAGAAAAAGCCTTAACAAAACAGGAAAGGGGCTGACCAAAAAGTCATAAATGAATGACTTGAGGCAGCCCCTCGGAAATTTAATGCGTTCCCGTAACGGACGAATCCGTTTTTCCCTGCAAATAAACCAGCCTCATCAGGATCGCCGCCGCCTGCGCTCTGGTAACCGGCTGCTTCGGCATGAATTGATTGCCGCTGCCGTTCATCAGGCCCAGTCGACTGACAAGATAGACAGCTTCTTTGGCGGAAATTTGCTTATTATCCAGGAAAGACAAAGATCCGTCGAGATATCCGGATAATTTTTTGTAATGCAGCATGACCGTCAGCAGCTTCGCCAGCTTTTCCCTGGTCAGCACGGCGGAAAGATCTTGGTCTGTCATGGCCGCAGCGTCGATCCATTTTTGCGAATCGGCGAAAATCACTGCGGGGAACAACGGGTCGGCTTTGGAAACATGCATTTGCTGAAATGGGTTGTTGTAGTTTACATATCTCTGTTTATAGGCCGGATCAATGGCAGTCGCCATCATCTGCAGCCAATCCCCCATCGTTACGGGTTTTTCCGGATGGATGTTTCCCTGCTGATCGGCAGTCAGCACATGATATTCGATCAATGTCTTCAGCGGCTTTTCCGCCCAATGGCCGGTTATATCCTTAGGTTGGACGGCAGGAGCGCTGTCGGCCGCATTGTACCCCCAAACCGATATCCATTCACCGCTCATGGCATCGATCACACTGGAGCCTGAATTGTTTTTGGGTGTACGTGTGTAAACCAGCTTGATGCGGCTATGGATAAAGTGGTCATTGGAAGCGTCGAACGACTGATAAAGGCTATAAATCAGTTTCGTTTCCGTGCTTGCGAGATAAATCTCCTGCGCTTTCTCTCGGTCCACTTCCTGTGTGATCCCCTTCAGCTTCTGCGCCAAGCCGGATGAACGTTGAACCCGATAGCTGAGCAGTTGTCCGCTGCTGTTGAAGGAAATATTGACGCTGTCTCC
The DNA here is from genome assembly GCA_964514665.1 of uncultured Caryophanales bacterium. Taxonomy (GTDB): domain Bacteria; phylum Bacillota; class Bacilli; order Paenibacillales; family KCTC-25726; genus CAZESH01. The sequence goes on from CAZESH010000056.1 coordinate 8,438, forward strand.
AATTACGGCTATTCCGTTATAAAATCGTTGGAAATTGTAGTGGAACGTCTTGCCGCTGTCCATAATCCAGCTGTCCTGCCAATTTTGAATTTGCAGCATCAATTCCTTGGAGGCATCCGGATATAAACGGTTGACCAAAGCGATCGCCTGCTGCTCGGCCTGCTGTTCCGTGATTTCCGCTTGTCCGGAGGTTTGCCCGGAAGACTGCTGCGGTGCAGGAGGGCCATAACTGTCGCGGGTATATTCGATTATCTGGCCGGTTTCAGCATCGACACGGGCCATCGTCTGCTGGGTGAAACCGTATTGCTGGGCGTTTTTCGCTCTCCAGGTCAGGTTCCATACCTTGCGGTCCGGATTCTGATAATCGCTGCCCAACTGCTTGTCAGTCAGCTCTCTGCTTGCAGGAATATTTACCGCTTTTGTGACTGCCGCAGCTGCCTGTTCCGCGGTTATGGGTCCATTGGACGAATCTGCCGGCTGAAACGGATCCGCAGCTGGCGATATCGCTTCATAGCTGAGCTTTGGATGCTCAATCGGATTGCCCCCAGGACCGAGGTAAACGCCGGTTTGGGCGTCAATCGCAAAGTAAGGCGTCTCCCCATGCCAAGCCAGCAGCCAGTCAGACACCACACCGTTGCGGCGCACGGGATAATAGGCCAATGAAAGGTTTAAATTCTTTAGGAAAGCAGACTTGGCTTGATCTAGGCTGATCTTGGGGTGACTGTCCGGGTACGCTGCTGAATGGTAGGACTTATAAAATTCCGTGATCTTGCCGTTGCCGTCCATCCCGACCGTAATCGTATCGCCGGGTGACGGCACGCCATCGACGCTTTCGGTGAAAGACAAGCGGTAGCTGACCGGTCCGAACAATGGCTGATTAGACATCGTCGGGTAAGCGTTGGTTTGTTCCACCAGCTGATGAATATCGACCGACGGCGCAGCTTTTTGTATAAACTGCTTAGCCAAACTCTCAGCTTCAAGCTTCGAAACCTTCGGGGGATAATAAACCTCGTTGTCCCCGAATCTATTGTTGTAGGGCAAATTCATCGACAGCACATCGCCGTTTACGGCATCCACTCTGCTGCCGAATCCGTAGCTGCTGTTGCCTTCCCGAATGACCCACGATATATCCCAAACCTTCTCGTCGCGAGCAGGGTAGGAATTCGAGCTGCCGAACTGCACACTCTGCACCTCGGCTTTTTGAAAGTCCGGAAACAGCTTTCTCATTTTGGCGATCGCATCATCTTGACTGATCTTCTCCCCTTGAGGCTTCAACTCGCCGCCTTGGGCCGGGGTACTGCCTGCCGGTGCAGGAACGGTGGAAAAGCTGGCTGTGCTCCCTCCTGAAGACGAAACGGAGCCGGCTGCAAAAACCGCTCCCGTCGGCAATATCAGCAGTAAAGCGACGGCGGACAGCATCATCCTTGCTATAATGGATTTCAAATGCTTGATCTCTCCTTTTGCTCATTTTCGTTATACATTGTATAACGAAAATGCCCAAAGAAAGTTCCTCATTTTTCCATAAATGTATATAAAACAGTCCGATTTTCCTAAAAGCCTAATAATAATGTCGTTTTTTCACAGCATGCAAAAAAAGAGCTTAAACGGTTATAGCCTCCCGCAGCTCTCTATAGATCTCCGCAACCTCCTCTACCCTCATGCGCACAAGTCCGCTGGAAGACGGCGCAACAAAGTCCATTACGCCCTCTACAAGCGGTTCATCTTGAAAACCCCACTGCGCTTTATTGCTTTCACTTGCTTGGAGATAAACGCCTTTTCCGACGTAGCATGCGACCCGGGGACGATATTTAACAATCTTCTGCAGCAGCTGTCTTCTTCCCTGGCGGAATTCCTCCTTGTCGATTTCATCCGCGCTGCGGGTCGGTCTGGCGACGATATTGGTGAAGCCGAAGCCTTTGGCAAGCAGGTCGTCATCTTCTTCACTGCAATAAAGCCGCTCGGTCAAACCGGCCAGATAAAGAATTTTCCAAAAGCGATTGCTCGGATTCGCGTAATGATGTCCGGTTTGAGCAGATTTTAAACTTGGATTGAAGCCGATAAACAGGATCGACAGATCGTGCTGAAGGCGGTCGGGAATCGCTCTGTTTTGCAAGCTTTCAGCGTGCATCGCTGCCAGCTCCTTTTTAATTATGATTAATCGTTATTGTACCACTCTTCTTCCCATTCGTCCGGTTCATGTTCGCTGCACCATTGATAATTCCTTCTTTGAAAAGTCAGAATGTAATTTCGCAGCATTTTTTTTCGGACTTCTTTTTGAGCGGTTGTCAATGCTCCCGACCATGCGTAGGTTTCAATCAGGCTTAAATAATCCATGTAGATGCGATGGTAGATCTGGTCGAGTCTTTTCTTGGTGGCAAGCTTGTATTTGATATTTTTTGTGCAATCCATTTCGTCCCAGTCATCATTAACCGGATTTGTTTTTTTCAGCGGTTGAGCGGACAAGCTGGTATTAAGCACCAGAAATAGGCAGAGCGCCACAAGAACAAATCTCATTTTTTTCAACAACAAACCCTCCTTTCAGGTAATCAGAGTTTCTTTAAACCCATTTGTTATTTTTTGCAGCTAATATCCTTTATATCCGGGGGAAATATTCATTTGACCAGTATCACCCGCCGTTGCAATTCGGGACATCCCCGCACATTTTAATGTAAGGGTTATTTGGGGAAAGCGAATTATGCAAGAAGGGATGTGCAGTAAAGTGAAAGCAACCATTTTTTTTCTGGCGTTAAGTCTGGTTGCTGCGATCACATTGTTTTCGCTTGATCCGTATATGCAGACGAGAACGGCAAATAACGGCACATGGAACCTGAGCGTTGACCAAGCATCCGCCACGATCGGGGCAGCGACACTTGATTCTTCGGCCGGCTCTGTGTTGATCAGCGGCTGGCAGGAGCATGTGGGTCATTCTTTCATACGTTATGCGCTGATTAGAGAAAATAAATCGGGACAAAGCACGGTTATCGGAATGTTTGCCATTCAAGGGGATGTTCCGCAAAAAGGAAGCTGGTTTCAACAACGTCTGATGATTCCGCAAAACGGAAAAAACCAGACTTATCGGCTGGAAATCTATAATTTCGGCGGAAGCCTTTCCAGCGGTGGCGTGCGTATGACCCCGCTAAAAAATCATACGCCTGATTCATCATAGGTGAACCGGGCGTATGCAAACTTCAATTGCTTTAATTGCTTCAATCGTCATATTCCATTTCATCATCGTCAAATTCACTGCACCATTTGTAATTTCGCGATTTGACTTTATCGAGATAATGCTCCAATGACTTCAGCTTATGCTGCATTTGCCTCTCTTCAAGCATTCCGTTTTCCTTGTAAGCCTCCATCAGCTGTTTGTTAGCCGTGTACAAATTCGCTAACAGCACATCCAGCTTCTGCTTTTGCGCTTCTGTGAGCTTGGTTTCCTTTGTGCATTCGTAGCGGTCGTCTTCGTACCGATCATCTGCCGCTTGCGCAGCGGGAGGGTCCGCAACGGCGGCGTGAACGGATAACGTCTGCAGGAACATTACCGTAACTGCAATGACCAAAGCTGCGGCCAAACGATGAACAGACAGCATCTTTTCTCCTTCTTTCTTTTGAATTTTCCAGTTGTATTATGGTCTTTTTTCGATGCGATTATGTGAAGATTTTCTTTGTATACTAAACAAAACGTAAAGACATAATAATTTCTGGTAAAAACCAACACCCATTTGGAGGTAAATTAAGATGACAGCACAATACGGCGCAGCAGAAACAATGGCAATGCATGGGGTATTGTCATGCGAAATCGACGGAATCAACCAGATCCAGCTTTATCGTCCGCACGTCAAAGATCAGCAGTTGATGCAAATCCTTGATCACCAGCTGCAATTTATGGCCACCGAGTACAATAATATGGTGCAAGCAGTCAGCCAACACGGCGCTGCACAAGCGATTCCTTACCGCACGCCGAAAAATGTGACCCCGAAATACGGTCTTCATCAGCCGGCAACTGAAACACCGAACCAATCTGCAAACGACATGGACGATCGCGATGTGGCCAGCGGCATTATGGGGCTGCATAAATCGTTGGCAGCGATGAAGCTGAGAGCAGCATTGGAAAGCGCCGATCCTCAGCTGCGCCGCATGCTGCAGCAGGGAGCGATCAATTGCTCGGAGCAGGCTTACGAGGTATGGGATTTCATGAATCAAAAAGGCTATTATCAGGTTCCGACAATGAAAGAAATGACGACAAACACGATCATCAATAGCTACGGACAAGCCGGTCAAACAAACCAAATGAATCCGATGGCACCGTTCAACCAAATGGGCGGAAGCAGCTATCAGAATCAGCTCAACCCGCCGAGATATCCGCAATAAAGCATGTTCTGGGGCTGTCCCAAAGCAGATAAGTCAATGAGCAGATAGAGTTGGTCCATGGCATATTGAAAGTGCAAAAAAGAAACTGCACCTTTTCGGTAATGGATGGGATACCTCCATTTTACCAAATGGCGGTTTCTTTTTATTTTCTCCAGGGGGCTGTTCCGAAATGATTTTGACTGGAGATGTTTCTCCTTGAGAACAAAAGCGCGAGGGCGTGGGGTATGGGTGGAGGAGTGAATACGTTCGCCTTTATCTGCTTGTTCTACCTTTGACATCTATATTCAGGAACAAGACAGATAACAGCGATCGGAACCCATACCCCCGCCCGTTAAGAGCTACCTATGTTCTCAATAAGAAGGGGCTGACTCAGGGCATTTATGACTTTTGGGGCAGCCCCGTTTTTTATTCTGCTTATTTTAGGTAAAATAATGTATAGGCATGGCATTATTGATTTATTTTAAGGAGGAATTTCCCCTGCACAGTGCAGATGAGTATGAAGCCAGAATAAATCGGGAATTGCGCAGATGGCGCATGAAAATCACAAAAACGCCGGGGATTGTTGAGCGCTCCTCGCGCAAATTCAGCCGAGTGACCAACAATATCATTCCGGAAAAGGTACATGGCGTCATTACCGCTGCCGTAAAGGGCATGGTGCACGCTTCGTTGTTTACGGCCAAATATTTGTCCGCCAAACCTCCGCTCAGCGATGCAACGCTGGAACAGAGAGATCTCGAGGCCAAAGCGGTAATTTCCAGATACAAGCGGCTGGCTTCGGCTGAAGGCGCCGGCACCGGCGCCGGCGGCATTATGCTTGGGCTTGCCGATTTTCCTGCACTGCTGGCCATTAAAATGAAGATGCTCTTCGAGCTTGCCGGACGATATGGCTTCCATGCCGAGGACGAACGGGAAAGAATGTTTCTGCTCATCGTTTTCCAACTGGCGTTTTCAGGTCATGAGCAGCGCATGAACGCTTTGCGCCAAATCGACAACTGGCAGCAAATGAGCCGTTCTTTCTCTTCCGGAGAAGACTTCTACGATGAAATGAATTGGCGAAGCTTCCAGCAGGAATACCGGGATTCGATTGATTTTCGCAAAATGCTGCAATTGGTTCCGGGTATCGGCGCCGTTGTCGGGGCTTGGGCTAATTATAATCTGGTCGAGGATTTGGGGGAAACGGCGATGAACTGCTATCGCACGCGGATTTTATCCGATCATTAAGGATGATTCTGGCTTTGCCGCTCGATATTAAGCTCCAGCTTGCGGTTAAAAAAGAGAATGGCCGCATTGACCAGCAGTGCCGACATCGTAACATAGAACACCGAGCGAAACCCGAAGGAAGCGGCAATGTGGCTTCCAACCAAGGGACCGATCAGATTGCCCAAGAATAATGCCGAAGTGTTAAACCCGTAAGCGGTCCCCTGCCTGGTAACGGGCGCCAGCTTTTTAACGAGCGTATTCAAGGCGGGAATCATGCCGCCGATAAACAAACCGAGAATAAAACGACCGATCAGCAAAATGGAGATATTGCCGGCAAACGCTTGCGGCACAAAAGCGGCAGCAGACATGACCAGTGCAAACATCAGCGCCTTTCTTTGCCCGATGCGGTCTCCAAGGCGGCCGAGTGTCGGGGCTCCGAACAGGTTGGCTACACCGGTGATCGCCACGACCAAGCCGGCGATAAATTCAAGATGAGCCCCCTGATACAGCGTTTTGGCATAAACCGTAACGATCGGTTCAATGCTCATCATCCCGAACTGCGTAATGAAGGAAGCGAAAAAAATCGGAAGCAGCGGGATGAACATGTGGAGATCGGCTTTGTCCCTGTCGGTACGGATGATTTTTGCCGGCTTTTGCTCCTTGACCAAAAGCAGAATGATTATGCCTGCCGATAAGATAAATGATCCGGTTACCATAAAGATTGCACGATAGCCGATCGTTTCTGCCATTAATCCGCCAAGCAACGGGCCGATCAAGCTGCCGGCGATCGTTCCGGTTTGCAATGTCCCCAATGCCTTGCCCATATCGCTGTTGGGCGTTACCGAAGCTTGGAGTGTAATCGCCATGGAGATAAATCCGGAGAAAATCCCATTGATAAAACGCAGCGCAACAAGCTGCCACGGAGCAGTTACAAAACCCATCAAAAAGATGACCCCGGCCATACCGAAGCCCGACCTGAGCAGCATGATTTTGCGGCCGTATCGGTCTGCGGCCGCTCCCCACAAAGGTTGGAATAAAAAAGAGGTAACAAACTGCGCCGAGATGATCCAGCCCGCCCAGCGTTCAATGTCCTGCAGGTTATGTACGCCAAGAAATTCGATATAATACGGCAAAAAAGGTATAATCAGGCTCATTCCGGCCATGACCGCAAAATTTGCAGCCCACAATATCCATAAAGTGCGCTTCCAATCGGCATTGCTTCCCGTCATCGGCAGCTTGCTGTTGATCCATGTGCGAAATTTTTGCATGTGTTTCTTCTTTCTATATTTCCTTCTTCGATCATTTGTTGAGTATATTCTATTGTATCGCATGCGTAACGCCAATAACAGGAAAATAGAAAGAATGGGTTTTCAATCAAGCAAAATTTAATGAAAAGAGGCTGAGAATGAACAGCAATATACGCAGGCCGGCGGCAAAGTTAAACTCGGAGGAAAACCATAAAGGTTCGCTTATTGAAGTTTTTTCAGCGGCTCTAGGGTTCACTTCATTTGGCGGTCCAATTGCCCATTTGGGATATTTCCGTGAGGAATATGTCAAACGCAGAAAGTGGTTGGATGAAAAAAGCTATGCCGAATTAGTCGCGCTATGCCAGGTCATCCCCGGACCGGCAAGCAGTCAGGTCGGGATTTCAATCGGCATGATGCGTGCAGGATGGCTTGGCGGTATCGCTTCCTGGATCGGATTTACGCTCCCATCCGCACTGGCATTGGCTTTATTCGCTTATTTTCTTCAAGGCTATGATGTGAACAGTGCCGGTTGGCTGCACGGCCTTATGATCATGGCCGTTGCGGTTGTTGCCCAGGCCCTTTGGGGAATGGCCCGCAGCCTTGCCCCCGACAGGACCCGGGGAACGGTCGCAGCAATAGCAGCCATCCTTCTCCTGCTTTGGCCGAATACGATCATGCAAATCGCGCTTATCGCCGCCGCAGGCATGTTCGGCATCCTGTTCCTGCCCAAATCAGGGCTTCCCGAACCGCCCAATATCCGTTTTTCCTTTGGCCGCATTGCACCCGTTGCAGCTTGGGTGCTGTTTTTCGGACTGATGATTGTTCTTCCGCTGTTTCAACCCGCTTCCCGTTGGCTGGCTATATTCGACAGCTTTTTCCGTGCCGGCTCCTTCGTTTTCGGCGGAGGGCACGTCGTGCTGCCGCTGCTGCAGGCTGAGGTTGTGCCGCCGGGCTGGGTGTCTGCTTCCCAATTTATTGCCGGATATGGCGCAGCCCAAGCCGTACCCGGTCCTTTGTTCACTTTTTCCGCTTATTTGGGGACAGTCATAAATGGATGGCTCGGTGCCTTGGTCGCGCTTGCGGCGATTTTTCTGCCGTCTTTTCTGCTGCTTGCCGGCTCCCTCCCTTTCTGGCAGGCCATCCGTCAGCACGTCAGGTTCCAAGCTGCACTGGCAGGAATCAACGCAGCCGTTGTAGGCATTCTGCTTGCCGCCCTGTATGATCCTGTATGGATCAACGCCATTCATACACCGCTTGATTTCAGCCTTGCCGCTGCGGCATTCGTTCTGCTCGTGCTTTGGAAGCTGCCGCCCTGGATCGTTGTGTTGGGCTGTGCTCTCGGAGGCAGCTTGATTTCACTTTTCAGCTGATTATCTGGCTTTGCCCGACATTAAATTTTGCTGCGCTCTTTTGATCATTTCCCGAACCATGGCGCCTCCGATTTGTCCGCCGATTTTGCCGGCCGCTTCGGTTGTGAGCTGCCCGTTCCCGCTTGGACTAAGCGGAATTCCCATGTTTTTGGCAACCATATATTTGACTTGATCGGGCCGTTCGGGGTCAATCTGATAGCCCTGCTGCTCCATGACTTCCGCTTTTAACCTGTCCAATCCTTGTCTGGCCTCCGGAACCATCGGCGGCCTTGATCTGCGTCTGGCCATAATGTGATACCTCCTTTTTGGATTTGAGTTTAAGTTCCCACAGGCACAGCGGTTTCATGCACAGGCAATAAAGGCACGCCAAGCGAAAAAATGACATTTTCACACGAATTTATGAGAAAATTCGACAAAAACATGGAATTTATGCGAAAAACCATGGTAACATAGGAACAATTGAATCTATTGCCATGGAGGTTCGTTATCGTGAAATATCTGGAAGACATCTTCACTCAAATTGTGATTTATCTGACCGAAAACTTCGTGATGATCCTTGAAGCGGCGGGTGTGTTTTTATTGTTTTTGCTGCTCCGGAAGCTGTTTACCAAGTATTTGATTCACCTGCTGCTGAAGCTGACCGCCAAAACCAAGAGCGAGGCCGACGAAATCATCGTGCGCGGCTTTGAAAAGCCGATTCGTTTCTTTCTCATGGTGCTTGGACTTTATATTGCGCTGAAAATTTTGCCGCTCAGCTTGCAAAGCGACTTGATGATCTATCATATTTTCCGTACCATGATCATTATTTGCTTGACCTGGGGGTTTTACAATATCGCCGCGACGGCTTCCAAATGGTTGAATGATCTTAATGGAAAACGCGGCTTTAATCTCGATCCGATTCTGATTCCGATCCTGTCCAAGGTAGTCCGTTTCATTGTGATTGCACTCGCGCTGACGGTTATTGCCCAGGAATGGAATTACAATGTGACCGGCTTTATCGCAGGGCTCGGCTTGGGCGGATTGGCTTTTGCGCTGGCAGCCAAAGATGCGATCAGCAATTTTTTTGGGGGCATTGTCATTATTACGGAAAAACCGTTTACGCTGGGAGACTGGATTGAAACGTCGATGGTTGAGGGCACGGTCGAAGACATCACCTTTCGCAGCACACGGATCCGCACTTTCGCCAATGCGCTTGTAACTGTCCCCAATTCAACACTGGCCAACGAGGCGATCACCAATTGGAGCAAGATGGGCAAGCGGCGAATCAACTTTACACTCGGCGTACCCTACACCACCCCAAAGGAAAAATTAAACCGCTGCATTCAGGATATCCGCCATATGCTGGAAGAACATGAAGCGATCCGCAACGATACCCTGTTCGTACACTTCGACCAGTTCAATCAGAGCAGCCTCGACATCTTCTTGTATTTCTT
>CAZESH010000057.1:0-17787 GCA_964514665.1 uncultured Caryophanales bacterium
ATGGAAGCGTCCATATAAGCGATCGCTCCGTCATATTGGTCATCCACGTAGGTGCTGTCCGTGCAGCCCTCGGGAATCCATGAGGAGAAATATTCGGCAAACGGCTTGAATTGCATAATGGGCTCCATGGAATGATTATGCGGATCCTTTTCATCTCCGCCATAGAACATCCGCTCAAACGGCTTCGGCGGCAAATACGGGGAATGCGGGTCCATGTGCCGCAAAAACAGGAAGAACGGCTTGTCGTCGGCAGCCAACCGCTCCAGTTCCGGAATCGCTACCTCATTTAAATTTTCCGCTTTCGGGCATCTTCCGGTTTCGTCTGCTCCCCAGGCCTCATAATCGAGGTATTGCTGAAAACCGCGCGAGGAAGGATTGCCCGTAAATCCCACGCAAGTGGTGTTGTAGCCTTTCTCCCCCAGCACTTCGGGCAGCGTTTTGAGATGCGCTCCGAGCGGTCCGCCGTGGCGCAGCGCGACCACATCCGTTCCGAAGCAGTCCATTCCAGTAAGCATGGAGGCATACCCCGGAGTCGTCGGAATACTCGCTGAAAAATGCTGCTCGAACAGCACGCCGTCGCGGCTGAAGCGATCGATATGCGGCGTGGTCAAGCGATGATAGCCGTATCCGCTCATATGGTCCCGGCGCAGGCTGTCGATCCCCAGCAGAAGAAGATTCGGTTGTTTCCTATTCATGGCAGCATACTCCTTTCGTGATAAACAGGTGTCATTTCGGATTATCTCGCTCCGAGCGATTTCAGAACGGCGTTCAAATAGCCGTAGCTTTCGGCGGCAACAATGGAAAGCTGCGCCAAAGAATGCCCGTTCGCTCCGATGACCTCCAAGCAGACAGGACCGTTATAGCCGCTTTCCGTCAACACCTTGCAGTACTCATGCAAATCGATATCCCCGCGTCCGCAGGCTTGCATCTCGATCGGTCCGGGACCGGCTTGGCGTCCTTTGCAGTCGCGGATATGAATGTGCCGGACACGGCTGACCACTTGCGACAGCGCCTCCTCCGGATTTTCGTTTGCACGGTAAATATGGCTGGGATCCATGTCGATGCCGAATGAGGAAGACGAAATACTTTCCATCGCCTGCAGCGTAGTCGGCGTGTTATAAATCGCCTGCCCTACATGCGCCTTGACACACATCGTTACGCCGTATTGCGCGGCCAGCTCGGACATGCTGTCCAGCTTCCCGATCGAAGCGGCAAGGTCCCCCTCCGCATCGGACTTGCCTCCGGGGCCGACGTTGACTACAGGAATGCCCAATTCGCGTGCCGCTTCGAAAGCAAGCTTCAGCCTTGTTTCATCCAATCTGGCGACTTCCATGGAAAGCAGCTCAAGCCCGAGATCATCCGTGATGCGGCGGATTTCAGGCGCCTGTTCCTGCCAGCGCTCCAGCTCCAAATGCTCGCACATCCCTTGAATAGCCGCCAATTCTATGCCGTCATATCCGCTCATTTTTATATGCTGGGCCGCCGTGGCAAAATCGTATTCCTTGAACAAAACCGAGTTGATTCCAAGCTTGATCATATGAATGATTCTCCTCTTCGTTAAATTTTTAAAGTTCTACAACGCTTGACGTTTCAAACGACTGGATCGCCGCTTCGATAATCGCTTGCGCTTTCAAAGCATCTTCCCCGGAGCCGTTAATCTCCCCGTAAGGAACTTTCGCCTCTAGCTGCTCGATCCAGTCGCTGATCCGGCTTTTAAACGTCTCCCCGAAGGAACGCATCCCGCCCAGATAGCTGTAGCTTTCCGTCTCGATGCTGTGTCTTGGATAAAACGTCAGCTGCTCGCAGGCATCCTCCAGCACGAACCGCCCTTTTGATCCGACCACCTCGCAGCGCTCCAGCCCGTAGCTGGCTCCTGCGTCGTAGCTGCCTGCCAGATTGCCGATTGCGCCATTCTCAAATTCCATGATAATCTGCGCATTCGACCAGATTGCCCTGCCTTCGCCTTTCATCATGAAGGCCGATACGCGTCTAATGTCTCCGCCAAAATAACGGATGACGTCAAAAGAATGGGGATGCAGCGCCCGCAGATGAAACCATGGGGAAGTCTCCACAGGGTTGTTGATCCACATGCGCATGTTGATCATATGCAGCTTGCCGAGACGGCCTTCATCCACCCATCCTCTCGCCTTCAAAGCGGCAGGTGTGAAACGGTGATTCAAATTGACGCCGTAGGGCAGCGCCTTCTCCTTGGCCAGGGCTACCATTTTCTGCCCTTCGTCGATCCGGTTGGAAATCGGCTTTTCGCCGAGCACGGGAATACCTGCTTGCAGAAGCTCCATCGTCGGCTCAAAATGCTCTCCTCCGTTTTCCTCTCCCTTGGTCGCCACGCTGCAGGCATCCAATTCGATGCCGCTGTCCAGCATCTCGCGCACGCTGTAGAACGCTTTGCAGCCATATTTCTCCGCTGCCGCATCCGCTTTTTCCTTGACGATGTCGCATACCGCTACAAGCTCCGTCTTGGCATGATCGCGGTATATGCCGGCATGAATGGAACCGATGTTGCCGATTCCGACAACTCCCACCTTTAATGTCATAACGATTCCCCCATTACGATTTTTTATTTTAAATTTTCATCCCTGCAGTTCCCGATATTGACGGGGCGAGCAGCCGACCTTGCGGCGAAACAGCTGGGTGAAAAAGGACGGATCCTCATAGCCGACCCGATGCGCAACATGAATCACCTTGTCATTGCCTTCGGCCAAATACTGTTTGGCGCGCTCGATGCGGATCTGGTGAATGCGTTCCGTCACGGTTTGGCCTGTTTCCTGCTTGAACACCCGGTTTAAATTGCGGTTGCTGATATTGAAAAACTCGCATAGATCGGGAATCGACAGTCTTTTGTCAAAATGCCGTTCGAGAAACCCGTTGATGCGGCGAACCAAAATCGTCCGCTCTTCCTCCCTGCAGGGCTTTGCCTCATGAACCAGGCTCTCGGCATAGAATCGCGACAGCATGATCAGCAATTGCAGCAGCTGCAGCTTGATGAGGGTGGTGTAACCCAACCGCGCCTGCTCCCGTTCGGCCATCATCGATTCCAGCAAAGCCAGCACCGGCCCTGCCTCCAGTTGATTTAAATTCAGACGGTGATGGAAGCGTTCCCGCAAATCCAAGAACGGATGAACATAGAAATAATCCATCGATTGGGAAATCCCCAGTTCCTTCAGCAGCGTCTCGTGAATCAGCTCGGGCATGAACAGGCAATTGATGATTTCGATCCGCTCGCCTGCTTCGGCGCGGTAGGCGTGAACCTCCCCCGGATTAATGATGAAGACGTCGCCTTGCCGGATCGGATAGCGCTTCCCTTCAAACACATGGTCGGCTTTGCCGTCGACCAAAAAGACTAGCTCGATAAAATCATGCGAATGGTCCGTCGGCACATTATGCTCGTCATGAAAATACCGTCCGATGCTGAAGGGGAATCCGGAATCGCGGATAAACTGCGACCTGTGAAGCTGCCTTACCATGACATCCCGCCGTTATGGAGAAACAGGCGTTCACTCCTCCGGTGTTTTATACCGGTCATCGGCTTCCCTCGCTTTCCTTCCATTCGTGGAGTGCCTGCAAAGTTCTGACTCTCTGCGGCTTTGCTCTTGCCCATCATGATAGCTGACAATCTCGCCCGTATCATTGCCGATTGCGCCAACTTGCAAGGGGATTGCGCCAAAAACGGAAATCATCCTTTTACCGCCCCTGCGGTCATGCCGGCGACAATCCGCTTGTTGAAGAACAGGAACAGGATGAGCGGCGGAAGCGATATCAGCACGACATCGGCAAACAGCAGATTCCAAGAAGAGAGAAACTGGCTTGTGAAATTGTAAAGCGTCAGCTGCACCGTGGCGTTATCCGATCCGGGCAGAAAATACAGCGGATTGACGAAATCGTTAAAAATGTTGACCGCCGTAATGATGATGATGGTGGAAGAAACCGGCCGGAGCAGCGGAAATACGATATTCATATATAAACGAAAGCTCCCGCATCCGTCGATAAAGGCGCTTTCGTCGATATCGCGCGGAATCGTCGCCATGAAAGCTCTGTACAGAATAGTCGCAAAAGGAAAATGCAGCGCAACCTCAACCAGTGTAAGTCCCATGATCGTTTTAAACAGCCCGATGGCATGAAGCACCCAGATCGTCGGCACGATCGCCGGCGGAATCATCAAGCCGGTCAGCACGAGAAAATTGAGCGTCGAGGCCGCTTTGCCGCCTTCTCTGCGCTGCATCACAAATCCGGCCATCGAGCTGACGATGACAAGGATCACAATCGACATCACCGTGAGCAGCGTGCTGTTGTAAAAAGCCCGGATCACCATGTGATCGGCAGCCTGCAACACCTCTTTATAATTGTTCAGGACGGTAAAAACTTTGGGCCATGACATGTTTAATAACGAAGCCTCTTGCTTGGTTTTGAAGGAATTGATAATGACAAAATAAAAGGGTACCCAAAAAATCAAGCCGGTTAACAAAATGGACAAACTGCCGAAGACAACCTTTCGAAGCCCCATGCTCATAGGTCAACCTCATTTCTTGTCAGAAACATGTACAGCGGAAACGCCAACAGCGAAACGCTGATGAACAAGATCACGTTGCCGGCCGTTGCCAAACCGTAAAAGCCCGCCTGATATTGCTTGTAAATAATCGATGCGATCAGATCGGAAGCAAAACCCGGTCCGCCCTTGGTCATGACCCAGATCAAGTCAAAGGTGCGCAAGCCGCCGATAAAGGCGAGAATAATCACGGAGTTCATCGCCGGTCTGCTGAGCGGCAGCGTAATATGCCAAAAGCCGGACAGCGTACTGCCGCCGTCGATTTTCAACGCTTCATAATAATGCTGGGGAATCGATAATATTCCGGCAATATAAATGACCGTGGCAATACCGACGCCTTTCCAGACATCCACGAAGGCGACCGAAAGCAAGGCGAGGTGAACATTTCCCAACCAGTCCGGACCGGAAATGCCGAAGGCTGCCAGTGATTTGTTGATCAGCCCCTGCGTGGGATGCATCATCGTGCTGAAGACCATCCCGACCGCGATTGTACTGAGCAGCGTCGGGAAGAAAACCATCGAGCGGAGATAGTCCTTGAACGGAATTTTCGAGGTCAGAAATGCCCCCAGAAACAGACCCAAAACCACCTTCAGTCCGCAGGTTACAACCGCATAAATAAGCGTGTTCTTAAAACCGATACTAAGCGCCGTTTCCGAGAAAAACGTCCTGTAGTTCTCCAATCCGGTAAACACCCAATGAGTCAGCGTCCACCTGGTCATGCTGAAGAAGAACGACATGACGGTCGGCAGCAAATAAAAGATGAAATAGATAATTCCCGCGGGCAGTAAAAATCCGTAAGTATACATTTTCCTTTGCGCTTGTGTCATCGCCATCTCTCCTTTATAAAATCGGCCCTGCAAAGTTCTTGCAGGGCCGTGCCGGGCTAATCATCCATGCGAAGCGAAGCTTACCAGCCCGGAAGATTAAGCTGCTGCGCTTGCTTCTGAACGTCCTTGTCATACTCCTTGGCGCATTCCAACGGCGTTTTTTGACCGCTGCCGCACTCCACCGTGATATTTTCAAGATTCGGCCCTTTAACCGGGGAAATGAACTCAAGTGCAGGAGCGGTATGACCCGAATCGAAATACGGCTGCATATCCTTCAAAGCCGGGTAAGCATCATCGGGCAGCTTGGCGCCTTTGACCACATACGGTCCAACCGCCTTGCTTGCGGAAGCGAACGCCGCTTGGCCTTCAGGCGAAAGATAGAATTCGATCCATTTCTTCGCCGCGTCGATATGCTTTCCTTTATTGTAGATATAAAATGAACTCGGCATCCAAACCGTCAGGCCGTTGATGTCGGCGCTGTCGCTCGGAATCGGAAACACGCCGATGTCCTTGATCTTGTCGGGAGAGTTTTGGTAAATCGCATCCAAAGCCGAAGAAAGCATCGGATACTGCACGCCCGTTCCATCGGCCAGCATCTTCAAAGCGGCATCATAAGTCGTGGCCAGAAAATCCTTGTTATAGTAGCCTTTCTTAAATGGTTCCTGGGTCATCTCGAAACCGCGCAGCGCTGACGGAGTGGTCGCGAATTTGGCCTTGTTGGCAGTATAATCCGCGGCAAAATTCGGGTCCTGAGCCTGCACGTTATAGAAGCTGCCCAGAACAAACAGCTGCGAGGACCAAGTAGCCTTGTACGAGGCGATAATCGGCGTTTTTCCGGCCGCTTTGATCTTCTCGCTGTTGTCCATAAACTCCTTCCAGGTTTTGGGGACCGACAGTCCAAGATCGGCGTATACCTTCTTGTTGTAGAGTATCGCGCCGACGTTGGTGGAACCGCCGGGAACACCGTAAACTTTGCCGTCTGCGGTAACGGTCTTTTTGAAAGAATCGAGCACGTCGCTCATGAAAGGCTCGTTGGTCAGATCGACAAAATTCTCGGTGGGGTTCAAAGCCTGAAACAGCGACCCCGAGTTATAGAACAAAATATCGTCCATATCGCTTGTGGCGAGCCGCGTTTTGACCAGGTTATCGCCTTCGGTCCCATCCGGTTTGACATCGAATTTAATGGAAATATTCAGCTTCTTCTCGGCAGCTGCCGCTACGGCTTTGGCGGCTTCAAGCGATGTACCGGTGCTGCCGATCATCAAGGTAAGCTCGACTTTTTTGGCCGGAGCCGCACTGGCATCTCCGCCCTGCGCGGATTGACCGGCGCTTGCCGCAGGAGTGCTTGTTGAAGCGCCCGTTTGCGAGCTTGAACCCGAACTGCAGCCGGCAAATACCGTTACCAGCAAAACCATGCTGGCGAATAATGAAACGATTCTGCTTGCACGTTGATTCATTTCATACCAACCTCCTCTTTTTACCTATACGAACCTTTGCATACGCTTGATGAGATTTTGCCATGAACGGCGTATGCCCAACCCCCTTATTGCAGGCTGAAATCACAATAGTTCTTCCTCAAGGACCCGGGTTTCCTTGTAAAAGCTTCTCTGCTAAGATCGCAAAGGTTATTTGCGGGAAGCCTAGACCAAAGCTTTGTTTTAATCTTATTGTTTTTGTTTGCTTTTGAATACCTGTTAATTTTCTATTTTTGGGGGGTATATTTTCCTTTTTTTATTTGTTTATTTGCTTATTTGTAATTCGACTATCAATTTAAAGGTCTTTTCCTGGAATATGAATTTGGAGTTTCACCCATTATTCTCTTGAACAAAGCGCTGAAATGCTTTGAATCCTCATAGCCGACAAGCGAACTGACGTCCGACAGCCGTTCCACGCCCCCCGCCAAAAGCTCCTTCGCTTTGCCGATACGATAACGGCTCAGGTAGTCCGAAAACGTGCATCCGCATTGGGATTTGAACAGTCTGGACAAATACCCGAGGCTGACATGGTGCTCTGCAGCGAATTGCTGCAGCGAAATGTTGGATTGGTAATGTGAATGAATCCAATGCAAAATGACGGGAACAAGCTCCTTTGGGTGCGTATCCTTTGCCGCATGATCGCTGAACAGGCTTAAAATTTTGCCGTGCAGCCAGTCGGCCAGTTGGCCGTATGAAGAAAATTCATCGAGATTTTTAAAATCGTCCTGCATTTTATTGAGCTTGTTCAAGCCGTTGTTGGAAGCCTGAAGCTTGTATTTGAGGGAAAACAGCAGATCGTTGATGAACAGCTTGAGCTGCTTGACGGTAATTTCTTTTTTCTCCATATGCTGCAGCAGTTGATAAATCGTTTCTTTTCCCTTGCGTATGTCTCCATTTTTAAAATGTCTTTCCACTAATCTGACCATTTCCCAAATTTCGCTTATATCCGCATCGGACGACTTCATTTGCGGAGGAATGAAAGTGGAAATGCCCAATTTCATATTTTCTTCCATCCGCTTATTCAGCAGGCTGAATGTGGTATGAACGGCTTCCTGCTCATTTTTGATTCCGTAGCTTAGATGAAATACAAAACGGCGCATGTTCAAATATTCGAAGAGCTCATGCATGTTTGTCTTGATATCGGCGGCGGACCCGTCATCCTCCGCGGGGATCAGAATCACCTTGCGCTGCAAATCAATATCGAGGCAGTGCATTTCGCAAGCAGGTCTGCCCTTGGATGCCAATGCTGTTTGTATATCGTCATCGGTGATGCCGCAATCCCTCCATCCTTTGGGTGAAGCCCAATTTCCCGCAAGCAGCAATGCCATTAAGTATTTTCGCTGAAAAAAAACGTTGGAGGTTTCATTGTCAGGAAGCTCCGATGAAAAAAGCAGCCGGGTAATGGACCAATTTGTCACCTTCTGCTTTTGCCTGTTCTCACTTTCAATCGATTGGACGGTGCTGTCAATCGTTTTAAGCAAGATGTCCTTTCTCACCGGCTTGAGCAAATAGTCGACAGCGCCTGCCTTCATCCCCTGCCTGGCATATTCAAATTTATCATGCACGCTTAAAATCACCACTTTGACAGTCGGATCCAGCTGCATCAGCTTGCCGATCAGCTCCAATCCGTCCATACCCGGCATATTGATATCGGTCAGCACAAGCTGAGGAGCGTTCCTGCCGGCGGCAGCCAAGGCATCCTCCCCGTTCTCGAAAGCATATATGCTGTGCCTGGATTCATAAACTTTACACAGCTCCACCAATTCAGCCAATGCCCAACGTTCATCCTCTACCAGAAAAATATTCATGCAAGCTCATTCCTTTCTTCTCCTGTCAGCTGTGCGGTAAACGGGAACTCCAGCCTGACCGTCGTCCCTTGACCCGTTTCAGAGCTTATCCCCATCCCAAAGGCATTGCCGTAATAAAGCTGAATGCGCTGTTGAATGTTCTGCAGTCCGATGCCATGAGCCGCTTGGTACAATCCCCCGAATCGTTTTGTCGAATGAAGCTCTTCCAGCAGTTCCCCCAGCTTTTCTCCAGTGATTCCTTTTCCGTTATCGGATACTTCAATGACCAGGCGATTATCCTTGCGAACTGCACGTATTTCGATAACTCCCCCTGATTTTTTTTTGCTTAACCCGTGAATCATGGCATTTTCCACCAACGGCTGAATCGTCAGCTTGAGTACGGAAGCATCCATTAAAGCTTCGGGAATGCTGTAGCGCATTTCATATCTCCCGCCGAATCGGTGCCGCTGGATTTTCATATAGTTGTCGATATGCATCATTTCCTCCCGCAGCGAAACGGGATGCTGCAAATTTTTCATGCTGTATTGGAACAGCTCGGCCAAAGATTCGGACATTTCGGCCACTTCTTCAATGCCCTTGATGCGGCTGATCGATTTCATCGTATTTAGGGTATTGTAGAGAAAATGCGGATTGATCTGTGCTTGCAGCGCAGACAGCTGCGCGTTTTTCTCGGCCAGCTTCGATTCGTACACTTCATGGATCAAGCGGGAAATGCTGTCCAGCATATTGTTGTATAGACGGCTAAGCCTGCCGATCTCGTTATTTTCGATCAGCTCCACGCGCTGACTGAAATCCCCCTGCTCCACCTTGTACATCTTGCGCATCAGGTTGCGCAGCGGCAGCGTAATCTGGTGCGACAAAAAGTAGGAAACAGCGGCAATCAGCAGCGTGGCGATGATTCCCACCAGGATGATGACCAGCTGAAATTTTTTCTGCATCAATAGCACAAAATTATTCGGCACAAGCACGATCGTGTTCCAGGTTGTATAATCCGACTTTTCAATGGAGTAGAGATACTGCTTGCCTTTCCATTGAAGCTCTCCGGAGAGGTGATTGCCGTTGAAAATCGAAGTGTCAAAGCTCGGATCGGAGCTGCCGGTCAGCAAATTTTCATTATCATAGATAAAATGTCCGTCATTTGTGGCGACCAGAACACGCATCTTTTGCTCCACCTGATTGCCGATGGAACTGATCAGAATATCGCGGATCGCTGCGGCATCGATATTGATTTTCAGATAGGCAAAAGCATGACGGCTGGGAATGTTATTAATGCTGCGCACAAAAGAAATGACCTTCGTTGTTTTGTTGCCGTTCGTTTTCTCTTCAGCGGTAGGCAGCAGCAAAAATCTGCGATTTTCCAACAGATCGATGTTCTTGTACCAGCTTTCATCCAACAAACCCCGGTTTGAATCCGTATAGTCCAAGCTGTACTCCTCCCCGTCCAGGGTGAACAAATAAAGGCCCTGCAGATAAGGTCTCTGAAAGGCATAATAGAACAGGCGGTTGACCAGCGTGCTGGAGATGTTCAATTGATCAAACGAATCGGTCGAATGATAATGATCGAACAATTCGCTTTGAATCACGGTATCCCCGAAGATGGAGAGCGAATACTTCTCGGTGTCTTTGATGAACAAATCTATCGTTTTGCTGTACTGCTTGGAGATCGTGGTAGATAACAGGAACGCTTGATTTTTGGCGTCGATATCGTTTTTATAATACAAAAGGTAGCAGGTCAAACTCACAAGAATCAGCGAAACCGCCGAAAAAGCGATAAACAGCTTTGTTTTCAACATCAGATTGTTCCAGACTCGCATATGGCCCCGCCCCCGATAAAGCGCTTTCAATTATTTTGAGTTCATTTGTTTATGTCCGTTTTTAATTATATGGTATTTGTTTATGTTTAATATATACTTTTAACTTGGATAATGAAAGAATATTCAAATAATTTATAAAACAAAAGAGGGCAAGCTTATTTTGCCCCAGATTGAAGACAAAGTCAGTTGTACAAGAGGATGCAGCATATTCAAAATGTTGGAGAGGGATTTCTGTTCCCTAGTGAGTCTGTTTTTCGTTGCTAAAGGGAGGACCTGAGAGACCTAGAACCATGAAAGTCGGAGAACTCCCCCTTTATGCCAATGCTGCGATGGTTCTTGGTCTGTCAGGTCTGGACTGGTCATTCAAACATCTCCGCAGGAAAGAAATCGAAACCCCAAGCAGAAATCCTCCTCAGGGCCGAACTGTACCTCATTCAATCAGGTCAATGAAATCGAAAATCAATGGTGCAAATCGATCAAGCGGCTTCCCGGAATCAGCTCGCTTACGGCCTGTTTCATATGCGGGTGACAAGTAAACATCAAGATCTGATGGCGCCTTGCAACCTGCTGCATGACCCGCAGCGCATTGTAGAATCGGGGTTGGTCAAAATTGACGAAAATATCGTCGATGATGATCGGCAGCGAAACCTTTTTGCTGTATTCGTCGGCCAGGGCAAAGCGCATGGCAAGGTACAGCTGCTCTGCAGTACCCTTGCTGAGCTGCGACGTTTCCAGCTGTTCCCCGTTCGCCCGCTCGGCAATGATCTGCTTGGAGCCGATCGGCGAGAGAATACGGCTGAACCGCCCTTCGGTGATCGCCTGAAAATATTCCGACGCCTTCATCAGCACGCCGGGCTGCTTTTCCTTTTCGTAAATTTCCTTTGCGCTGCGCAAAATTTCCGCACACAATGCATACACGCTCCACTGCGCGCCCGCCTGATTAAAGGCGGCGATGTTCTCCTGCAGCTTCTGCAGCTTGTCCGCATGCTCGCCTCCCGATTCCAGCTTGGCGATTTCATTGCGCAGCCCGCCTCTAGCATCATGCAGCGCATTCAAGCTTTCACCGAGCTCCGCGACGCGTTCCCTCGTCTTTTCCCGCGCGGAAATCAGCGAATCGCCGTCGGACTGCTGCAAGGTCCGGTACAGTTCATCGCGCTCCGCAGCACCCGCCAGCGTGCTTAAAAATACATGCTTTTGCCTGATTTCCGCCTTCAGTTCGTTGAAACGGTCATATTGGCGCGCAAGAACCCGGAAACGCTCTTCGCTGTCGGCGTTCGCTTCGTTCCACAGCTGCGCAATCCGCTGATTCGTCCGCACAAGCGCCTCCTGAGCAAGCTTGAGCTCATCAGCTTGCTCCCGCAAGCGCAGCGTTTTCGTGTTCTTCTCCTCGCGCAGACGGCTCAGTGTATCGGCCTCGCTCTTCAGCCGCTTGAGCACGACCACCCAGTCTTCATCGGCGCTGATCTTCATTTCCGCAAGCTCCGCGCAAGCCTGCTCGAAGCGGATATTCTGATGCTGCAGATCGTCATGCTTGCTTTTCCGTCTTTCAAGCTGCACAAGCAGCTGTCGTCCCTGCTCGGCCAAATTCTCGATCTCGAATACCGCCGATGTCGACAAACCGGCAGGCAGCCTGTGCCGGGACAGCCAAACCGACCACTCATCCGTCATCGCTTCCGCATCGCTTTGCCGCCTGTGCAGTTCACGCTCCGCACGATCGATCAATTCAGTGATCGCTTCGCCGCTTTGTTCAAGCTCGGAAAGCTCTGTGGTCAAACGGGCGCCTTCCGCATCCGTGCGCTTCCAAGCATCTGCCGCTTGCTCGAGCATGCGGATCCACGGCTCACTCTGCTCATAGGAAAACGGGGAGAAGGACTGCTGCGGCGAATACTCGGCAGCTGCGGCCGCAGCCTGCTTCTCATCTACCAGCGAAGCAAAAAGTCCGTTCAGCCGGCGATCGAGTTCGGCAAGCTCCGCCGTTTGCTTGGCAAGCTCATCTTCCGCCTGCCTCACGGCTTCTTCCTGCGGGGATGCTTGCGTAGCTGCGGCTTTGCCGCTTTTCAGCGGCTGCAACCACTGCAGTGCATTTACAGCGGCCAGCACGGCAAAGCTGACGGCGGCAAGCACCTTTTCACCGGCAGCTAGCCACAAGTAAAGCGGCAGCGCCGCGTTGAGGATCACGCCTGCGGTCAGGATCAAAGTGCGCAATCTTGTCCCTCCGGGCAATTCTCCGGCTTTTCCGGCAGTACGGTTTTCCCTTTCGATCCACTGCTTCAGGTCGGCGATCCGCCGCTCAGAAAATTCACGCTTTAAGGATAATTCCTTGCGCTCATTCAATGCGCTGCGCAAATTGGCCCAAATTTTATCGAACTGTCCGAGATCGCCGGACTTGATCCAACCGAGCGCTCCCATCCTGTCCGCCTTAAGCCGCTCCAGCCGCTCCGTCTTCTGGCGAAGCGTGCGGCTGAGTTCCTGCTCGCGCGCCCGCAGCGCCTTTAACTCCGCTTCCGCATTCCGCAGCTCCAGCTTTGATTGTTCGAAGCCCTCGTTAAAGCGCCGCACCTGCTCTTTCTCTTCCACCGTCGCGCCAAATCGCAACAGATCATGCTCTGTCCAGGCATCGTCAATGTGCCGGATGCAATCGCCGACCTGTCCGTTCAAATGCTCCATTTCACCTTTCAGTTCCACAATCGTGCGATCGTTCTCGCGATAAACCGCGGCCTTTTCCATCAGCCGATCGATCGCCGGAAGCTTCTCCAGCAGGCGATCGTCAAGCCGTATCCGCTCCACCTCGGTTTGCAGCTGCTCCAGCTTTTGCCGTTTTTCCGCAACGGCTGCCGTCACGCTTTCCGATTCTTCACGCAGCTGTTCATAACGGGCCAACGCATCCTCGGGGAAAACGGAGAAAGCCGGAAGCTCGCGCAGCTCCTGCTCCAGCGTTTGCAAGCTGAGCCATTCATCCCATGCCTTGACGCATTTGTCCAGCCATTCCAGACTGCCGCGTTCTTGGTCGAGCGCTTCCTGCGCCTCCGCCAGCTGCCGTTCCAGCTGCTGCAGCTCCTGCACGCGGGCGTTGTATGCAGAAAGCAGTTCCTTGCTTTTGCGCAGCGCCAATTCACTTGACTCGATTTCTTTCAGCAGTCCGTTGATCTCCTGTTTGCTGCCCCGCGGCTTGTACAGCTGTTCCATGCGCTGTGCCAGCATTTTTTCCGTCTTGATGATGGCGCTTCCGCCGATGCCCATCCCGGTGCTGAACAAATAGCTGCCGATTTCTTCCGATTGCAGGGAGCGAAGCTCCTGAAGCTCGGTCAAACCGAAAGCGAACAAATTGCGGTACAAATCCGCCGATATGCCCCCCAATACTTCCTGCAGCAGATGCTCGTCCGCCTTCGTTCCGTCATCCTCGCGAATCACCGTCAGCTGGCCGGAGGAACTGCTTTTGGAGCCTGCGGCGGTAGTTCTCTCGACGCGGATTTTCCCTCCTTGGTCGTCGCTTAGCAGCAAATATCCCCCGTAACCGCCTCCTTGCGGAGGCGCATACCGCTCTGGGTGATTTTTCTGCGCAAAGCCGAAGAGGATGGAACGGATAAAGCCCGTCATCGTGCTTTTGCCCGCTTCGTTTCTTCCGTAAAACAGCGAAACCGGCGCTGCCGGATCCAATTCAAACTCACGATTGGCATGAATGCCGAAGCCGTACATATGTATGCGGTTGATCTTCAATCGTCCCACCCCGTTTCACCGGCCAGCGAATCGACGGCAAGCTCGCGGGCATCGCCCAGCCGGCGCCTCAAATCGTCAAGGCTCGCGCTTTGCAAATATTTGACCGCCTTCGGGTTGCCGAGCAGCGGCTGCATGGCCTGCTCGCCAAACGCTTGCAGCAGGTGCTCGTCCTGCAGCAGGCGTTCGGTCAATCTGAGAAGATCTCCAATAAAGCTGTCCTGACCTGCCAGCTCGCTTAAGTCTACCGGAATGCCCGTGCGATTCTCCAGCGATTCGATCCATAAGAAGGGCGTCTGCCTGTCGTCCGCAAAACGCTCCTGATCGCTCCTAAGCTCGCTTGTCAGCTCCTGCAGAAACGCAGGCTGGGCGAGCTTGCCATACAGCGGCGTGCGTCCTGCAAGCACGATACGGACCACTGCGGAGCGTCCTTCCGCCTGTTCTCTCAACTCTTCCAATCGGGCTTCCAGTTCGTCCTTCAGCTCCTGCTCGGAAGCTGCCGCTTCCACATCGATTTCCTCGTGAAACCAGCGAACGGCATCGATCGCGTGAAAATCAAGGCGGGTCTCTCCCGTCTCGGAAACCTCGGCGATATAACAGCCTTTCGCTCCGCATTCCTTTATGCTTCTGCCCTGGATATTTCCCGGATAAACGATCAGCGGCTGTTCCTGCAGCACACGGCGCATATGAATATGTCCGAGCGCCCAATAATCAAAGCCGCTTTGCGCCAACTGCCGCTTCGAGCACGGGGCGTAATTGTCGTGGTCTCCATCGCCGTCGACATTGGCATGCAGCAGGGCGATCTGATAAAGCGACGGATCCCCGGGACTAAGCTTTTGCGCAAGATTGTCCGTCACCGAGACGAAGGCAAAGGACATCCCGGAAATTTCCGCCACGCGCTTTCCCCCGCGACTGTTTACGCCTATCCGGGAAGCCTCGAGCGAAGAAAAGAAATGGACCCGTTCCGGCCATGCCAGTTCGGCGCGGCTGCCGCTTTCCGGATCATGATTGCCGTGCACGATGAACACCGCAATCCCCGCAGCGCTCAATCTGCGCAGCTCGCGTTGGAATCTGAGCTGGGCGCGCAGCGAGCGGTCTGAGGCATCATAGACGTCTCCGGCAATAAGCACGAAATCGACGGCTTCATCAAGCGCCAATGTCACCATATTCTCCAAGGCCCGAAAGGTCGATTCCCTGATCTCGCTGCGAATCGCCTCAGGAAGGCCGCTCAAGCCGCGAAACGGACTGTCGAGATGAAGATCTGCCGCATGCATGAAGCGAAACGCGCTCATTCCTGCACCTCCGGGCCTGCAGTTTGTTCGTATTGGCTGTATACCTTTTTGATTTGATTGATCACACGATTCAGCGAGTATTGCTTCTTGGCTTTTTCCCTCGCCGCACGCGCCAGCCGGTACCGGTAATCGGGATCGGTCATCACTGTTTCCAGCGCATTCGCCAATGCGTCCGCGTCATTGACAGGTACAAGCAATCCGTTCTTGCCGTTTTCGATTTGTTCGCTGACCCCGCCGACATCGGTGCCGATCAGCGTCAACCAGCAAAGCGCGGCCTCAGCGAATACGGATCCGAATGATTCCGCTCTCGACGGCAGCACGAAGATGTCGAAGAACGGCATGAATTCCTCCGGATGCAGCATATAGCCGTAAAAAATCGTCTCATCGTAAATATTCAGCTCCACGGCCATCCGTTCCAGCTGCTCGCGGATCTCCCCGTCTCCGATAATATGCAGCACAAAATCATGGTTGCGCCGTTTTAATTCCGAGCAGGCCTGCAGCAGAACATCCAGCCCCTTTGCCGGAACGAGCCTGCATACGGTGATCAGTTGGGGGACGGGATTATCATGGACAATCGGACGGAATCTTTTCTCGTCAAAGCCGTTGGCGATCACTTCGATCCGCTGCGGTTCATGCACATAATCGGCAAGGTAGCGTTTGAACGACTCCGATACGGTCATGATCTTATCCACATGCACTTCCAGCTCCCGGTACAAAGAAACAAAGAAGCTTTCCTCACTGCCGCCTTTGGAAATCTTGCCGTTCAAGATCAACTCGTTTTCATAGCTGGAGTGCACCGTCATCAGCACCGGCGTTTCGGGAAACACCTGCTTCATCACAAGCGCGGCAATCGGATGGTGGGCATGAATCAAATCGTACCGCTTATTCAGCCGAAGCTGCGTCCACCATCTATAATCGCGGAATGTCTGAATGTATTTGTCCACAAGCGCATTGCCTTCAAACTGCTTCCAGTCAAAGGTTTCAAAAACAACCTCTCCGCTTCCTTTGCCGCGTATGCGTTTCGGCAGCGAGAACAGCTCCATCTCCCAGCCTAATTTGATAAATCTTTCTTGAATATAAGGTACCATCGAGGATACTCCCCCCGGCTGCTCCGGAGGGAAAAACAAAGCCTGCAGCACTTTCAATCGAATTTCCTCCCATCAAAACCGGTCGCACAATCGCAAATTTCCATAGTTTCATATTGTTTGTTCCTTTTACAGTAACACGTTCCGCTTGCTCCCGTCCATGTTTTCATGCTTCGACAAAATATTACAGAAAGCGATGTGGAAAGAGTGTAATTTTGCTATAATGAAAATAGAATTTTTCCATTATCGGGCAAGGAGTAGTGAATGAAGCTATCCGAATTGTTTTTCGGTTCGTCAGGGCAGGTTTTCGCGCTCGCGAACAGCACGGTTATTCTTATAATCATGCTGATCGTCGCTTTTCGGCTTTCCTTCACGCGCAGAAGAAAAGCCTATTTGTCTTTGACGCTGTCGCTTGCCCTGATTGTCATCCAGCACCTGATATTGATCGCCATGAATCAGAACACGGGTCCCGGCATGCAATACGGAGCACAGGTTCTGCAAACGTTCGCGTTTATTCTGATCAACATGGGCATTTTCCAGCTGTACAATGCCTCGACCAAACGTGAATATCTGCTTTTTTACAGCTTTCTTATCGCCACAGCGCTAATAAGCGGACTCCGTTTTTATGTCGTGCAGCAGGCGAAAAATCCCCCGCTTCACTTTATCCAGCTGCAAAACCTTTGGATTGAAATTTTTTTGCTGCTGCTGATTTTCCTCAGCTTCTATTTAATATCACCGTATATCGGCCAGCGCTTTAAATATAACTTTGGTTTGATCGTCTACACCATCGTACAGCTTTCCCGCATGATCCATGTTTACCTCCTTAAAGGAGAAATGTCCTTTTTGATTTTCGTGGAAAACTTTCTCCCGCTGGTGTATTACATCACGCTGTTTTTGATTTTGTTCGAACGGGTGGTGGAGCTGCTGCAGGCGGTTTATGCCTCCTCCATCAAGGACGGCTTGACCGGCCTGTATAACCGCCGCTATTTAATCAATCGGATTGAGCAGTTCGTCCGGCAAAAGGAAAAGGTGTCGATCATCTTCGGCGACATCGACAACTTCAAACGGTTGAATGATACCCATGGACATCAAGCAGGCGATCTGCTGCTGAAGAAGGTGGCCAAAATCGTCATGGAGGAAAGCGAGGGGATCGTCATTGCCGGCAGATTCGGAGGTGAAGAGCTGGTCATTGTGCTTACGGATACGTC
>CAZESH010000058.1:0-17763 GCA_964514665.1 uncultured Caryophanales bacterium
GCTATAGAGAAATCGGAAAAGCTTCAAGAGCTTGAGGATCTCTACCGTCCCTATCGCCAAAAAAGGAAGACAAGAGCAAGCGTCGCCAAGGAAAGGGGACTGGAGCCGCTTGCCGAATGGATCGCTTCGCAGCCGAAGCGCTGCGAGCCGGAGGCGGAGGCTGCCCGATATATCGATCCGCAGAAAGAAGTACATACGGCGCAGGACGCACTGCAGGGAGCCATGGACATTCTGGCCGAGGGTTTGTCCGATGACGCCGCCGTTCGCGCTTGGATCCGCGGCAGAACGAGGGAGAAGGGCGTGCTCGTCAGCGAGGCGAAGGATGACAAGCTGGAGTCCGTATACGAGATGTACTATCAGTATCGGGAGCCGGTGAAAAAGCTGCCGCCGCATCGCATTCTGGCCATCAACCGCGGGGAGAAGGAAGATATCCTCAGGATCAGGCTGGAAATGGAAGCCGAAGAGATCCACCGCTATCTGGCAGGCAGGATGATCCGCGGCGAGTCCGTGGTGAAATCGCTTTTGACCCAGGTGATCGAGGATGCCTACAAGCGCCTGATCGCACCGTCGATCGAGCGGGAAATTCGCGGCGAGATGACGGAAAAAGCCGAGGAGCAGGCGATTCGCATCTTCTCCGAAAATCTTCGCAATCTGCTGCTGCAGCCTCCGGTCAAGGGAAAGACCGCGCTTGGCGTTGATCCCGCATTCCGCACCGGCTGCAAGCTGGCCGTAGTGGACGAAACGGGGAAAATGCTTGAGGTTGCCGTCACGTATCCGACAGCGCCGCACCACAAAGTCGCCGAAGCGGAAGCGGTGTTCCGGCGTCTGATTGAAACGTATCGGGTGGAGACGATCGTGATCGGCAACGGCACGGCATCGAGGGAAACGGAACAGTTCGTTGCGGGATTGATCCGCAAACTGGACGATCGAGAGCTGAAATACATTATCGTCAATGAGGCGGGAGCAAGCGTATATTCCGCTTCCAAGCTGGCGCAGGAGGAATTCCCCGCGCTGGACGTGGCCGAGCGAAGCGCGGTTTCGATCGCCCGCCGGCTTCACGACCCGCTCTCCGAGCTGGTCAAAATCGATCCGAAATCAATCGGCGTCGGGCAGTATCAGCACGATGTCACGCAGAAAAAGCTGGAGGAAAGCCTTAAGGCCGTTGTCGAATCGGCGGTCAACCACGTCGGGGTCGAGCTCAATACGGCGTCTTCTTCTCTCTTGTCATATGTGTCCGGGATCAATGCGACCACGGCGCGTAATATCGTCAAGTTCCGCGAGGAGAAGGGCAAGTTTCGGAGCCGCGAGCAGCTGCTCAAGGTGCCGAGACTGGGCGCCAAAACGTATGAGCAGTGCATCGGTTTCCTGCGTATCAACGGGAGCGAGGAGCCGCTCGACAATACCCCGATTCATCCGGAGTCCTACGCGGTCGTCGATCGCCTGCTGAACGAGCTGGCGATCGGCAAGGAGCAGCTCGGCTCTGCGCCTTTGAAGTCAAAGCTGCAGCAGGTTGAAGCGGAGAAGCTGGCTGAGCGTCTGGAAGTGGGAATACCGACCTTGAAGGATATCCTCGACAGTCTGCAAAGGCCGGGCCGGGACCCGCGCGAAGAACTGCCGCAGCCGATTTTTCATACCGATGTATTGAAGCTGGAAGATTTAAAGCCCGGCATGGAGCTTCAGGGGACAGTCCGCAATGTGATCGATTTCGGCGCCTTTGTCGATATCGGGGTGAAGCAGGACGGACTTGTGCATATTTCCCAGCTGAGCGATAAATATGTAAAGCATCCGACCGAGGTCGTATCCGTTGGAGACATTGTCACCGTTTGGGTGCTTGGCGTGGACGCGAATAAAGGCAGAATCAGCTTGACAATGAAAGAACCGAATGGTTGATTCGGTTCGAGAGGGCAATTCTAAATTAATTGGCTTTTGTTAATTTTGTGCGGTAGAAAAACCAGCAGTCATTCAGCAGTCGAATCTGCCGGCGGTCCTTTTTCTGAAAAGCACGCGACAATTGATGACATAACCAGGTTGGCAATGCATTCAGCTCCTTTTTCCCATCTGACTGTACTTAATCTTATGACGGAACGGGGAAGTCTGTGCCTGTTTAGTCGAGATGTCTCGTTTTACGCTTCCTCCTCGTACCACTGCTCCAGCTGGGCTTGCAGGGCGCGGATTTCCGTAAGCAGGGAAATGATCGGGTAGCTTTTTTCCTGTATGGAGGACCATTCTGTTTCCAAACCGTTGATGTAATCGAGCGCGCTGACAATCGTTTGGCTGTTGTCGGTTAGCTCCAAACCATCGCATTCCGCCAAGGCTTTGGGCAGATCGGGGACGTCGGCGGCCGTGAGTTTTCCGACCTCCTTGTTCAGGCGATGATGCAGCGCGGTCAGCTGATAAGCGTGAGACTCGGGGATTTCCACGAAGCGGATCGCTTGTTGGTCCTGCAGGATGACAAATTTCATAACGGGCATAAACGGCATTCTCCTTTTCGGGTCGCTTGAGAACGTATCGTTCTACTTGACAGTGTAGCGTATTGAGCCGCTATAATTCAAGAAGAATGCCAATACCCGGCCGGTGCCAGGAGAGGGATGAAAATGGACAATGCCGAGCTTCAAGCCTGGGTGGAACAGATTTCGCTGCAGTTTTTCGGGCGTCCTTTTCTGCACAGGGCATCTTTCAACAAACGGCTGCGCTCCACGGGCGGACGTTATTTCATGCGAACCCACAACATCGAGATCAGTCTGCGCCATTGGGAGCAGTTCGGGGCGGACGAGGTCGTGAAAATCATCAAACACGAGCTGTGCCATTATCATTTGCATTTATTGAAAAAAGGATACAAACATCGCGACAGCGATTTCAAAGCGCTGCTGAAACAGGTTGGCGGTTCAAGATACTGCAGCTCGGCGGCGGCCGACAGGAAGAGCGAACCGGTGCGTTATCATTTGGTTTGCACGCGGTGCAGCCGGGAGTATTACCGCAAGCGGAAAGTCGACATACGCAAGTATGCCTGCGGCGCATGCAGGGGGAAATTGAAGCAAAAAGCGCTGCCTGCAGCAAGCCAATAATTGCATAAAAAAGCGGTCGGCAAACTTCTTGACTTGAATCCCGATTCGTGATACATTATTCCTTGTCGTTCCCCGATAGCTCAGTTGGTAGAGCACTCGGCTGTTAACCGAGTTGTCACAGGTTCGAGTCCTGTTCGGGGAGCCATACTCCTCAAACCGGCCGCAAGTTTATACTCATGGAGAGGTACCCAAGAGGCCGAAGGGGGCGCTTTGCTAAAGCGTTAGGGTGTAACAGCCGCGAGGGTTCGAATCCCTCTCTCTCCGTACTTAAGGCAAACCGCATCTGCTGCGGTTTTTTTATTGCTCTGGAAATGAAAACTTTCGATTTCTGTGTGCAGCCTATCGATTGATCGTTTACTGCTGCTGATGCGGACCTTACGTCCGTTATATTTGAAAATAAGTACTTATAAGTAAGTTGTTCGGACACAGGGGCCCTTATTCACCACGATAGTTACAATATTTTACAAAAAATCATCAAATAGCGGCTCCTGTGTCCGTTACGAGCGTCTCGCGAGCCCAGGAATGGCAAGCTATGAGGCATAGGCAACGGCTCGGCCGGAAACAACATCAAAAGCTCGTTAATCGCCGAAAGGCCGCTCCCGGACCCATCGCCGGAAGGCTGCTGTCGGGCCCAAAATTTCCCCTTGTCATTAGGGGAAGTATCCGTTATAATAACAAATGTTGTCTTAGGCAGTACGGCCCGTTGGTCAAGGGGTTAAGACACCTCCCTTTCACGGAGGTAACAGGGGTTCGAATCCCCTACGGGTCACTTTCAACAAGCCGTGGTAATCTCGGCCAAAGTCCTGCTGATTTCGAGAACTGAAAGCCAGGGCACAGTTTGAGCCATTAGCTCAGTTGGTAGAGCACCTGACTTTTAATCAGGGTGTCGAAGGTTCGAGTCCTTCATGGCTCACCATGTATTTTCTTTCCCTCATTTTTATAGTATACTATTGTGACCTGCGGTCGTGGTGGAATGGCAGACACGCTATCTTGAGGGGGTAGTGGGGGTAACCCCGTGGAGGTTCGAGTCCTCTCGACCGCATCATGATGAGAGTCCTTGTGTATCAAGGGCTTTTTTTCATTTTACTCGGTTACTGGACCTTGCCTACTCAATGCAGGGCAAGAAATTGGTGCATTTGGGTGGCATCCGATTCCGGGAAAAACTTTTGGTTGCAACCAAGGTTTTTCCGCCGTATCGTTAAGTGAATGTTCCACGGAGGCAGGAATTGCGGGGCAGACGAGTATGGCTCCCGAGCCTTCATCGAGCACCATGGATTCGCCCACAATTGAACGCCGTAGCGGCAAAAAAGGGCTTTGTTGGCATGAAAGTTCAACTAGGTAAACACATTGCCCTGCAGCAGGCAACCGCTTGCTTCGGTTCTTTTTTTCGTGACATAAAAAGTAAGATTTTATTACAATTAAATATTGTCCATTGTTCATTTTATTGATAGAATCTCTTTATGCTATACATAAATTAAGAATATGGAGAGATGTAGAATGAAAAAATGGACGACCTTGGCCTTTGCGGTTATACTGGCTTTCACGATAGCGGGCTGCGCATCCCAAAGCGGCGGCGCTTCCGGCGGAGGCGCTGCGGGCAAAACGTATATGTTCGCATCGGATGCGACTTACGCGCCTATGGAGTACATGGATAAAGACAAAATTGTCGGATTCGACATCGATTTTCTGGCTGAGGTCATGAAGGAAGCGGGCCTTAAGTACGAAGTGAAGAACGTCAACTGGGATACGATGCTGGAGAGCGTGAAGCAAGGCACGGAATATCAAGCGGGAATTTCGAGCATTTCGATTACCGACGACCGCAAGAAATCGTATGATTTTTCGGTTCCTTACTTTGAATCAACCAACATGATATTGGTCAAAGCGGACAGCACCGTCAAAAGCGCGACAGATTTGAAAGGCAAGAAGATAGCCGTACAAAGCGGAACAACGGCGGACGACCTGATGACCGGCATTATGGGCCAAGGCAATTCGGATTTGAAGAAGTTCGACAGCAATGCGGTGGCGCTGCTTGAGATGGAGAAAGGCGGAGCTGACGCGGTAGTCGCCGATATCGCCATTATTCGCGAGTACGTGAAGAACCATCCCGACAAGAAACTCAAAGCAGTGGCGGATACTGCGAATTTCAAGCCCGAGTATTACGGACTCGCCTTTCCAAAAGGCAGCGACCTGAAGGCGAAACTGGATCCCGCGATCAAAAAAGTGATCGATAACGGCACGTACGCGAAATTGTACAAAAAATGGTTCGGCGAAGACCCGAATATTTCTAATTTAGGGAAGTAAAGGAAGACTGCGATGGATTTCAAATTCGGCATTATTTTTGATTACGCTCCTTTACTGCTCAAGGGGACTTTATTCACGATCGGCATCTCCGTCTTGTCTATAGTTCTTGGAGCTTTCTTTGGCCTTGGTGTCGGATTCGGAAAAATGTCGAGGCGATGGTATTTCAGCGTCGCCATGAGCGGGTACATCAATTTTTTTCGGGGAACCCCTCTTTTGGTGCAAGTCTTGCTTGTGCATTTTGGTTTCGTTCCTTTGTTTTTGGGTAAAACCAACCCTATCGTTGCCGCTATTGCGGCGCTTTCTCTGAATTCGGCCGCCTATTGCGCGGAAATTTACCGCGCCGGTATTCAATCCATTGATAAAGGCCAGACAGAAGCGGCGCGCTCCTTGGGCATGACTCATTGGGAAGCGATGCGATTTATTATTTTGCCTCAAGCCGTCAAACGCATGATTCCGGCCTTCGGCAACGAATTTATTGTGCTCGTTAAAGATTCCTCATTGGTAGCGCTCATTGCGGCTCCGGAGCTTATGTATTGGAGCAATGCGATGAAAGGTCAATATATGCGAATCTGGGAGCCTTACTTGACGGCGGCCTTCGTGTATCTGATACTTACCTATTCCTTAAGCAGGCTGCTTGCTTACTTGGAAAGGAGAGTGTAGCCGCAGATGAGCCCCATTATTCAAGTGCGTGATTTGAAGAAGTCGTTTGGACAGATCGAAGTGCTGAAGGGAATAAGCGTAGAGATCGCAACGCAAGAGGTTGTCGTCGTGATCGGTCCTTCCGGCTCGGGCAAGTCTACCTTTTTGCGATGCTTGAATTTGCTCGAAGAGCCGCAGAGCGGAGATATCCGGATTGAGGGAATTTCCCTTATGGATAAAAGTACGGACATTTGCGAAATTCGCGCCGAGGTCGGGATGGTATTCCAGCAGTTCAACCTGTTCCCGCATATGAAAGTGCTGGACAACATCACGATAGCGCCTGTGAAGGTCCGAAATTGGCCGCTGGAGAAAGCCCGACGCAAAGCTTTGGAGCTGCTCGCTAAAGTGGGTTTGGCAGATAAAGCGGACGCTTATCCCGCTTCCTTGTCGGGAGGACAGGCGCAGCGCGTTGCGATTGCGAGAGCGCTGGCCATGGAGCCGAAAATTATGCTGTTCGATGAGCCTACATCGGCGCTCGACCCGGAAATGGTCGGAGAGGTGCTCGCCGTCATGAAGGATCTGGCCAAAGAAGGAATGACAATGGTGGTCGTCACCCATGAAATGGGCTTCGCGCGCGAAGTCGGCGACCGCATTTTATTCATGGAGCAGGGCATGGTCGTGGAGGGAGGCCCGCCGCAGGAAGTTTTCGAGCATCCGAAGCACGAGCGGACGCAAGCTTTTTTAGCTAAAGTTTTGTGAAGAATTGAGCAAAGAGACGGCGAAATCTCGCGGTCTCTTGCATTTTACATCCCAAGGGGAAATCAAGCGCCCACTATACGAGGGATCGGCTTTGAGGCGAATCCTGAGCTCCTTACAATAGTTCAGGTTGTCTCGATTGCGATAGATTTTGTCGGCCACAATGCCGGGAGGGTAATAAACAAATCGCTGTTTGTACGCTTCCATCGATGCTTGCAGCAAACGCGCCTGAAGCCAGCAGTAATTCCGCTTCTCAGAATTGCAGCACCTGCAAACCCGCGAGGACAGATGAGAGGCTGTGCCCCGTTTTCAATAATTTTTTTGGCGGCTGCGGTGAAGCGGGAGGGTATCGGGGGAAATCAGAAAAAGCCCTTGCCCAGCAAGGACTCTTTGCTTTTTGTAAGGATTATTTGACAAGACCGTTCCCGCCCAATTTCAAGCCAACGACTCCGATGATAATGAAGACGATGGAAAATATCTTTATGGGTGTAATTTTCTCGTCAAAAAGAATTACACCCAGAACGGCGATCATTGCAGTTCCAAGACCGGACCATACTGCGTAAGCTACACTGACTTCGATCGACTTGACTGCATAGGTGAGGGAGGTCAAGCTGAGTCCGTAGAACAGGAACATCATGATCGAAGGATACAGCTTCGTCAAACTCCCCGAATATTTCATTGTCGTCGTACCGGCCAATTCGAACAGAATGGCCAACATTAATAATAACCAGCCCATATAGTACTCCCGAATGTTTCTGTATATTTTATCGCCTCAAAGCCAAATCTTCATAGCTTGAAATCAAGACGTCCGCGTCGTAAAGAGCCTGTTTCGCTTGCCCGTCCGCGGCGATCCCGATAACCCGAGCGACCCACGCTTGTTTGCCCATTTGCATGTCGCCGTTGGAATCGCCGATCAGCACCGTTTGCGAAGGATGCAGCCCCAATTCGCTGCAAGCGATCTCGACCATTTGCGGATGCGGCTTGCCGACAGAAACTTGATCTTCGCCGATGATACTGTGAAATTGATGCCTTATCCCCGCCCATTGCAGATGTTTCTCGGCCGACTCGGTCGTATCGGAGGTGACAACGGCTGTTTTCACCCCATATGCGCTGCATTGATCTAAAAAACCAGTCAATCCGGCAATCGGCGTTACCGCGGCATTCTGCCCGGCTTGAAGCTCGGCCGAGCGGCAATAACCTCTCGCCAATTCCAAAGCGTCGTTCCAAGCCTTTCCGTTTACATACAGATGCCAAGCCGCAATCGTTTCGATCTCCGGAATGGAAGCCATGGCAAGCGGTCCTTTCGGATCGTATCCGCTCACATTACCCTGCTCGTCATGCAGCGTACCGAGCAAGCGGAAAGGCGATGGCTCCGCTTCGAACCGCAGAGCTGGCTTCAGCGCTGCGAGCAAATTTTGCGCCCAGGCGCCCCATAAGCTCATAAAGTCAAACAAGGTCCCGTCTTTATCAAACAAAATCCCGTCGATGCGTATTTCCTGTTCTCCTATCCGCAAAATAGCCATAAGCGGTATCTCCTTATCTTTTCAACCGCTCCAGCACTTCCGACCAATAGGTCAAGCGTCGGCTCGTCTCCCCGCTATAGACCGGATTGACGAAAGCAAGCAGGCGGCCTTCGGCATCTCTGATTTCCGCACGAATCCATTGAAAGCGGTTATGTGCCCAAGTCGATTCCAAACGGCATACGCTGTTCGGATCGCTGGCTTGTATTTCGCGGAGTTCGCCGTTTTCGATCCAGTGCACGACGCTGCCGAAGGGAGCGTTGTGAATTTCAAGTTCATAAAGGAAAGACGCAGTTCCGGAGTCGCCAACCGGCGACGCCACTTTATCCCCGGGACGATAAGTTTGTCCGCCGCAAAGCAGCTTGGGCTCGAGCTCAGGCCCTCTGGTCACGTAGCTGTGTCCGGAACGAATGGCTTGCAAAATGGCAGACGCCGAACAGCGGTCTGTCCATACGAAAGTTGCCGGATCTCCTACAAGAGACGGTTCCCCGCCTTCCGTGTAGCTTTCGTGAGGAAGCAAATGCGTATCGCTGCCGCCGATTGCCCAGACAAGGACCCCGTTTTGCCACATTAAATCCCAAGCTTTCAAAGCTTTCTCCGTCGCTTCCGGATTGTCGGGAAACGTCGGATCGTTCCAAATTTCCATTACATCGAACAGCTCCAGGCGGATGTCTCCAAGCTGCCAATCCCAAGGGGCCAGCAGCGGGTGATTGAGGCTGTTCACCGCTCCGCAATTTCTCGATTGCTTCAAGATCCGCTCCATGCCTTGATCCGTTTCCAGAGAGGATTCGTTCCCGTCGCCGTCCCACAGTTGGACCCATTCACGAATGCCGAGCGCATTGTAATGCCCCTTGGAGCCCGTCATCTCCACTCCCGGAATGACCAGCAGCTCCGTTTCCGGCCACCCGGTAGTCACAATATTGTGCTCCGTGATGGCGATGAAGTCCAATCCTTGGGACACAGCCGACGCATTCAGCAACCTGGCGGTCTGTTTGCCGTCGGACAAGCGGGTATGCATATGAAAGTCGCCTTTATACCATCGTTCTCCGATTTTCGTCGGGCGATTCCAATCGTAGGACGTATAGGGCAAGCTTGCCGCACTCGCATCGGCCAAAGCCGTCTGCTTCGTCCACCAGACGCTTTCGCCGCAGCCAATGGTGCTTTGCCGCTCCGGTTCGCCTGTCATGGCGGCGAGTTCCAATTCGCAGGTCCAAGGCTTGTTCCATTGGCCGGCAAGCCGGACGGTCCAAGTTCCGGGGGGGATTTCCCCCGGAACGGAGCCGCAGCTGCACAGGTCGGCTTCAGGACCGACAACCAATGCAAATTCATCGTTTTTGCACAAATACTGCATGCGGATATGACCGTCTGGATCGATCAAATGAAGATACATCCACTGCCCGGCCGGCTGTTTTGCGTTGATGGCGAGCCAATCCGCTTTTTCATGCAGTTCGAAATCATGATGGAGCAACGCAGGGTTGCCGATTTCAGCAGAGGATAGATGAATGGTCAGCTTCAACGCTTTTTACCTCCCTAATTTATCTAGCGCCTGCTGTGCTTTCGCTTTCGCTTCCTTCAAAGCTTTCTCCGCCGGAATATTTTCAATCTCCACTTTATCTGCGGCAACACTGAGCGCATCGTTAATTTTGCCTCCGGTCGGATCTACAAACGAAGGGGATGCGGTTTGCGCCTGCAAAAGCGGCACCTTGATTTGCGGATTTTTCTCGCTGAATGCTTTAAACGCCGGGTCATCCAACGACGATTTGCGGACCGCGATGTAGCCAGTGTTCATCGACCAAAATGCGGAATTCTCCGGACTTGTGAAAAAGGCCAGCCATTTGATCGCAGCTTTTTGCTGCTCCGGCGAAGCAAGTGCCGGAATGCCTGCCATAAGGGCTCCCGCTTGCGGCTTCGCTTCATGTCCCGCCCATGCCGGCTGCGGGAATGCCGCGATTTTGCTGAAGTCCAGATCGCCTTGGTCGCCGCTCGATCCCGTATATCCGGCAGCTTGATCCTTCATTACGTCGTCGATCGTTTTGTACCAATATTCCCACCCTTGACCGCCGGAATGAATGCGCATGATTTTATCCTCGTGAATCCATTTGCGGAAGGCGTTCCAAGTATCTATCCATTCTTTGCTGTCGATCAATACCGTCTTGCCGTCATCGCTCAATATTTTTCCGCCCCGGCTGAGTGCCGCATCCGTCAAGTTTCCGGATCCCCACATCGGTTCCCAGCCGTATACCTTCACATTGCCGCCTTCTTTGGCGGTCAGTTTTTTTGCCGCTTCGGCCAGTCCTTCCCACGTTTTCAGCTGATCCGGGGAAATATTCGCTTTTTCGAACAGGTCTTTACGATAATACAGCACCTGCGTCGTTCCGTACATCGGGATGAAATACTGCTTGCCGTCCACTTTACCCTGATTCCAGAAAGCCGGGATATAATCGTCCTCTTTTATCGAAGGGGCTTCTTTGATCAAGTCGTCAAGCTGCGCAAAATAGCCTTTGCGCGCCCACTCTTCATTGGAAGCGAGCACGGCGGCGGGAACTTTTTTGGCGGCGATGGCAGCCTGCAGCTTCTGTGACGTTTCCGAGTAATTTCCTTGAACAATCGGTTTGACAACTACTTCATTTTGAGATGAGTTAAACTTGTCGATCAACGCTTTTACATTTTCCCCAAGCTTGCCGCCAAGACCGTACCAAAACTCGATTTCGACGGGCGCTTTCGGCGCTTCTGTTTTTTGGGGCACTTCTGTTTTCTGGGGAGCTGCCGTTTCTTTCGGCGCTGCTTGATTTTGCGCCTCGGATAATTTTGTTCCTTGATTGGAGCAAGCGCTGGCGAAAATTGCGAAAAATATCATCATCATTGCCAATACGGATTTCATTTTAAACATGTTTTTCTCCTCCATTGTA
This sequence comes from uncultured Caryophanales bacterium, assembly GCA_964514665.1. GTDB lineage: Bacteria > Bacillota > Bacilli > Paenibacillales > KCTC-25726 > CAZESH01. The sequence continues at coordinate 11,191 of CAZESH010000058.1, forward strand.
TAAATTGAATTTGTCCTGTCCGATTGAAGGGCGCTACCCTTTGTTCACCCCGAAGCTGTTGTTCACCCCCTTAATAATCCATTTTTGGGCTGCGACAAACAGCACGATCAGCGGAAGCACGGAAAACGTGCTGCTGGCCATAATAAGCGGCCATTTCAGGCCGTACGCACCGCCCTCGACGAAGAACGAGCGAAGACCCGCGGAAATCAAGCTCACTTCCGGGCTTTTCGTGATCAGCATCGGCCAGAAATAGTTGTTATACTGCCCGATGAACGTGAGAATCGACATTACGATGAAAGTGGATTTGGAGAGCGGTACGGCCATCGACCATAAGATACGCCAATGTGAGGCGCCGTCGATTTTGGCAGCTTCCACGATTTCTTTGGGCAGCTGCATAAATGCCTGTCTTGCGAGAAATATGGAGAATACACTGACAGCGTTTGAAATAATAAGTCCTGTATAGGTATCCAGCAGATGAAGCTCGGAAATGATGATGTAACCCGGCAAATACGTGGCGGCTACCGGCAGCATATAGCTGACCATAATGATCGCCATCAATGGTTTGTTCAAGACAAATTTCATGTGGGAAAAGGCATAGGCCATCATCGCCGAATTGATCAGTTGAATGAATACAATCGCCAAAGCAACTCCTACGCTGTTGAGTAAATATCGCTCGAACGGAGCGGCATTCCATGCGTCGGCAAAATTCCTCCAAACAGGGTGCGACGGCCACAGTACAGGCGGAAACAACCATATTTCATCATTCGTTTTCAAGGCGCTTGACGCCATCCAAAAAAACGGAAAGGCCGTGACGAGGCTCGCTGCCAGCAGCAGGAGATGACGCAGGAGACGCCAAAGAGTCGTTTCGTTTTTCACCGGTTTCACTCCTTTCACGATAAATAATGAACCCTGTTTTTTAATACGGCGATAGAAGACAGCGACAAAGCGATAGAGATGAAAACCAGCACGACCGACACGGAAGAAGCTTGTCCGATATTGAATTGTTCGAAGGCCGACTGATAATACATATAAAGCAATGTGCGGGTCGATCCCGATGGGCCACCTTGTGTCAAAATGCTGATTTGATCGTAAGCTTGAAGTGATTCAATCACCAGCACAATCGCCAGAAAGAAGCTGGTTGGTGAAATCAGGGGAAGCGTAATCCGGAAAAAGCTTTGGATACGGTTTGCCCCGTCCAGCTGCGCCGATTCCTTCAGATCGTTCGGGACGGACTGAAGCGCCACCAGATAGAACACCATCGTCCAGCCGATTCCCTTCCAAAAGGTGACGATGATGACAGCCACCAATGCCGATGCAGGATTCTGAAGCCATGGCACGGGATTCAGATGCAGCGCTTTGAGTATGATGTTGGCCAGACCGACACGCGGCTCAAAAATCCAGGCCCATACGATGGAGACGGCAACAGTCGGAGTCACCCAAGGCGAGAAAAGAATCGCCCGGTATACGGCCGAGCCGGCCAATTTGTCGTGAAGCAGCAGGGCAAGCAGGAGCCCGCCTGCCATTGTCGGCAGCACGGTGCCTGCAGCAAAGGTGAACGTTACGCGCAGGGATTGGTAAAAATCGGGGTTCAGCAGCAGATCGGCATAATTGCTCAACCCGACAAAATGCTTGACCGGATTCATGAAATCCCAGTCGGTAAAGCTTAAATAAAAAATGTAGGTCATCGGGATCAGCCAAAACATCGATAACGGAATCAGCGCCGGCAAAATAAACAACACGGTTTCAGCTTCGCCGATTTTTCGGAGCAGTTTCATCAAGACCTCCTTGTGTTCAAAAAAAATTGAATAAATATAAAAAATACCAAATAATATCAATAAAAATCATTTTGTACAAAAAATATTGTACAATAATCATCTATTTTTAGTGTCAACAGAGTATGTGCTGGACGTTAAGAATCGATTAATTTTTGGGACTGGTTTTTTAAAATGTTATAATAGTTGATATTCAATTTTTTTTGTATGAAGCAATAGTTGGGGATGGGAAGTGAAACGCAATGCCGGAATCCGATTGGTCAGAAAAAAGGCTTGAACTCCGAGAAAAAGTAATCGATGCCATTGCTGATACGATGGATTTGTACGGGGTTACGCCCAGTGCGGGAAAGTTGTACGGAATATTATTTTTTGAAGAGTCGCCGATGACTTTGGAAGAAATGAAAGATGTCATGGGCATGAGCAAGAGCAACATGAGTTATGTCGTCAGAGCGCTTCTCGATTCGAATATGGTTGTGAAGCTGGACAATAAGCAGGAGAGAAAGGATTTGTATCAAGCGGAGGGGAATTTTTTCACGGCGTTCCAAAACTTTTTTGCCATCAAGCTGCAGCGTGAAATTGATGTGATGATCAATGCCATCAACGAAGTTACCCCGGAATTGAAAGAACTGATCCTGCATGTGGATACACCCGGGGAAGTGCGAAATCAATCGCTGAAAGATTTGCATAAGCTCGTCCATGCGGCTCAGTACTATGCCTGGCTTCAGACTTTTGTAGATGAAATCAAAGAGGGAAAGGTATTTCGGCAAAATCGACAATAAGGTGAAGGAGCCTGCTGCAACAAGACTGATCCTGAAAGGAGCAATCGTATGGCTGAAATCATTACAATCGGGGAAATTTTAGTTGAAGTCATGGCCCAAAAGATCGGCCAATCTTTCGAGGAGCCCGGAGAGTATGTCGGACCTTTGCCAAGCGGGGCGCCGGCGATTTTCATTGATCAGGCTGCAAAAACCGGCAGTTCATGCATGATTGTTTCCAAGGTCGGCAACGACAGCTTCGGAACGCTAAACGTGAAACGGCTGCAGGCGGATGGAGTAGATGTGCGATACATTGGAACCGTACTAAACAAAACTACAGGAATTGCTTTTGTCACCTATAAAGAGAACGGCGATCGCGACTTTATTTACACCTTGAAGGATTCAGCGGCGGCGGCACTCCATCGGCAGGATATCGAAGAAGAGATGTTCGAAGGCTGCAAGTACCTGCATATCATGGGCTGTTCCGCGTTTAATGAAGAAATGATTGAGGTGTTTAAGAAAGCGATACGGATCGCCAAAAGCAAAAATGCAAAAATTTCATTTGATCCCAACATCCGTAAAGAAATCATGAACGACCCGGGCATACGCGATTTTATATTATACGTTTTGGACATTTGCGATATTTTTCTGCCCGGGCAAGAAGAGTTGAAATGGATTTCGGGAATTGACGATGAAGAACCGGCAGCGCGTTCCGTTCTGCGAAAAAACGCCGCATGTGTAGTCGTAAAGAAAGGCGACAAGGGGTGCAGCGTCTATGAGCGTGAAATATCCTGCGACATCGCGGCGTATGAATCAAAGGAAGTGGATCCCACGGGGGCAGGCGATTGTTTCGCGGGGACATTCATTTCTTTGCTGAATCAGGGCAAGTCCGTGCAAGAGGCTGTCCGATATGCCAATGCCTCCGGGGCAATGGCCGTGATGAGGAAAGGGCCCATGGAAGGGACCACAAGTTTGGAGCAATTGCAGTCTTTTATGAATGATCGAAACTATTGACAGAATATAAGGACTCCAATATAATAACAGCCAAATTAAACGAAACATTTTCGAAATTAAATGAAATAATATGAAAAGCCAAACTGGGAGTGGGTTTTGAATATGGCTTCCATTATTTTTTGGAGAGGGATACAGATGAAGGCAATTGTGCATGCGGAGAAATCAGGCTTTGCCAGAGTTCGACAGCCTGGAAAACGCGCGCTTTTAAAGTAAATGTTTTGGCGGACAAACGTCAAAACTGGAGAGGCCCTTCATCCTTCGGACAGAGGGCCTCTTTTTTATATCGGAGCATACGGCAATCCAAACTCAAGGTTCATCCATGTATTCATCCTTGTCTGTTAATTCAACGAAGCCGTCTTTAAGCATCCGTCCATCAGTTACGGTTTCAGCCTCGAAAGCATCATCGATTTGCGGGTCGTCTTTAGGGTCGTCATTAGGTTCGGGCATAAGCATCCTCCTTAATCCTCCGGCGTTCGGTCCAAATAAAGCCGGGTCACTTCAGTATAATCGCCGCGCCGCTTTTCTTTCTCGGTTGCCTCTTCCTCCAGGGGATCGCTGGTGTTCATGCCCGGAGCGAGAGTGGGCTGTTGCTTCTTTTTCTTGGGCAAAGTCATCCCTCCTTTGCCTTTAGCATTTGATGATTCATGAAAAATTAACCATTCGACGGGTCAAAAATAATCCGTTCCGGCTACGTATGGAGGCGTGATGTCAGCGGGCGAACTTATGTTATAATGTATAAAAAAACTTAACTTGTCTTGGAGTTGAATATGAAGAATATAATATACCGATGGTTGGGATCGCTTTTTTTTATTTTGCTGGTTATTGCGGGCGGCTGCAGCTCCTCGGCTTCTCAGGACGGCGTCAAAGTATACATTTCCGCAGCGGCCAGCTTGACCGACAGCCTGCAGGCGATTAAAGCGGAGTATGAGAAGCGGCACGGCAATGTGAAGCTGGTCATGAACTTTGCCGGTTCGGGAACGCTGCGCTTGCAGATTGAAAACGGAGCTCCTGTCGATTTGTTTTTATCGGCGGGCCGGCAGCCGGTGCAAGCGCTTGTGGACAAGAAGTTGATCCTGGAGAAAGACCGTGCAGCGTTTTTGCGAAACCGGATGACGGTGGTGGTTCCCGCCGATGCCGACACGCAGTTGCAGGGAGTGGACCAGCTGCTGTCCAAGGATTACGGCAGGTTGGCGATTGCCGACCCGGTTACGGCTCCCGCTGGCGCGTATGCCAAACAGATCCTGACGAAGATGTCGCTGTGGAACCAGCTGCAGAAGAAGATGATTCTGGCCAAAGATGTGCGGCAAGTGCTCGCTTATGTGGAATCGCGCAATGTGGACGCCGGCTTCGTGTATAAGACAGATGCTTTTATTACGGATAAAGTGAAGATCGCTTGGACGTTCCCTGCGGACACAGGAAATCCGATCGAATATTGGATGGGCATCGTCGCGGACACGAAGCAGCGCCAAGAGGCGGAACGCTTCTATCAATACTTGACCGGAAAAGAAGCGCAGTCGATTTTTCAAAGGTACGGGTTTGAAGGAGTGACCCCTTGATATGTCAGATGTCGGCGATTTCTTCACACCCGTCCTGCTGTCGCTGAAAATTTCGCTGACGGCCAGCATCATCGTGTTTATTGCGGGAATGGCGGCGGCGTGGAGGATGAGCGGCGCCTCCTTTCCCGGCAAAACGTGGGTGGAAACGCTGATTATGCTTCCGATGGTGCTGCCGCCGTCGGTTGTCGGCTTCATCCTGCTCATCGTGTTTGGCGGGGAGAGTCCGGTGGGGAAGGGAATCGCCTGGCTGTTTCATCAATCCGTCGTGTTTACCTGGTGGGCGGGCGTGATCGCTGCTGTTACCGTAGCTTTTCCGCTCGCTTACCAAATGGCCAAGAACGGCTTTGAAGGGGTTGAGCCCGATTTGAAAGAGGCCGGCTTCTCCATGGGGGCAAACGAATGGCAGGTGTTTATCCATATTACCGTTCCGCTTGCCGCCCGTTCCCTGATAGCCGCTTATTTGCTTGGCTTTACCCGCGCCCTGGGAGAATTCGGCGCCACGCTGATGATCGCCGGCAACATTCCGGGAGTGACGCAAACGATCCCGACCGCCGTTTATTTTGCGGTGAGTGCTGGGGAAACGGGAAAAGCTTGGGCTTGGGTGCTGACCGTCGTGGTGATTTCTTTTATTACACTGTTGTTCGTAAGCGGCAAGAAAGGGTCTGTTTTTGGCAGGCGCGTTTAGAAAAGGTCAGGAGGGCTATCCATTGTCAGAATACACAAATTCGCCATACTTCATCAGCAGCAAAGCACTCTCCTTGGAACAGGTCGTCGGGCATGTTGTCCATCCCCGCGCGGGAGCGGTCAATACGTTCATTGGAACGGTCCGCGAGTGGACCGGAGAGCGAAAAACGGTTTATTTAAAATACGAAGCCTATGAATCGATGGCGCAAAAAAGCTTGGCGCAAATCGGCGTGGAAATCAGCGAGCGCTGGCCCGGCGTGCGATCCGCGATTCATCATCGCATCGGAGAGCTTCAGATTTCCGATATCGCCGTGATCATTGCGGTATCCGCCCCGCACAGGGCGGATTCCTTTGAAGCTTGCCGCTATGCGATTGAAAGGTTGAAGCAAATCGTACCGATATGGAAGAAGGAAATATGGGAGGACGGACAATCGTGGGTGGGCAATCAAACGCAAACCCGCGCCTATCCGTCCGGACAACCGGAGGGAAGCGAATGATCCGCATTTTGTTTTTTGCCGGCATGGCCGAGAAAGCGGGCTGCCAGGAAATTTCTATAGAAGCCGGTGGGATGACAGTCGGGGAAATCAAAGCGGTGATCCTGAGTAAATTCCCGCAGCTGGAAAGCGATATGGCCGACTCCCTGGTTGCCATTAATGAAACCTACAGCACGGATCAGCGCAAAGCGGCTGACGGAGATATTATCGCCTTGATCCCGCCGGTCAGCGGCGGATAGCGGATAGGAGAGGAGCCGATGAGTGAGTTCACCCATCTTAATGAACACGGCTATGCCAG
>CAZESH010000059.1:0-17492 GCA_964514665.1 uncultured Caryophanales bacterium
CCGTTAGAGAGAAAAAATTGAAGGAGGCGAAGCTATGCTGTCCCTGACCATTCCGGGCAGAGAAGCCCTGCAGCTCCATCATCTCGTGTTGGATTTTAACGGAACCCTTGCAGAAGATGGAAAACTGCTTCAAGGTGTGGAGGAAAGACTCAGGCTTTTGAGCGGGGAATTGACGATTCATGTGATTACGGCGGATACGAATGGAAGCGTCGCCGGGCAATGCGGGCATCTTCCGCTGTCCATACATATTATCGGCAGGGAGAACCAAGCCGGGGAAAAACAGCGTTTTGTGGAGCAGCTGCAGCCCCACGGTACGGTATGCATCGGCAATGGCTCGAATGACAGGGGGATGTTCGCGCAAGCGGATTTGGCCATAGCCATTATCGGAGCAGAAGGCTGTGCGACTTCAGCTTTGCTGCAAAGCGACATCGCCGTGAACAAAATCGTCGATGCGCTGGATTTGCTGATTCACACGAACCGAATCATCGCAACGCTGAGAAATTAAGCGGCAATGCCTGCTTGGAGGACTGCTACGTGCCTCTGCAGGCATATTGCCGTTTATGGGCCTAAAATCGAGGGATTTATGCCGCTTTTTTAACGCTCATCCGCAGCGATTGGAGGAGAATAAGCATAAGCAGGACGAACTGGGGCAGTACGGTTTCCCAGGTAGGATAAATCCCCAATGGCCCAATCGGGATCAAGCCATCCACTGCATGCGCAGGCAAAAGACCGGTCACTTGCAGGGCATGCAGGCTCACGCCCGTAAACTTGAAAGCCAGATAATAAATCAGCAAGCCGGCAGTGAGAAAAAAGGGACGGATGGGAATTTTCACGCTGAATTTAATCAGCACATAGCCGGTCAGGAACAACACCGCGACAGCGCAACCTATTCCCAGCAGCAAATCTGCCAAGGCAATCGAGAAAGCCATACCCGAGTAGAAGAGGATGGTTTCCGCCCCTTCCCGAAAGACCGCCGTAAAAGAGACAATGGCCAGCAGCCAGGGCGTTCCGCCCGTCATTGCTTTTTGCATTTTTTGATTAAGATAGCGATTCCATGCTCTGATATTGGATTGCTTGTGCAGCCAGGCACCGATGCTGAGCATGAAGATGACAGCTGCAAGACCGCTGAACCCCTCGATTTTTTCGCGATTGATGCCGGATTCCAAATTGGCAAAAAGCGCCGTCAATATTACGGAAAAACCGGCGCTAAACAGCAAGCCTGCGCCCAGTCCGCCCCAAACCCAGCCTTTTTTGTCCCCGTGATTTGTGCGCTTCAGATAAGCCAGCAAAGTGGCGATAATCAGGATGGCTTCCATCCCCTCGCGGAATAAAATCACGAAAGCGTCCCATGTCGTGTAGCTGGACGGATGGGCGAAAGGCTCCAGGGACTGCTTTAAGTTTTGAATCAGCTGTCCGGCTTTTTCTGTGTCGGGAGGGTTGGAGACGAGCAGCGTTAAAATTTCGGTCATTCGATTTTCCGTATCCCGATAAACTTTCTCCGAACGTGTGGCAACCTCGCCTTCCGCAGCCGGCCAGGCGCTGATGAAAGCTTCCATGTGCTGTTTGGCGTCGTTTGTGCGCTGCTCGCTTACGGCGAGATCAGCTTGATCCAGCATGGAGACCAGGCTTGCCAGGGAAAGCGAAGAATCGCTTGCGGACGAAGCGGCAACCCAATTTCCGTCCAAGTAATCTTGGATTGATGCTTTCAGCGCATCCAGTCGTGACAAGCTGTCGGGAGCGTTCGCAGGATCGGCATAGAGCGCCGCCCTCGCCAAGCTTAAGTGCGTCTCGATTGCCCCATACGCCTGCAGGCTCTGTTCCCGGACCGGCTTTTCGACCAGGCTCCACTCGCTGACAAAATCCTGGTAATTTGCTCTGGCCTGCTCCCACTGCTGCTGATTCACTTGCGATTGGATGCCGTCAATACGCAGGATAAGCGCTTTGATTTTTGTGCGGTCAACTTTCAGCTCCGTTTGCACAAAAAAGCCTGCATATTGATCCGTTGCTTTTGCCAGAGCCACGATTTGCCGGTATAAGGTTTCACGATCAACTCCTTGATCGAGCAGTTGCCCGGTTTTTGCCAATTCCTCGTTAACCGCGGCAGCAAGCTTGTTCTTACCGTCTTGGCTTCGATTGTTGCTGTTCCACTGCCGCTCGAAACGTACGAGCGAGTCTTTTACCGACGGAATATCCCCGCCGCGAACTTGTACAAGCGCCTCGCCGATAAGCGAAAGCAGCTCTTGGCTGTCCTCAGATTTCGATGCTGCGGACAAGGAAACGGGATGAATGAAAAGAGTGGAGAAAATAAAAACTGTCAGCATGCTTATGATGGCGGAACGGGATATCCGGGATATCAAGATGCGTCATCCTTTCCGAAAGTTGGATTAAAAAAGCAAATTTCCGATATATCCGCCTTTTTCGATTCCGCCCGGGCAAGCGAACACGGCGCTGCCTATATGGCGGATATATTCATTTAAACGATCGGCGCTTGCCATACGCTGCTGAATCGGCACAAATTGCTTGAGCGGATTTTTCTGGTAGCTGATAAATATCAGTCCCGCATCCAATTGCGCACGGGCGGGATCGATCTCTCCCGCGTATGAATAAGAGCGCCGCAGGATTTTTTCCGCTCCGCCGCTCCGCGCCAAAGCGATGTGGGAATCCGGCGGAATAAGCGGTTTTCCCTGTGCATCCTTTTGTTCCAGATTGACTTCGTCAAACTCTTCCGTCTGACCCAAGGGAGCGCCTGAACGCTTTTTTCGTCCGAAGGTCAGTTCCTGCTCGGACATGTGTGTTCGGTCCCATACCTCAATGAACATGCGGATGCGCCTAGCCACCATGTAGCTGCCGTTTCTCATCCAATTCGCTTCCGAGCCGTCCGACCACACGATATTGTTCATTTCCCGTGTGCTATCCGGGTTGACGGTTCCGTCCTTGAATCCCAACAAATTGCGTGGTGTGCCTTGACTCGGATCGGAGCGATGCGAGCGCTGGAATCCGGATTGCGTCCAGCGGAGAGCCACGATACCCCGCCCCATTCGCACCAGATTGCGAATGGCATGGAAAGCAATCTGCTGGTCGTCGCTGCAAATTTGAATGCCGATATCGCCTCCGACCCATGCGGGATCCAGTTCGTCTCCGGCGAATTCAGGCAGATCGCGGAGAACGGCAGGCTTTTTGCCGGCAAGCCCGAAGCGATCCTCGCCCGCTTTAACAAAAAAGGAAGGCCCGAAGCCGAAGGTAATCGTCAGCTTGGAGGGACTTAAGCCTTCCGCTTCTCCCGTGTCCGCGGGAGGCACATAGGGATTTTCCCGATAATCCCCGACAAGCTGTCCGTGGGTCATTTTCTCCGAGGCCAGCGTCCAGGCTTTGAAAAGCTCGCGAACCTTGGCTAATTTTTCGCTGCGCACGTCCAAAGCAGTCAAACAGACAAAGTTTTGCGGCTTCGTGATGATGCCTGCTTGATGTTTCCCGTAGAAGGGAACGATTTCTTTTGTATCGACGGCCGCGACTTTTTGTGCGGTGTTCGCGGAATGTCCGCCCGCGGCAAGGGATCCCAATCCGCTTGCGCCAAGCAGCAGTCCAATCCCTCCGGCCCCCGTGAGATAAAGCATCTCGCGTCGGCTCATCTTCTTGGATGGCATCGATGAAGCTTCGCGTTTATTCTTGGAGTCGCCTTCCATAATCGTCCTCCTCCCGAAATTTCCATTGTGGTTTGCTAATTTTCCATGACAATGCCCAACTGGGAGAGCGGCTCGGCCAAAGCGTCAATCAAACCGCTCAGTTTGCGGGTGTCGGCATCTTGCAGCTCCGTATACAGCGCATAGTTTTCGCCCTGTTTATACTGATCCAACGCGTTTTGTACATCGCTGAAGCGCTGATCCAGCGTGTCCGCGAGCTGCGGCTTTTTGTCTGCGATGATCGGGCGCAGCAGTTGGAATATTTTTTCGGCACCTTGCACATTGGCGGCGAAATCGTAGAGATCGGTATGGGAATAGCGTTCCTCCTCGCCGGATATCTTGGAAGAGGAAACCTCGTTTAACAGATCGACGGCTCCCGTTATCAAGGTCAGCGGGAGTACTTCCGCCAGCTCGATTTTGGTCCGCAGCGCTTTTACGTCAATCAACAGCTGGTCCGCATATGGTTCGATGCCAGCAGTTTTGTTCTCGACCCACAATGCCTTCTCGATTTTGTGATAACCGGACCATTCCTCCGCCGGCACATCATTTTCGCGGGCATCGATCCTCGGGTCCAATTCGCCCATCGATTCGGCGATTGGTTCGATTCGCTCGAACGGCATGCGAGCATGCGGGTACAGTTGTTTGGACTGTTCGATATCACCCGATTTCACGGCAGCGACGAAGGCTTCCGTTTTCTGCACGAACAAATCGGTCTGTTGCAAACCGAACTCATGGTAAGCTTTAACCGCCTTTTGCAGCGGTTCGGAAATCTGCGTTTTTGGGTCTCCGTTCTGCGCCGACGAAGGCCAGCTTTCCGTTGGCCGGGACGTTTCCTTGCTGCAGCCAATCAATATTGCGGACGAGAGAATAAATGTAAGAGCAGCTGTAAAAAATGGTCTCAAAACGAACGCCTCCAAATTTTCTAATAGAGAATGATAATCATTCTCAATATAATTATAATGATAATCGTTCTCAAGTAAACCGTTTTTTTTGAAAAATAAAAAATAAAATGAAAAATTGGGATAAGACAGGACAAAAAAAGATCGTCGAAAGCCTAAGCTTGGCATAAAAAGAAGAGATGACAATCGTGTCATCTCTCAGCGAGAAAGTAAATAGGTTTGAGGGGATATCAGGGGGAGGGAGAACGGTAGTCTCCCTCCGCATTCCCGCCGAAAAGCAGTCGAGTCAGGGAAATGGAATCCTTTTCGTCAAATGCCGATTGCGCAGCCGTCCTTTCGTGGATCGGAGCCTCCTTGCAGCACGCCCGTGTCGGGATCGATGCGTATCCCCTGATAGCCTCCGACTCCAAAGGGATCCCCGTCGTATGGAGCGAGGAGGGTATGTCCTTTTTGCGCCAGCTGCGAACGAACCGATTCCGCTATGCCCGATTCCAAATAAAGCCCTTCGTTGTAATGCCTGAATCGCGGCGCTTCCCCGGCCTCCTGAATGTTCATTCCGAAATCAAGCAGATTGATGAGCACCTGAACCTGGCCCTGCGGCTGCATATCCGCTCCCATTACGCCAAAGGAGATCTCGGGCTTGCCTTCGTGCAAAACCATGGCCGGAATAATCGTATGGAACGGACGTTTGCGCGGGGATACCACATTGGGATGAGCGGGATCTAGGGAAAACAGCGCTCCCCTGTTTTGCAGGAAAATGCCGGTATCCTTTACTAGCTCTCCGCTGCCGAACAAGCTGAAAATGCTGTTGGTAACAGACGCCACGTTGCCGTCACCGTCGACAACGGTCAAATAAACGGTATCTCCCCCCATTTCAACGCCGCTGCAAGGTACGGAGAAGGAGGATTGCTTGATGGAATCAGCCAGCTCGGAGGCGTATGCCTTTGACAACAGCTGCTCAACCGGTACATCGGCGAATTCAGAATCGGCCACATAATGGTCCCGGTCGGCATAGGCCAGTTTCTTCACTTCCGCAAACAAGTGAATGAACTCGGCGGAGTTATGGCCAAGTGCGGCGATATCGAATTGCTCCAGTATGTTCAGCATTTCCAGCACGACAATGCCTTGGCCGTTGGGAGGGATTTCCAGCACATCGTAACCGCGGTAATTGATCGATATCGGTTCAACCCAGTCGGAATGGTGGTTGAGCAAATCCTCTTTGCGCAAAAGGCCGCCGTTATCCAACATGTATTGTTCAATCCGCTCGGCGAGCTCTCCGCGGTAAAAAGCGTCGCGACCGCCTTTCGCCAGCTTCTTCAAAGTGGCGGCAAGATCGGGCTGTTTGAATAACGTGCCTTCCTTCGGGGCCTTCCCGTTTATCAGATATTTTTGCGAGGCTTCCCCGGACTTGGCAAGCAGAGCCTCGGCTTTTTTCCAATAATGCGCCACCATCTCGGTGACCGGAAAGCCGTTTTCGGCATAGGAAATAGCGGGAGCCAACGTTTCTTTGAAGCTCATCGTCCCATGCTTAGCAAGCAGCTCGGACCAGCCGTCGACCACGCCCGGAACAGAGACGGACAGTATGCCCGTAAAGGGGATGCGATCATATCCCATTTCTTTGTATAAGGAGGAGCTTGCTTTTTCGGCCGAGCGGCCGCTGGCGTTCAAGCCTTCCACTTTTCCCGTATCGGCGCGATAAGTCAAGGCGAACATATCGCCGCCGATTCCCGTCATCATCGGTTCAACTACACATAATGCGGCGGCAACGGCAACGGCAGCGTCAAATGCGTTTCCTCCGGCCCGCAGGATTTCGATTCCCGCGGCGGCAGCGAGCGGTTGGCTGGTGGCCACCATGCCGCGTGTAGAGTAGACTACAGAACGGGTCACTCGGCTCATTCCTGAGGGTCTGTCAAACATGTCTTCATTCTCCTTTAAGTCAGATTAGAAAAAATCCATAAATCAGTGAAGCGACAATGGCGAAAAACGGATGGACCTTAAAGCGTTCCATCGCAATAAAGCTTCCTATCGCAATGATTCCTGTGTTGATCGCCCCGCTCTTGATCCAGGAGGAGACAAAAAATTCGATCGCGATCATCAGCAGCATGGCGGCAACCGCGGGTTGAATCAGCAGTGTCATATTCTGTACGCGCGGTGAATTCTTGTACCGCATGATGGTGCGCATCAGCAGGATCATCGCCAGCAGGGAAGGAACGGTAGTCGCGACCAGCGCCAGAGTCAGCCCGACAAGTCCGCCCTGTTCATATCCGATATAACCGGCCATCTTGGTGGCAATCGGTCCCGGCAGCATGTTGCCGATCGCCAGCACCTCCGCAAAGCGATCCGAGCTCATCCAGCCGTACACATCCACCACTTCATTTTTAATCAGCGGAATGACCGAAGGTCCGCCTCCGTATCCCAGAATATTGGCGATAAATAAGGCCAGGAAAATACTCCAATAAATCATTTGGGTCCCACCACCTTTTCCTTGCCTTTTTTCTTGCCGAGCGGCTTGGCGTAGCTGAAGCCGCTAACTAGCAGCAAGGCGATTAAGATTGCAGGGTGAAGATGAAACAGGTCCATGGCGAGATAAGAGGCTGCCGCCAGCAGCAAGGTCACGGCGAACCCCATCTTGTTCCAATTCCTTTTAAGAAAACCGTAGGCCAAGACGGCCAGCATTACGCCTACCACGGGCTGCACAGCTTTTGTCATTCCCTCGACGCGGGTCATTCCCCGCAAGGAGCCTAAAAGACCGAAGATCAGCAGCATGCCCGCGATCGTGGGAACTGTGGTAACGAGTAGAGCGACCGCAGCTCCCAAGACGCCCTTTAAGCGAAAGCCGATATAGCCGGCCATTTTGGTCAGGATCGGACCGGGCAGCGTATTGCCGATCGCCAATATATCGCTGAACTCCTCATCCTTCATCCAGCCGTATTTTCCGACTACTTCTTTATGCATCAAAGGAATGGAAGAGGGCCCTCCGCCAAAACCAAGCAAACTGACTCTTAACATTGCAAATACCAATTGCCGCCACATAAGAAGCTCCTTTCCATAATTTTTTTTTTTGGTACAATAGATCTAAATCTAATAAATATAAGGTAATGAGGTGAGAGACCATGTTGGACGCTATTGATATGCAAATTTTACATGAACTTTCCAAGAACAGCAGAGTATCTTACGTTGATTTGGCCAAGGAAATCGGTCTTTCCCGCGTTGCGGTCCGGGAAAGGATCGACAAGCTGGTGGAACAAGGCATCATCGAACAATTTTCGATTGTCATCAATGCCGAGAAATTGGGGAAGAAGATTTCCGCCTTTTTGGAGCTGGACGTGGAACCGAAGTATTGGGATGAAGTGACCTCCACTTTAACTGCCAATGAGACGGTTGCCGTGCTGTATCAGATGACCGGATCCTGCAGGCTGCATATGCATATCCTCGTAGAAGACCTCAGCGTTTTGGATCAATTCCTCAAAGACCACATCTACTCGCTGCAAGGCATTTCCAAAGTAGAAAGCCAGATTTTATTAAAGCGATTTAAAAATCAAGACGGCATTAATATTTAACTGCTGACGATTGCAGCCTTTTGAAATATAATGTTATATATTCTAACATAATAATTCCAACCGCTTCTCCATGCATCCGAATCCAACTCAAGCCCACCATCGCGTGTCTACTAAATGTATAGTCAAATTGAATTTAAGTTAATTTTTGCATCTAAATCCCTATTTGTCAATTCAAAAATAAAGACAAATAGGGATTTTTATTTCATTTTTTAAAAAAATCATATTGACGTAAAGTAATATTACATTTAATCTAATGATAGATGACAAATAAACTACAAGGAGTGGAGTGTTATGCTAAAGAGAAAAGCATTGATTTCCGTTTTAATGATGGTTGTTTTCCTGCTTTCAGCTTGTTCCAGTCAATCTTCCGCCCCCGTATCGTCGCAAAGTCCGGCCGATTCGCAAAAGCCGATGGAGACGAAAGAAGCTGTGGAGAAGCAACCGCAGTATCCGGACAAGCCGATCAAACTGGTGATCCCATATCCTCCCGGAGGCGGAACCGATGTGCTTTTCCGTTTGATCGCTTCTTATGCAGAAAAGAATTTGGGACAAACGATCGTACCTGTGAATATGGGAGGCGCTACAGCCACCGTCGGCTCCAGATTCGTCAAGGATGCCAAGCCTGACGGTTATACGATTCTCGGAACGCATCAGGTTGTCGCCACGGCACAGCACACGGGAATTGTCGATTACGGCTTTTCTTCCTTCGAAGCAGTTGCGCAAGTCACCGCAACACCGCATATTCCGATGATAAGCAAAGCTTTTGCGGAGAAACACAAGATCAAAACGATCACGGACTTCACCAATTATGTCAAAAACAATCCGAATACGGTCATTTGGGCCTTTACGGTAGGCTCCGAGGATCACTACACAATTGCCGCTTTGCTTGATCAGGCCGGTGTCGACCCGCGTTCGATGAAATATGTCAATTATGCGGGCACCGCACCGCAATATGCCGCGATTATCGCCGGTCAGGTGGATGGCATGACGGGAGATTATGCGTCGGGCAAAGGTTACATTGATTCAGGCAAAGTCGTCCCGCTCGGGATTGTCGCCGAGAACCGAAATCCGGCTCTTCCCAATGTACCCACAATGAAGGAGCAGGGAATAGATTTTGCGGTCACGGTAGACCGCGGGCTGCTTGCTCCCAAAGGCACTCCGAAAGAGGTGCTGGAGGTGCTGAATGCGGCGTTCGAAAAGGCGCTTAACGATCCCGAACTCAAGAAAAAAATCGAAGACCTTGGCAGCTTCGTACAATACAAGCCGTATCAAGAATATGGGGATTATCTGAAAAAATTGGATGAAAAGATGGCCAAGCTCGCGGATAAAATGAAATTTTAAGGCAGGTGAGGTGTGATGGTTGATCGGATCTTTTCATTAACCGTGCTGTTCGTCGCCGGCGTCTTCCTTTATGAATCGCGCTTGTTTTCGGCAAAAAAAGCGACGCAGACGTTTTCTTCCGCGTTCTTTCCGAGAATTATTATCTATATGCTGATCCTGCTTTCGATACTTTTGCTGATAAAAAGCTTGTACAAGCGTGAACAGCAGGGGCCTAGACGCCCGATGCGCGAATATGCGCGAGAGCATTGGCGGGTTCCGGTCATTTTCGGATTGTTTATTGCTTACCTTTATGTCATGCCGATCATCGGATTTTTCCTTAGTACATTAATGTTTTTGCTGGGCGGTTTCCTGCTGCTCAATACAACGATCAACCTTAAACGGGTGCTGCTATATATCCCGTTGTCCTACGGATTGACTTTTCTGATCCAGTTTGTTTTTGAGAAGGAATTAAGAATACTGCTGCCCTGACAGGAAAAAAAGAATGGAAAGGAGGGAGGGCGGATGGATGCAGCTGCGATTGTTCAGGCATTCTCCGAGGTAATCAGTCCGATCAATCTGATGTATTTGTTTATCGGCGTGCTGGCGGGTATCATTGCCGGATCGATACCCGGCCTTACTTATACGATGGCGATCATGCTGGCTTTTCCATTTACGTTCGGGATGGAGCCGGTTTCCGGGCTGACCCTGATGATCGGCATTTACATCGGCGGATTATCAGGCGGCTTGATCGCCAGCATTTTAATCGGGATTCCCGGCACACCCTCATCGGTGTGTACGACGTTTGACGGGTTCCCCATGAACCGCAACGGAGAACCGGGGAGGGCACTCGGCATCGGCATTGCCTCCTCGGCTTTCGGAACCGTAATCGGATCGATGGTGCTGTTCTTGCTGGGGCCGATTGTGGCCAAGTTTTCATTGCAATTCGGTCCCTGGGAAATTTTCTCGCTCGTCTTGTTCGCCTTGACGCTGATTGCCGGTTTGAGCAGCAAATCGCTGCTCAAAGGCTTGATAGCGGGCTGCTTCGGGCTGCTCATTTCCACGATCGGATTCGACCCGACCGGTCAGCTGCGCTATGATTTCGGCATACCCCAGTTCGCCAACGGAATCTCGACTTTGCCGGTATTGATCGGGTTGTTCGCAGTTTCGCAGCTGTTGAAAAATGTGGAAGAAATCAAAAAGCAAACCATCAACCTTGCAAAGGCGCAAATTCACATTCCGATCAGACAAGTATGGAAGGACATGTATCGCGAAAAATGGAACGTGATCCGCTCTTCGTTGATCGGCTGCTTTATCGGTGCGCTTCCGGCGGCGGGAGCGGAGACGGCAACCTTCATCAGCTATGATCAAGCCAAGAAGTTTTCCAAGGAGAAGGAGAGATTCGGAGAAGGCCACCCCGGGGGGATCGTGGCTTCGGAATCGTCCAACAACGCCGTGGCCGGCGGCGCCTTTATTCCTTCGATTACTTTGGGCATTCCGGGAGATGTGGCCCAGGCGGTGATGTTCGGCGTACTGATCCTGCACGGGATCACGCCTGGTCCCGGTCTTTTTCAAAATGAACCGGTATTGGTCAACTCCATTTTCGTGGTCATCTTCTTGAGCGCCATTGCCATGCTTCTGCTGCAAACCCTGCTGCTCCCTGTCCTGATCCGCATTTCCATCATCCCGACAGCCATACTTGTGCCGAGCATTATTGTGATGAGCAGTGTAGGAACCTATGCTTTGAACAATCAGATGTTCGATGTATGGA
Organism: uncultured Caryophanales bacterium; assembly: GCA_964514665.1. Taxonomy (GTDB): domain Bacteria; phylum Bacillota; class Bacilli; order Paenibacillales; family KCTC-25726; genus CAZESH01. The sequence continues at coordinate 11,228 of CAZESH010000059.1, forward strand.
CGATTGTGGGATTCGGTGTGATCGGTTACGTGCTGGAAAAACTCGACGTGCCCCTGGGTCCGGTTATTCTCGGATTAATTCTCGGACCGAAGGCGGAGGATCAATTGATCAAGGCATTTCAAATGAATGCCAGCATAAGTGAATTTTTCGTTCGGCCGCTTTCCCTGTTTTTCATTATATTTGCCGTGATTTCCGTGATATACAGCATATGGCAGGCGCGCAGCGAGAAAAAGCCGCAGCCCGAATCGGGAACGGCAATATAAGGGTCATGGAACAGTTACAGTTCTGGGTTCGGCTAAGGCTTGAACAGTCCGGACCTGACAGACCAACCATCGAAGCTTTGCATGAAGGGAAGCGACGGATAGCAAACTTACTTGGAAATCCGAACCAGTTTAAGAAAGCCATGATCAATATGCCATGGATACAAATGGCTGTGTCTATACCCTGTAACCGCCCCGGGCGGTTATTTTTTTTGCCACAGCTCAAGCAGCGGGCCGGCATCGCCGTAAACGGGATCCTTTTGCGGCAAGGGCACCGACCGAATCGTGTCGTAGACCGGGCTGCCTGCATCCATATCGGTATCCAAGCGGTATGCCATTCCTTGCGGATAAGCGCCCACAACCTTGAAATCGGGGCTCGCCGCCAGCCGTTTATGCCCGGTGCCCGCAGGCAGGACCACGACGTCTCCGCTGCGAACCTCTATTTCCCGTCCGGATGCTCCCCCCAGCATGAGCAGGGCATGGCCCTTGATTACACCGAGCACCTCATGGGCATCGCCGTGATAATGATGGTAGGGGAACACTCCGTTCGTCCAACTGTTCAGCCAAAGGTTGCGGTTGAAGATCCGTTCGGTCTGCTCCGGATAGTCCTTAAAAACGCCGGAGTAGAACAGAACCGGCAGATCGGGGTTGTTGGGAATTTTCCCGTCTCCGGCAAAATAAAAAGTGTTGACTGGATTCAAATAAAATTCCTCCTATCCAAATCGGGTTTCCTCATTGGGAAAGTTCTTTTTGCGGTTTCCGCCGATCACACGATGCTCCAGGCGAAGCAACCATCTGGTTTTGGCCAGGGAAAAAAGGATCAGCGACAGCCAAATCAAGATGAATGAGAAGAGATGTCCCCGATCAAACGGTTCATGGTACAGCACGGTGCCCAAGATCAGCATGAGCGTAGGGGCGATAAATTGAAAAAAACCGATCATTGTAAGCGAAATCCGGTTTGCACCGGCCGCAAACAGCAGCAGCGGGACGGCTGTAATCACGCCCGATCCGATGAGCAGCGCGGTTGAAACAGGATGGGCCGGGGAAAATGCATGACCGCTGTTGGGATCAAAGAACAGCAAGTACGCCAGCGCGACGGGTGCGGCGATAAAGGTTTCGATAGCGAGTCCTGTCGCCGCTCTTAAGTGCACTGTTTTTTTCAGCAGTCCATACAGACCGAAGCTGAATGCCAGCGTCAGGGAAATCCAAGGGAAGGTGCCGACCCGGAAAGCCATCAGCAGCACCCCGACCAGCGCAAGCAGGAAGGAAACGGCCTGCCACAGGGAGAGCTTTTCTTTTAAAAACAAAAGACCGAGCAGCACACTGACAAGCGGATTGATATAGTAGCCCAGACTTGCCTGCACCACATGGTCGTGCTCCACCGCCCAAATAAAGGTATACCAATTAACCGAGATGAAAATAGCGGCGCCGATCATGATCAACAGTCTTCGCGGCTCGACAGCCAGCTCCCGGATGTCACTCAGCAAGCGCGGCATGCTTCTGCTGACAAGCAGCAAAAACAGCATGAAAACAAACGACCATACAATCCGTTGGGCGAGCACCTCATCGGCGGATGCACGATCGATCAGCTTCCAATAAATGGGGATGATGCCCCAAAGCACATAGGCGCTGACTGCAGCCACGCCTCCCATCAGTTGTTCATTCGACTCGGATGAATTCACCCTTTGTACCCCGTTTCAGAATAAGATAAGTCAATTCTAGAGATTCCGCAGGGCAGATTCAAGCGGTATTTTCTTGGAGGCTGGTTTTTTAATAAAATCTACCAATTTCCGGCAACGGTTTCATAGATAAGCGGTAGTGGATTGTGATACAGTAAGGAGACAAAAAGCAGCTTTGCGAGAGAGGGATAATTATGCTGATCGTGCTCACCCTTATGGCTGTCGGCCTTCTGTTGGGATTTGTCGGAGCGGGCGGCTCCGGCTTTATCATAGCGGTGCTGACAACGCTTTTCGGGTATCCGATTCATACCGCACTGGGAACCGCCCTTGCCGCCATGGTCTTTTCGACGCTATCGGGTACGGTGAGCCATTACCGGGAAGGCAACATCATGCTTCGAACCGGATTGATTGCCGGCGCATTCGGAGCCGTCGGGGCATGGTTCAGCTCGATGGCTTCCGGTTTTATTCCGGGAGCTGAACTGAAAGTACTGACAGCCGGTATGCTCTATTTATCGGGAATCGCTCTGTGGATTCGCATGGGGGTGGCCAGGAGAAAACGTTCCGCACACGAAGAACCGGACGTCATTCGGCTAAGCCGCCAGCGCTTGTGGATTTATGCGGGCAGCATCGGTTTGGTGACGGGAGCGATGTCAGGATTGTTCGGCATTGGTTCCACACCTTTTATCCAGATCGGACTGATCGTCTTCATGGGCATGTCCGTCCGGCGGTCTGCGGGCACGACGATGCTGATTATACTGCCGATTGCTTTATCCGGAGGCATCGGTTATTACCAGTTCGGGTATTTGGACATGACGCTGCTGCTTCAGGTTGTTTCCGGCATTATGCTGGGTACTTATATCGGAGCCAAATTTACCAAGCGCGTTCCCGCGGTTGCACTCAAAACGGCGATGGTGACGATGCCGATGATCGGCGCCACGATACTGCTTTTCTAACCGCACATGCGAAAGCCCAAAAAAATGTAAAATACGGCAACTTCTTGCGTCAGCCTTCATAAAATAAAGAACTGTTTTGTAAGCGCATTCTTTTTTTTTTGGAGGGGAAGTCGTATGAATAAGCGTAGCTTGCCTTTGCTGTCGTTTGTCGCCGTGTTCGCATTTCTGATTGTCTATTTTCTCGCCCAGCCTGAGCTGAACATTCCCGATTCCCTGAAAAATACTGCGGCTGATCCAAGTACATTTATGAGCCGCACGGAAATCAAAAGCATCCATGAAGCGGCAACCGTCCATTATATTTTTGCATTCGCCACCCCGATTTACGGTATTTTCGTATTGGGGCTGCTTTACACATATCGAGTGCCGGGCTTTTTTTTGACCCGCTTGAAAGACAGGGTGTCCAGACGATGGCTCCAGCACTCTATTACGCTTGCGCTTGTTTATCTCGTTTATTTGCTGTTCCAATATCCGTTGGAGTTGGCCAAAAATCTGGCGTATGGAGATGCGCTGTCTCCCTTGTTATGGTGGCGCAGCTGGATGAGGGAATACGGCGTTGTTTTTTTGATCGGTCTTCCTGTGTTATTAGCGGTTTGGCGGCTTGTGCTGCTGGGAAAAAAGCGCTGGTGGCTGATGCTCTGGCTGATCAGCCTGCCGTTTTTATTGTATAATCAATTTATTCTGCCGGTGGCAGGTGACGCCATGTTTCATGATTTGCAGCCGATTCAAGACAACGACTTGAAACAACGCTTTATGCAATTGGCAGCTCCGTTGCATTTTTCCGAAAACCGTATTTATCAAATGAAGGTGTCCGACCAAACCCCGGCCTTGAACGCCTATATAACCGGCATAGGGGGATATTCCGTGATTGTGCTGTGGGATACCGATTTGCACAAGCTGAGCCGGGATGAACTGCTGAGCGTAATGGGGCACGAGCTGGGGCATTATGTGCACGGGGATCTGTATATCAGCCTGGCGACGGCTGTGGTCGGATCGTTTGTATTCTTCTTTATTCTGTCCCTGCTCTGGAATCATAGGCTGAAGAAAGGCGCCAAACGCGTGTCCGTAAACGACCTCCCGCTGCTGATGCTGTGGGCGGCGCTGCTTTTGCTGCTGGTCAATCCTTTCAACAGTGCGATTGCCAAACAGATGGAGGTGAGGGCGGATCATTTCCGCTCGGGGCTTTTGGCCAACAGGGAGGCGGACATCCGCCTGTTCCAGAAAATTGCGGAGACCAACCGCAATGAAATCAATCCTCCATGGCTTTACCAATTCTTTTTTGACCAGCATCCTTCACTGGAGCAGAGAATTGCGGAACGGCTGTGAGCCCTTTTTCGGCAGCTCGGGAGGGGGATGGCTTCGCTTGCCGTGAATCGTTCTGACGGGACGGCCAGTTGAGCAATCCCAATCCTACTGCGAACAGGGAGGCTCCGCCGATAATATAGCCCGAGATCGGATCATGAAAAAAGAGATACGCCCATAGAATGGTAAAGAGTATGGAGGTGTTGCTGACAATTACGGCAATCGAGAAGGGGACAAGCCGCAGCGCGCTTTTCCGATTGCGCCGATCCAGACCCAAGTCAAGTCAAGGCGCAGTCCGATCGAACGATAACGGATGAACAGAAACAGCCCCAGGGAAAGGATGCCGATGAAAAAACGAAAAAAGGTAATGGTCGTGCCGTCCACCATCATTCCGGCGGTTTTGACCGATATTCCCACGAAACTCCAAGACAAGGTAGCGAGCAGCAGCAAATAACCCAAAACAGCATCCGACCCTTCCGATATTGCGAAGTTGACTATGGGTTATCTTATCATGTTGCTTACGTGAAGAAAATCCCGATTTAATGGTATCATGAAAGAAGATGGAAGTGAATGGAATGAAATTATTCAAGCTGGAATGAAAGGAGAGGGATTTATGATGCAGCGATATCGCGCATTCATGTTGAACTTGGTTGAAGGGCAAACGGCAATGTCCATTGAGGTGCTGCCTTCCGAGGAACTAAGCGAAGGAGAGGTGGAGGTGAGTGTCGCTTATTCCAGCGTCAATTTCAAGGATGGCTTGGCCACCATTGCGAACCGCATCATCACGACGTATCCTTTGATACCCGGGATCGATTTATCCGGTACGGTGACGGCCTCCAAGCATCCTCGTTTTCGTGAGGGCGATTCCGTTTTGGCAACCGGATATGGCTTGGGCGTCTCTCGGCATGGAGGGTTTGGCGAACGGGTTCATGTCCCCGGCGAATGGATCGTGCCGCTGCCGCAAGGGCTCGATCTGAAGGAAGCGATGATCTTGGGGACGGCCGGCTTTACCGCCGCTTTATCGGTTCATCGCTTGGAGGAAAACGGCTTGAGCCCCGGGCAAGGTCCGGTTCTGGTAACGGGAGCCACGGGAGGCGTAGGCAGCACGGCGGTGGATATGCTCTCCGGACTGGGCTATGAGGTGGAAGCCAGTACGGGGAAAAGTGATGAAGCCGCCTATTTGCTCGATTTGGGTGCAAAGCGTGTGCTGGGCAGGGAGGAAGTGCTCGCCCACGGCAGCAAGCCGCTCCGCAGCCAACGCTGGGCGGCAGCGGTCGACCCTGTCGGCGGCAAAACGCTGGAATCGTTGCTGAGCTCGATCCGCTACGGCGGCAGCGTGGCCCTGAGCGGTTTGACCGGAGGAGCCGAAGTTGCGACTACCGTCTATCCTTTTATAATAAGAGGCATCAATCTGCTCGGCATCGACTCCGTTCAATGTCCAATGGCACTCAGGCAGCACATCTGGCATCGCCTCGGCTCGGATCTCAAGCCGAAACGACTGCATGACAGGATTGTCCGCGAGGTCGCGCTTGATGAGCTTCCCGGGGTGCTGGAGGCAATTTTGCAGGGCCGCAATCGCGGCAGAACGATCGTCAAACTGTAATGCCGTTCACATATGGGGGATGACAAGCTCACGTTCTCACGGGGGGACTGCAATGCTCAAGGAAGCTGCTAACGTTCCGAAACAAGCGGTTGATCTCGATCCGCCGGGTGAGGTAAAATGAGTCCGATCTTTGGTTAATGGACACTGGTTCATAAAATAATCCTCCTCTTTTTCATTCTGAGGAAGATTATTTTATGAGCAATGATTAAATATGCAAAGACTTTTCCACCATTTTGTGAGCTTTGTAATTGGATAGGAATATCAGGATGAAGCCGACCAAACCAATCAGATCCGTTACGATCCCTGGGAAAATCAACAACAATGCGCAGATACTTGCAACAATTCTGAGCGGTACAGAAACTTTATGAAGGAAATATCCCTCCACCGCAATAGACAGCATGAGCACCCCAAGTATGGATGTGAATGATATCATCACGATTTCCCCCACAGTTGCATCGATCATGAGCATAC
>CAZESH010000060.1:0-17425 GCA_964514665.1 uncultured Caryophanales bacterium
TTACCGAGTGGATTTGAACCACTTAGATTGTGCGACTGTGAGGCGCACCAAAAAAGGACCTTCTTCTAAGAAGGTCCCTTATCATTTAAACTAAGCTTTGTTCCTTGATTGAATCAATTTAATTTCTCTGAAACTCATAAATTTCTTGCTTTGCTCGTTCCAGAGACGATATCGAAGCGCCCGAAGGCTGGAAAGCAAGCTAATCGATGTGACATTATGCAGCAGAGGGTTGTTTTCGTGAACCCTTTGCAAATGATAGTTCGGAACTCTAGGGCTGAGATGGTGAATATGATGAAACCCGATATTTCCCGTAATCCAATGCAGGATTTTCGGCAGCTTGTAGAATGAACTGCCTTGCAAGGCCGCTTTTACGTAGTCCCAAACCTCTTCTTTTTCAAAATAAGTATTTTCAAATTGATGCTGCACGTAAAACAGCCAAATCCCGGCCACGCCGGAAATGAAAAAGATCGGCACTTGAATCATAAGGAATGCTTGCCAACCAATCAACCAGCTGAGCAGAAGAGCAACAGCGGCTAAACCGGCATTGGTCAAATACGTATTCAAGCGTTCTTTTCGGCCGGCGCGTTTTCTATTAAAGCGGTATTGAAAGAGAAAGGTATAGAAGGGTCCGATTCCGAACATCACAAACGGATTTCTGTATATCCGATAAAAGATTTGCCGGAGTTTTGATAAGGAGAGATACTCTTCAACTGTAAGCGTCCAGATATCTCCTGTGCCCCTTCGGTCCAAATTGCTGCTGGTGGCGTGATGAACGGTGTGGGCATACTTCCATTGGTTATAAGGGCAGAATGTCATAATCCCGGTTATCGTGCCTACAATCGCGTTCGCTTTTTTGCTTGCAAAGAAAGATTGGTGCGTGCAATCGTGAAAAATAATAAAAATACGTATTAAAAACCCGGCCGCCGGTATGGTGAGAGCCAAGGTTAGCCAGTAAGAAACAGAAAGACTAAGATAGGCCAGGTACCATAGTACGAAAAAAGGCGTCAACGTATTCACTAGCTGCCATATACTTCTCCCGATATACGATTTTTCATAAACCGTAATGTTCTTTCTTAATATGTCGTGTGCTGTTTTATCGATGTTGTGATCTCCTCTCCTCAAACCCATAATGGACTTCGCCCATTCATTCTATTATAAACCATGCATCTCCAAATCTGTAGAGAAATATTTTTCCTGTTTGCTCAAGACGAAGAAACTGCGTATATTCTCTTGGTAAATGATTGGGATGTAAAATAGAACTTAAGCGCTTACAAATTCAAAGATATCATGACTGCACTTTCGTATAAAAGTCGAATTAGAGGTAGAAACCTACAAAGCGAAATCCTATGAATTCTGCTGTCCCTTATGTCAGCAACTTTCAAGACGATACCTGACCAATTTGCTAAATAATCAATGGGGCTGTCCCATAAGTGGGTAAACCAACTTAAGGAACAACCCTTGAAAAATAAGATTTTCTTAAATGAATGAGGAGTTGGATTAGGGGTTATCCTACTCCAACCGTTTTTGTTTTTTGGTCTATTGTGGCTTTCTTTAACAAGTTATGGGCAAGCGAGAGCCACCCGACCTCTAAGCTTACTTTCGGTAATTACTTTGTACAGAACCACCAATCAAAACAATCTAATTGACTGGCTTTTGACTGAGCCATCCGTTCAGCAGCTTCTTGCACAGTTCGGGCTGGCGGCAAAATTAATTTGTTGCCAATCATCTCATTGTTCGGCCAATTTGCCGGTGCTGCCGCTTGATTGGCATCAGTTGCTTGCAATGCTTGCACAGCCCGTAAAATTTCGTAAATGTTTCGTCCGACAGTTTCAGGGTAAGTCAAGATGATTCGAATGGTGCCCTCAGGGTCTACAATGTAAACACTGCGCACAGTTCGGGTGCCTTTGCTTGGATGAATCATTCCCAATCTCTTAGCGACTGCTCCAAGTACATCGGCAATGATCGGAAAAGTAATTTGAACACCTAAACGGTGACGAATCCATTCAATCCATTTGATATGCGAGAAAACCTGCTCCACTGAAAGCCCGATAAGTTCGGTATTTAATTTTTGAAACTCAGGCTTAAGTTTTTCAAAAGCAACAAATTCGGTTGTACAAACCGGTGTGAAATCACCTGGATGGCTAAACAAGATAAACCAACGTCCCTGATAAGCGTCTGGAAGTGACAACTCGCCGAACGTTGTTTGAACCGTAACGTCAGGAAAACGATCCCCAATAAAAGGGACAGACTGCTCAGAATAAAGTGACATAAGGTTACCTCCAAACCGTAATGATTCTTCATATTATGCGGAGGTAATCGCCTAGAAAATTTGTCCTGAAAAATATATCAATTACCTGGAATAGCGTGCGAATATCCTACTGGCGAATGATTTTCTTCAACCTTGCTTATGGATGAAGCGCAAGCACATTAACAGAATGCGGCGAAATCAGGACTTTTAAGATTTCTCCCGTGAACCGCCTCTACATTTTGTTTGACAGAGCTGATTCCATTTATGCAGATATCATTGAATGCATCCTTTGATTCACCGAGCACGCTGTGCAATTCAGCGGAGCCATAAGCTGCCATGCCCTGCATGGATACTTCAAGGACAATGCTCTTCTCGGGATGACGGTTTACAATCGATATGCCCATTCCGGAGCTGTGCTCATTTTTCGTTGCCACGATATCCAATGACCCGATCTCCCGAAGTCCGTCCTTTGCTGCCGGCACAGCGAATGCAAGATTATCCGGAAGCCATGAATCCACTACCGTATCGCCCATCAGCCCGGCATTGAGATTGTTTAATTCCCTTGGTCCCAAGTAGTCCTCCACATCCGAATCGACATTCGGATGGTGCCAGCCCCGCAAATTCCATTCATCAAAGGCAATTTTCAGCTTGCCTGAATAACCCAGAGACCCGATAATATGGATCGTCTTGGTGATTTCCTGCTCGATCGCTGCGGAATATCCCATACAGCGTTCATAGTCAGACAAATGATTGTTCTGCCACAGCGGATCCCAATAGTCGTGAATCGAAATCCAGTCGAGATACCGGCCGGCTTCCCGCACAAAAATTCCCCATTCGGCCGGCGTTTTGGCGCCGATTTCTCCCGGCAGGTAATTTTCATTGCCTTTCGGCAAAGCTCGATAAATTCGTCCGTACCGAACTGGTTGCTTTCTTCGACCCGCCATGCTTTATCGAAGCTGGGCTGCCTTTTTGGACCAATGCCATTTTCCAACGCTCCTTTTTACTTTATAGAAACCCGCGTTGCGTCAAAGTTTCACGTACAGGAAAAGCCTGGAGGAATTTTTGCAAGGTGTCATTGGCTGCTTTCAACTCTTCTTCCGTCATCCTGTTTTCAATCCAATCATAAACTTCATCTTCAATGGCCTTTACTTTCTCCGCGATTTCCTGCCCTTTTTTCGTCAACTGCAGCAAAACAAATCTCGAATCCTGCGGATGAACCTTTCTCTCGATTAATCCATCCTTGACCATGCGGTCGATTAATCTTGACGGACTTCCTGTCTCGCAAATCAGCAAGTTCCCCATCTCCTTCAAAGATAAGGGCTGCCGGGTTTGCAAAACCCGGATGGCCTCCGCTTGGGAAGAGGAAACTCCCGTTTTCTCCAATAGATCATTTAACAAACGGTTCCCTTGCCGCTGAACGGCTAAAATGAGATACCGGAATTTTTCAACTTCCTTGACCGCCATCATTGCTCCGTTTCCCCCTTGCCGTTATCCAATCAATTGAGGATCAACCTTAGGATCATGATTCGCCAAAGCGACCCAACAATCCTCCCTTTCCATAAACGCTCTGGTCCAATTTAACGAAAGCTGCGCATCCGTTCTATTCGTTTTCACTCCGGGCAGAATGCCTTCTTTGAACGATCTTGCCGCATATCCTACATCACTGGCCAGCAATACCCATCCTTTTACCGTTTGAACCAACACGGAACATTGGCCTGCAGTATGCCCCGGTGTATAGACCAGGTAGACCGATCCGTCCTGAAAAAGGTCAAGCCCCAGCTTATACGGTCCGTGCGGGATTGGCGTCAGCTCAAAAGGAGTCAAATTCACACCGGCCCACATTGATTTTACATAACCAAGCTCACGATGCGCCGCTTTCCACTCCGGTTGGCTGACTAGTATCTGCTTGGCTTGTGCGACCTGTTTAATCCCGCTGACATGATCAGAGTGCAGATGCGTGAGCAGAACATACTCGATTTCGTTTGCCTTTATGCCGTAATCCGCCAACTGCTCATGCACAGCTTTTCCTGCGGACAAACGTCCCTTAAACATGGATGAAGCAAGCAGTCCGAGATGCTTTCGCGGGTTTATCCTGATGTCTTCATGCCATCCCGTATCCACCAAAATCGTCCCTTTAGGGTGCTCGATCAAGTAAGAGGAAACGGGAACCCAAGACTTTTTAATCTTTGGTCTTAACCACCCTGTATAGGGCATGGGATGCAGCGATTTTTCTTCAAACGCCAATGCTTGATCGATGTAAACTTCACCTGTATGCCAAACATGAACTCTCGAATCGTTCATAGACTGAACCTCTTTTCCATTTTAGATGATATGTCATTTATTTTGATAATAGATGATGTGTCATTTATTGTCAAGCGAACAAGTGTTGAAACAAAAAGGGACTGCTCCGGGTAATGTTTACTCGGGAACAGTCCTTTTTTAATGTCTACTTGGAATTTTTCATCCATTCATTTGCTAAATAAAACACTTTGTCTACATTATACTTGGCTTTTAACTCATTAATAATATACGTTTCATAGATTTCTCTGTGCACAGGGTCTTCGACAAGACACACTTCAATTTTCGTTACTTCGTCCCGATGCAGTTTGATTACGGATACCGTATCTTCAAAATGCTTTTTAATTCTGGGTCTCAGCTTCCTTGCTTTGCCGACGAACAAGAGTTCGTCATTGTCGTTATAAAACATGAAAATCCCGCCCAAATCCCTAGGGATCAGGTGAAAATCAGTAAATCCGTAAATATGGCTCAGCACAGGGGATTTCTGTTTGGTAATGGTAATATCCGGAGTCGGAATGGTAATGTTGATCAAAAAAGCTCACTTCCTCTTTCCATATAGGTGTAATACTATTACATACGACCCGATATGAAAAGTCAAATATTCGCCCTATCATGCAAAGACATATAATTCATTCTTGAAAACAAGGCCATAAATTGGGTATTCTAATGAAATAATCTTCCATACAAGGGGGTACTCAGAATTCGGATCAATAAATATATCAGCGAGTCCGGAAAAGCGTCCAGGCGCGGTGCGGACAAATTAATCAGTGAAGGAAAAGTCACGATAAACGGGAAAATTGCATTAATAGGCAGCCAAGTCGAGCCCGGGGACGATGTTCGGATCAATGGAAACCCTATCCGGATGATCGGAAATTACGTCTATATTGCCTTGAATAAACCCGTCGGCATTACTTGCACCACAGAAAGAAACGTAAAGGGAAACATTGTCGATTTTGTCAATCATCCCTTAAGAATTTTTCATATCGGACGGCTCGACAAAGATTCGGACGGCTTGATCCTGCTTACGAACGACGGAGATATTGTAAATGAAATTTTGCGTGCCGAAAACAAGCATGAAAAAGAGTATATTGTATCCGTAGACAAGCCGATCACGCCTGAGTTTTTAAGAAGGATGTCGGAGGGAGTAGAAATATTAGACACCAAAACGCTTCCTTGCGACGTCAGACAGTTATCCAAATATGAATTTCAAATCATTCTCACACAAGGATTAAATCGTCAAATTCGACGGATGTGCGCTGAATTGGGATACGCCGTTCACCGCCTGCAGAGAACCCGCATCATGAACATTCATTTGGGCAGCCTGCCCCTTGGGCAATGGCGGGATTTATCAAAGAAAGAACGCAATCAATTATTTAAAGATCTGAACTATGCGCCAAAGGAACGGTAATTACTTCCGTGAAACGATAACGAGATCATCAAGGTGCCTTAACGAATTCGTTTCGGTAACTTTGCGATCCAAATCTTTGATGTCTATTGTTCGAGCCGAGGCAAGATCGCCCTCATAGAGCTTCGTACGATGATCTTCGCTTAATGGCGAAGGAATGTATACGGTATTATCCTGGCATTAAGGTTTCTTCTGTTCATACCAATTGGTTGTATACGAAGCCTTCATTGGTATATATTTACATCCAAAATGTTGAGAACCCCCTGGTCTTTGCCAGAAAAGTCAAAAAAACTTTACGTGTACTGACACCCGTCAAATAAGAAACAACCTGTTCGAAAAGGCGGCTTTGCTCATTCTCTCATTTCCTGACCCTGCATTTATTTTACCAAGCTTTTGGCTCAGTCTTCATCTTTTTTCCGAAATACTCCAGACTGTACAGCGTTTTATCAAGCTGAATTCCGGTTTGTCACACAAGGATTCAATCATGCGCAGGTTGGAGCGTGCTGGATGAACCAATCAATCTGTTCAACTCCCCATTGCAGCTGCTCCAGCAAGGCGCGAATGCCTTCCGGCACCTTGCTTACCACAAAGCGGTAAACCTCCTTACCATTTTGCCTGAACACGCTTTCCCCCTCCAGCGGTCCGCCAAATACCGCCTTGTAATCTATTTTTTGAATATCTATTTTTTGAATAGGGATGGCTAAAGATCACCTTGTCCTATATAATTTAGAAAAAGAAATGATTATGATTTCACTGAATTGCCATTATCATCGTTGAAGCAACTTTGTTTTGGGGAGAGTTGATATGAAGCAAAGCAGGGAGCAAGTGCAAGCCGTCCTGTCGGCCTTAAAAAACGGTGTTGTTCCACAAGACATCTCATCCTTCGGGATCGGTCGGGAAAAAGAATTGCTGGAGCTTGACAATATGCTGCATGTGATTGATTCCGGCAGCGGCATGGTCAAATTTATCGGCGGAGAATACGGCAGCGGGAAAAGCTTCCTGCTGAAGACTTTCCAACAAAAAGCGTTGGACCGAAACTTCGTTGTGGCCAACCTTCAAATGGACAAAGGACTTCGTCTGGACGATTTTCAAACGATATATTACCATATCATGCATAGCTTGACAATCAAAGAATCGGACCATCAAGGAACCAGCTTTAAAGACTTGTTTAATCGCTGGATCCGCAATCTGCAGTCCGCTCAGAACAAGGAAGAATCAGCGGCAGCCATTCAACATGTGATTTCCGACTTGAATCAATACAATTTATCTTTTTCCAGAGCCTTGCTGTATTATTTGCGCGCCCGCATCCAGAATGACCAAGAACTTGCGAACGCGGTAGCCTCTTGGTTAACCGGAGAAAAGAACATTCCCTACACGCTGAAGAAAAAATTTGAAATCGTCGGATATATCGATAAATCCAGCGCCATTCATTTTCTCCAAGCCTTTATAAGATTAATAAGAGGATTGGGGTACAGCGGCTTGATCATTTTGGTGGACGAGCTCGAGTTGGTCATGAATGACCGGTCCGATATTCGTCAGCGCGCTTATGAAAACTTGCGATATTTGATCGACAACAGCTACAATGGCCATTTGAATCACAGTTTATTTTTGTTTGCAGCCACAAAAGACTGGTTTGATCATCCGGAAAAAGGTCCGCAAACCTACCCTCCCTTAACCCAAAGATTAGGCCAATGGCCGGAAACCCGATTGCCGACCCACCCCGACCTTCGCAGACCGATTATGGTATTATCCCGCCCCGTCCCGGATGAACTTTCCGGACTCACTCAAAAAATAATCGAATTGTACAGCTATGCGTATGAGTTTGATTTGCCCGTCAGTCAAGCATCCCTGCAAAAGTGGGTCGCGCTTTTCCTTCGCGAAGACGGCGTGGCGGAGAAAGATATCAATATGAGAAAATATTTGATGAAATTACTGGAAGTCCTCGATTTAATGATCTACAATCCGAACAGCCGCGTATTCAATGCAGAGATCAAAGCGGTTTCTCACGGAAAAAAGGTTCAGTTCATTCAAACTTTGGGTTGATTCGTCCCTCCCGCCGCCTGCCCATCCGCCGCCAACCGCAGCCGATCGGCAGCCCCCATGGCTGATAATGCGCACTGGCGCGTGGAGTATTCGTCAACGACGATCATCAGCTTTTCCATGAAACAGCCCTCCCGTTTCTCTATAGCTTCATTATAAACGAGATTGCTGATACAAATGTAAATAATTCCCTTTAACTGGTGCGCTTGGGCTTCTATAAAAGCATTGGGTTGTTCACCATAGACATACTCGTCCGCTTCAAATCGTTGATCCCACTGATTTTGCATCTCGCCGCTCCTAACGTATCAGGTTCAAATAACGATAACATTATACCCTATAAGCAGATTATATCAATGTACATACTTTTTTAAGCAATTAATATTAAAATTTCCTGTCATTTAAAAGCTCCATAGGGAGGAAAACAGGGAAGAAACATGCCCTTGGGCTCACTTTCAAATTAAAATTCTATCGCTTTCGGATTACTTGTGAAATTATTCACCAAGTTATTTTCCAAAAGCATTTGTAATATTATGTATCAGCCAGCAAACACAACTTCAGTGTTTCTCTCTTATATCTATCCCTTATTTTATAAAAATACACCACAGCACATTCCAAATGGAAAGGAGAATATTTATGGAATTATCCAAATGCTGTGGCGCTCCGACGCAGGTCGTCAAACGACCGGACCACCCATTGATTTATGATGACGTGTATGATCTCCAAATACCATATCTCATCTGTACGAAATGCGGAAAGATTATTGGATTGGATGAGGATAAAAATCCCAAAAATGTTGGAGGAGAAGAATAAATGCAGTTACAAAAGGTGTTGTACTCTAGCAAAAAATCAGACCTGTTGATGGAATTGGTACAGACAATCAGCGGTTTATTGTTAGTAGTCTTTCTTTGGACGCATATGATTTTTGTCGCATCCATCCTTTTGGGGATTGGGGCGTTTAATAAGCTTGCTCAATTAATGGAACAGTTTTATTTGCTGCAGGTGGCGGTAGCTTTCATTATTTTAGCCGTGGGCGCGCATGTCGGTGCAGTTCTTCGCCGCATTCCCAGCCGATGGCAAGAACAGAAAATCGTTTGGAAGCACGCCAAAACAATCAACCACCACGATACTTGGTCTTGGTTATTCCAAGCGATTACCGGAAGTGCAATGCTTGCCCTGATTGTCATTCATGTCGTCATTGTCGTTTACAACGGTATTAATGCGAAGCTTAGTGCCGATCGGGTAGATTCGTGGATGCTTTGGTTCTATCTCGTTTTTCTCATCCTCGCTGAATACCATGCGAACATCGGATTGTATCGTACTCTCGTCAAATGGGGAGTTGTTCGCAGATACAGTCTGAAACGAGTATTATCTGTTGTGACTATCCTTACAATCGGTTTGGGTTTGGCTAGCCTTTGGGTATTTCTTTCACTGGGAGGATCACTATGAGTCTATATGACATCATTACTACAGACGTGCTTATTGTCGGTGCCGGATTAGCAGGCGAACGAGCGGCTGTCGAAGCAGCCTCTCATGGTTTGGACGTCATCCTATTAAGCTTGGTTCCTCCAAGAAGATCACATAGCTCTGCCGCCCAAGGGGGTATGCAGGCTTCACTCGGAAATAGTGCGATGGGTAAAGGCGATAGCCCGGATATTCATTTCGCCGATACGGTCAAAGGGTCTGACTGGGGATGCGATCAGGATGTCGCGCGTCTTTTTGTTGAAACTGCACCGATCGCTGTAAGGCAGATGGCCTACTGGGGCGTCCCATGGAATCGTGTTGTTCCAGGGAAACGAATGTATGACGGTACGGAAATTTTCGAAGACTCCGAGAATGAAGGCTTAATTACTGCCCGGAACTTTGGCGGAACAGCCAAATGGCGTACATGCTATACTTCAGATGGAACTGGCCATACACTCCTTTATACGATGGACAGTGTCGTCCTGCAGCAGGGTATTGCCGTGCATGACCGAACCGAGGTCTTGTCTCTCATTCACGATGGCACCCGGTGCAGCGGAGTCGTTGCAAGAGACTTGCGCACAGGCAAGCTTCGTGTATATACCGCTAAGTCTACGGTTATTGCTACTGGAGGCTATGGAAGGCTATATGGAGCTTCTACCAATGCAGTCATTAACGAAGGCAGCGGAATGTTTGTCGCTCTCGAAACAGGAGTTGTTCCCCTTGGAAACATGGAAGCTGTCCAATTTCACCCGACGGGAATTGTCCCTTCCTGGATTTTGATTACAGAAGGAGCACGCGGTGACGGAGGATATTTGCTTGATAAAGACCTGCACCGCTTTATGCCTGACTACGAACCGAAAAAGAAGGAACTGGCTTCAAGAGATGTCGTTTCACGCCGAATCATGCAACATATTCAAAAAGGCTATGGCGTTGATAATCCTCAAGGCCAGCATGTGTGGTTGGATATCAGGCATTTGGGTGAGAAGCATATTAATACCAATTTACGGGAAATCGCCAATATTTGCCGTAATTTTGTTGGAATTGATCCTGTTTATGACCTGATCCCTGTCCGTCCAACCCAACACTATAGTATGGGAGGAATTCGCACAAATATCGACGGCATGGCTTATGGATTGGAAGGGTTATTTGCCTTGGGTGAAGCTGCTTGTTGGGACTTGCACGGCTTTAACCGTCTCGGCGGCAATTCACTCGCAGAAACCGTTGTATCAGGAATGATCGTCGGTGATAAAATTGCCAAATACACCAAAGAAACAAGCTTGAATGTTTCCTCTGCGCTTATTGACGACCATGTGAAATATCAAGAAGACCGTATTCAATCCATCATTGAATGCCGACATGGCAAGGAGAACGTATATGAGCTTCGAAGGGATATGGAAGAAACATTAAGTGAAAATGTCGGGATTTTCCGTTCCGAAGAGCCATTAAAGAAAGCTGTTGCAAAGCTTCACGAGCTGCATCAACGTTCTAATCATGTCGGTTTAAGGAGCGACGGAAAAGGGGCAAACCCGGAGCTGGCCTCTGCCCTTCGTATTCGAGGGATGATCCGTTTAGCCTACTGCATAGCAGCAGGTGCACTTGCCCGGCAAGAAAGTCGCGGAAGCCATTATCGGGAGGATTATCCAAAACGCAATGATGAAAATTGGCTGAAACGCACGCTCGCTTATTGGCCGATCGAATCGGATCAACCTGTATTGCAATACGAGCCGGTAAAAATTATCGAATCGCCGCCGGGGGATCGTGGCTACGGCGAGGCCAGCATACAAGGGACGAATGACAAAAGATAGATTCGTTTTCATTGAGGAGGAGAGACATTGAGTGAACGGCAATTATCATTTCATATTTTTCGATATAATCCTGACAAACCCGATCAGAAACCGAAAACACAAACGTTTACCCTTCAAGAAATACCTGGAATGACACTATTCATCGCACTGAATAAAATTCGTGAAGACCAAGACCCTTCGTTAAAATTTGACTTCGTGTGCCGAGCCGGAATTTGCGGTTCATGCGGCATGCTCATTAACGGGAAGCCTAGCTTGGCTTGTAAAACATTAACCAAAAATCTGCCCAATGAAATCACCCTTTTACCGCTTCCAGTTTTTAAGCTGTTAGGAGATTTGTCAGTTGATACCGGGACATGGTTCAGGGAAGTTTCGCTTAGAACAGAAGCTTGGATACATACGGATGAAGCGTTTGATCCACAAGCTCAAGAAGAAAGGATGGACAACGAAACTGCCCTGAAAATATATGAAGCAGAACGATGCATTGAATGTGGATGCTGTATCGGCGGTTGTGCAACGGCCAACATTAAACCGAATTTCATTGGTGCTGCAGGAGTCAATCGTGTCGCACGCTTCATGGTAGACCCTCGTGATAAGCGGGATGGACTGGAGTATTTTGAAGTGGTCGGAACAGAGGATGGTATTTTCGGCTGCATTGGACTTATGGCCTGCGATGATAACTGCCCAATCGATATTCCTTTGCAAGGCCAGCTAGCCTACGTACGGAGGAAAATGGCACTTGCCGGGTTGAAAAGATAATAAATCCTGAGAAAAACTTACATATTCTGGCGTGTAATATAATCCCTTTTGAAAAAAGGAATTCCCCAGCGACTGCCGAAGAAAGAAGCATCTGATAAAGAGCTTCAATCTAATTCGACCTACTACTGGAGGTTGAAGTCGCATGGGGAATCCTTTACTTTTTGCAATATAACGCTGCTTGTTCCCTGCAATTGATCTATTCGATTGTTATGCTTGTCCACATCCTGCGAGCATAAGCACTAATATAAAACTCATAAGTATAGCTTTCCGCTCCCCGTGAGCGGTCAAGGCCAATAAATTCGCCTCACTTATGATACGGCTCCAGCGTATCATAAGTGAGGCGAAATTTAAGGGGAGCCCAATTGGGCGCCCTTTCAACAAAAACTTCGAAGCCTCAATTTGTCCGGATTTCTAACAAAGTAAAGATTGCGGATCAAGTTGTTCTCGACGTGCATGAGCGCAACGGCAACAATGCCCTCGTTTGAACGAATGACAAGTCCGGTTTGGCCATTGATATCCTTTATCTCGACATACACGCCTCCTTCGAAATGAGGGACTTTACGGATAAGACCGAGAAGGAATCGGACGACGCGATCACGTGATTCAATCGGATGGACAGCCGCAAACGCCTTGCCTCCCCCATCTGATATCAACACGACATCTTCGGCAAGAAGAGACACAACCGTATCCACATTACCTTGTTCGAGAGCCGACAGAAACCGGCGAACCCACTCTTCGCCCGCCGCTTCGGAGTTGACTGGCTCATCGGAGGAAATTCCCATTTTCCCTCTTGCACGGCTGATCAGCTTGCGGCAATTCGCTTCGCTTTTTCCAACCCATCCGGCAATAACGGAATATTCAAAGCAGAGGGCCTCGCGAAGGACAAACACAGCCCTTTCCACAGGAGTCAGCTTTTCAAGCAACACAAGCATGGCGAAAGACAACAGTTCTCCACGAACCGCCGATTCGAACGGCTCATCATTCGGAGTCAGGATGGGCTCAGGAAGCCATTGTCCGAAATACCGTTCCCGCCGCTTCCGCGCCGATTTGAGTATATCCAGACAGCGATTCGTCACCATTTTGCACAGATAGGCTTTCGGCTCAACCAAGCGTTCGGGTTTTACGTCGTATACTTTCAGGAATACATCCTGCACCGCATCCTCCGCATCGGAGGCCGATCCGATCAGTTGGTAGGCAAGCGTAAACAATAGTCCTTTATACTGCTCGTATAACTCCTGCATCTAGCCGCCCCCTGTCATCTTCCGCCGCTCTTCTCTTTATTCATTTTAACAAACTTGCAATATCCCATGTGAATTTTCGGATTCGCCAGCCTATCTTCCCAGTTAAGATGATGTCTAGTCCCCACTGACGGGTCCAAACCATTCCCCGCCCAGGGCCCAAGCCAAAACAGAAAAAATCAATATACCCTTTATGCGAGGCTGCCGGACTCCCCGCTATATCCGCAGACACAATCTTCCCGAGCCTTGCCGCTTGAGCGGTCGCTTCTTTACACGTCTTCCCGTCCGGCCGGCCGCTTGCAGGATCTATGATATGCGCGCAGTCCCCGATACTGTATACGCCCTGAGTCTCTTGAACTCGGTAGCTGGCATCTACGATTACGTATCCTTCCGGAGTGAGCGGCAACCCGATACTTCGCAGCATAGGATTGGGTAATAACCCCAATGTCCAGATACATAGGCCTACGGGCATCGTTTCACCGCCGGATAAGGTTAATACTCCTTCTTTTTCCTGTAAAGCCTTGCTTCCATGCAGGATCGTTACCCCGCATGCAGCGAGCGAAGACTCCAGCTTGAGCCCCACCTTGGCCGGGCCTTCCTGGAAAAGCCTGTTGTGCGCGTTCAACAGATATATCTTCACAGCATTTGGGTCAAGTCCAAGTTCTTCCGCATCTATGCGAACTAAACAAGCCAATTCAGCAGACGTCTCGATGCCGCTGATACCGGCACCGGCAATAACAATCGTCATGAGTCTCTGACGCTCTGACGCTTTTGTTTCCATAACGGCTTTCTTTAAGTTCGCGCGCCATACCTCCCGGATCTTCGCCGCAGCGTCCAAGCTCACCAAGGCCATCCCCCCTTGAGCAGGGTCGGGTTGCCGCACGACGCTCCCTGCCGCCAAGACGAGAATATCATAGTTGATTGAATGCTCATTCCCTTCCGCATCCTGATAGAGCACCCTTCGTTCCCCTGATTCAATCTTCGTTACCGTAGCATGAATGAAATCAATCCCTTCGGGAAACAAGCTTGTGAAAGGGATGGTAATATCTTCATTTTTGGCCGCAGGCTTAAACAGCAGCACTTTGCGAAGGTGATAAGGGTGTTTGTCGATTAGAATAAGTCGCAGTCGTGTGCTTGACTCCCCCAGAAATGCTTTTCGAATCGCTTTGACGGCATGAATGCCCGCATATCCTCCACCAATGACGATACAAGTTAATTCTTTCATTGCATTCACTCCTTATCTCGTTTGGTAAATGTAACGAGATAAGGTTCCTTTTTGTGACAACAGTAAGTCTGGAAGTTGAGAAAAGCGGGGCATATGCAAAAATTTCGCCCTATTTATGATAAGGCTCATCGCGTTGTCCATAACACCAAGACCTTCAGTTCTGTGTCGCACAGATTCGATTTTTCGCTTGATGCAAGCAATTGCCTGAATAGGCCCCAATATTCTGACATCTTCCCCTATCTGCCAAATCAAGTCCAAATAGAAGTTCAAGTCCTCTGCCGCTATCTGAACTTTTGCCAGCAAAGGTTGTTTTCTTGGAAGTCGATCAAAATCGTTGGAAGGACTTTGAGAAACTCTTTGAAAGCAGGGGTGGACCAAAGAATTGCTGGTGCATGGCCTGGCGAGGGAAACCTGAAGATCGAATATCTAAGGAAAACAAAAAATCTGCCATAAAGAACATGCTTCAAGGTAATGTTCAAACAATCGATTCTTTTTTTCTTGCATTTTTTTGGAGACATTCGGACGATTGTCCATTTTCTCCGACTGATATAAACGGTAGGAAAATGCACCATTTTAATGGAAAAAGCTGCCTCCCGCATATTAGGAGCAGCTTTATTTTTGTTTCATGAACTTTACGACGTTACCAGGACGGGAATAAGGAAAAAATAGAGAAATTGATCAGACCCTTACGGCCCATTCTTCTTTGTTCTCCCAATCCTTGGCTTTCCAGCGCAGTACATCGGGGTTGGCCATGTGGATAATTTCTTTGAAAAACTCCAGCTTTTCAATTTCGGTCATGGGCTTAAAATTTCTCGCTGCCTTTAAATTATTTTCCAATTGTTCCATGGATTCCATTCCGATAATAGTTGTAGAAACGGGCAGTGACCAAGTGTATCTTAAAGCCTTTTCATACCACTGCGCAAGTCTCCCCAATCCGATTACTTTCATCCCGATAATCGCCATGCCCTTTTCACCTGCTTTCGGCAAAAATTCTTGGGCAAAACTGTAAATAAAATGATCTGCCGCAGACAAAGCGACTAAAGCACTGTCAAAGGGGAATCGTTCAATCGCTTCAAGCTGGACGCTGGGATTCGTGTGACCGCTAAGACTGATATGCTTGATGATTCCCTGTTCTTTTGCTTCGACTAGAGCCCGCAATGCGCCGTCCTTGGCAAAACATTGATCCAATTGTTCCATTGTCCTGACATCATGAAGGCGCCATTCCTCAACATGATCCGTTTGCAGGCGCTTTAAACTGGCTTCAAGCGAACGCCATGAACCATCTCTTGTTCTATCGAGTGTTTTGGTGGCAATCCAAACCTGTGATCTGCGATCCTGGAAGGATTTCCCCAACCTTTCCTCCGATTGGCCATTCGAATAAATCGGCGCGGTATCAAAATAAGTGATGCCTTCGTCAATCGCCCGATTCACGATTTGGATAGCTTCCTCTTCCGTACAGTTATGCTCGTCAACAATGCGTTGGGCACCAAAACTTAAAATGGGAAATTCCCGCCCGGTTTGTCCAAATTTACGTTTTTCCATCAAGTACCCTCCCTATTCAATCTAACTCCCATAAATTATACTCCGAAATGCCATAATATTACACCCTCTCTTCTAAAGAAAAATGATTTGCAATCCAGTGGATCATCTCTATGGCCCATCGGGAACTGATGGTCATATTGCTTCAGCACCTTTTCCACAAGCTCTTTTTCCGGCTTGACGATCTCCTTCAATTTTTCCTTTTGACTATTATAGAGCTCTATCACGATGAAATGATCATTTACCATTTCCCGGCTTTTCTCAATCAACAGCTCTTGCAGTTTCCCGGGATCTTGAATGCCGACAGCGTCCGCAGAAAAAGTTCCGCGAAAACTGCCGTCATTCTGCCTATTTGACATCTATAACAAATGCATCTTCGCCTCTGCCTCATCCCAAGGCACCGTATACCCGTGTCCCTTGGCGCAGAAAATCGAAGAGGAGCTGTACAGCGGATCTGCATCCTTTTTATAGCCCTTTCGGGCAATTACCTCTTGTTCGTTGTGGCAGCGATCATAACCGCCGAAAGCGAGATGGATGCTGCCTCTGCCATGCGTAAAAGAAGCAAGCTCCGTACTGTAGTCCATAAAGGTGGCTACCGGGACTTTCCCCGTAATGACGGCATGGGAATCTGTTGTTTGCGGCGGGTCAAATTGGCCGTAGGCCCGCTGAATATCGGACAACACCCTGCCCATTTGGTCCATCTCCACTTTGATCTTATAATGGTAATAAGGCTCTAACAGCACGTTCTCCGCTTTCTCCAATCCTTGTCTCAAGGCCCGAAAGGCGGCTTCGCGGAAATCGCCGCCGTGCGTGTGCTCATTGTGCGCCCCGCCCTTTAATAACGTAATCTTGATATCGGTAATCGGCATGCCGGTCAATAGACCGTGATGCTCCCGCTCAAAGAGATGGCTCTTGATCAGATTCTGATTGCCCACGCTCAGATCATGGGCATGGCAGGCGTTCTCAAACACAATCCCGCTGTTTCTCTCCCCCGGCTCCAGAAGCAGATGCACCTCCGCATAATGCTTGAGCGGCTCGAAGTGCCCATATCCCTTCACGGTGGTTTGAATCGTTTCTTTATACAGGATTTCAGGGCTGCCGAAAGAGACCTCCATCCGGAAGCGTTCACGCACAAGCTGCTCCAGCACTTCAAGCTGAATCAAGCCCATTACGTGGATATGGATTTCCTGCAGGCTTTCCTCCCAAATGACGTTCAAGGACGGATCCTCTGCGTTCAATATCTGGAAAACCTTCAACGTATCCTTCACGTTCAGTGAATCGGCGAAAAGCACCTTCGACTTCAACGTCGGCACCATCTCATAGTCCACCTTGTCCGAACAAACTCCCAAGCCTTGTCCAGCCTTGGCCGCCGAGAGTCCGGTCACGGCGAACAGGTCTCCCGCCGAGACC
>CAZESH010000061.1:0-17207 GCA_964514665.1 uncultured Caryophanales bacterium
ATTGGATCATTAACGAAGCCAACGACAACTGCAGCTACTGCGTCGATTATGGCACGACGGCGCTGGATGGGAGATTCATTGCCATCCTTCGTTCCAATACGGTAAAAACTCCGAGAAGCGGGGAAAGCGGGTCACAGCGGTTTCAGACGGGACGAATTGATACGGAAGGCCCATCCATTCATTTGGTTTAACGCATTCCCACTATTAACCATTTTAAGGAGAGAAGTTGTGGAAAAAGGATATATGGCGCTGGTTCTCCATGCCCACCTGCCCTTCGTCTGGCATCCTCAAAGCGAAGCCTACATCGAAGAACGTTGGTTTTTTGAAGCTGTGACGGAAAGTTATTTGCCTTTGCTGGACGCTTTTGAGGGATTGGTGCGCGATCAAGTGGATTTTCGCGTCACCCTCTCATTGACACCTCCACTGTTGAGCATGCTTGCAGCCCCCCTGCTGCAGGAACGGTATGCAGCTTATCTGGATAATTTGATCGAGCTGGCTGAAAAAGAAACGGAGCGAACCCGCGGCAGCGCCGCCAACCGGGAATTGGCCGAACTGTACTTGCACAGCTTCCGGCGCTTAAAGCAGCGTTTTGTTCATGATTATCAAGGCAATTTGATTTCGGGCTTCCGCAAGCTCCGCGATGCGGGCTGCCTGGAGCTGATTACCTCGACCGCAACCCATGCTTTCCTTCCATATATTCGTACTGAGCAGGCGCTCCGCGCGCAAATCGAACATGCAATCCGGCTGCATGTCGACCTTCTGGAAGAATACCCGCAGGGGATCTGGCTGCCGGAATGCGGCTTTCGCGAGGGACTGGATTATATTCTCAAGGATTACGGTCTGCGTTATTTTTTTAGCGAAGCTCATGGCGTACTGAGCGCCGACCCCAAACCAAGATACGGACTCTATGCACCAGTGCTTACACCGGGCGGGCTTGCGGCCTTTGCCCGCGACCGGGAAGCTTCGGAGCAGGTGTGGAGCTCGCAGCACGGCTATCCCGGGGACTTCGACTACAGGGAATACTATCGCGATATCGGCTATGACCTGGATTACGACTATCTCAAGCCGCATCTGCATCAAAGCGGCCTGCGCCTCAATACCGGCATCAAATATCACCGTATTACAGGCAGCAATGAATGCAAGGCGTTGTATGATCCTGCCTTGGCCAGAGAAAAGGCAGCCGTTCATGCTGGGAATTTCATGTTCAACCGGGAGCGGCAGATTGAATACTTGAGCAAGCAAATGGATCGCAAGCCGCTTGTCACGGTTTCCTTCGACGCAGAGCTGTTCGGGCATTGGTGGTATGAAGGACCGCAGTGGATCGATTATCTCTGCAGAAAAATCCGCTTTGATCAAAATACGATGAAGCTGGTCACGCCTTCGCAGTACCTGCGCGAATTTCCCGTAAACCAGCAGTGTGAACTGCAGTTTACGAGCTGGGGAAGAGGCGGTTATGGCGACGTTTGGCTGGGTCCCGCCAACGAATGGCTGTACCGCCGGCTGCATCGCATGGAAGCATGCATGCTTGAAGCCGCTCAGCGCTGGCCCAAGCCGAGCCGATTGCAGCGCAGGGCGTTGAACCAGATGGCGCGGGAACTGATGCTTGCCGAGAGCAGCGATTGGGCCTTCATCATCGAACAAGGGACGATGGTTGAATACGCGAAGCAGCGAAGCCATACGCACATACGGAATTTTCACGAGCTTTTCACGATGCTGCTTGACGGGCTTGTCCACGAGACGAGGCTTGCCCGGATCGAACAAGACGGTGCTATTTTTCCGAGCATGGATTACCGCGTGTTCCGTATGGACGCTTTGCCGGATTCGGCGGGCAAGCAAGCGGAGGAGCAAAATACGGACAAAACCAAGGTGCTGATGCTCTCTTGGGAGTATCCGCCGATGATTGTCGGCGGCCTTTCCAAGCATGTGTTTGATTTGAGCCGTCACTTGGTTGAAAAAGCCATCGAGGTGCACGTCATCACCTGCCATGTTGACGGGTATCCCGCTTATGAGCTCAACCAGGGTGTTCATGTCCACCGTATGCGCACCTATCAGTCGCGAGAAGTAGATTTTATGGAATGGGTGCTTCAGCTCAATCTGGCGATGTTCGATTACGGCAGGGCGCTGATCGGGCATTACGGTCCGTTTCATATTGTGCATGCCCACGATTGGTTGACGGGCAGGGCCGCCAAAGCGCTTAAGGATGCCTGCCGGCTCCCGTTGGCAGCCACGATTCACGCTACTGAACACGGCCGCAACCAGGGGATATTCAGCGACATGCAGCAGCGCATTCACAGTCAGGAATGGGAGCTGACTTATGAAGCTGGTCGGGTGGTCGTATGCAGCGGTTATATGGAGCAGGAAATCCGCGAACTGTTTCAACTGCCTGCCGACAAGCTCGAAGTGATCCCGAACGGGGTGGATGCCGGGCTTTTTGCCGATAGAACCGGTGAAGCATGGCCTCGCGGCAAGTATGCGGCGGAGCAAGAGAAAATAGTTTTTTTCGTAGGCCGTATGGTCAAAGAAAAGGGCGTCCACATCCTGCTGCAAAGCATTCCGGGAATTCTTTCACAGTGCCCTGATGCCAAATTCGTGCTGGCCGGAAAGGGGCCGATGCTGCAGGAGCTGCAGGCACAAGCAGCCGAACTCGGCATCTCGCACAAAACGCTGTTTCTCGGATTTATCACCGATGAGGAAAAGAACCGCCTGCTGCACATCGCCTCGGCTGCCGTGTTCCCCAGCTTGTATGAACCGTTCGGCATCGTCGCTTTGGAGGCGATGGCCGCAGGAACGCCTGTCGTCGTTTCCGGTGTGGGAGGGTTG
The DNA here is from genome assembly GCA_964514665.1 of uncultured Caryophanales bacterium. Classification (GTDB taxonomy): domain Bacteria; phylum Bacillota; class Bacilli; order Paenibacillales; family KCTC-25726; genus CAZESH01. The sequence goes on from CAZESH010000061.1 coordinate 2,821, forward strand.
AGCGAGGTGGTCAGCCATGAAGAGGACGGTTATACGGTTCTTCCCGGCGACATTCCCTCGCTTACAACGCATATTGTTAAGCTGTTGAAAAATCCGCAGGAAGCAGCATCCATGGCGGAGCGTGCCAAGCGTAAAGCAGCTGACGTCTATAATTGGAGCCGCATAGCGGAACGGACTGCAGATACTTACAGGCAGATGCTGGAGGAAGCCGAAATTCAGCATGACAGATCGGAAATCAGTGTCTGACGATTCATTACATTACTGGAGGTATGAAAAATGAAAGCCGTAATCATGGCCGGAGGAAAAGGATCACGCTTGCGTCCGCTGACCGTCAATCTGCCCAAACCGATGGTACCGCTCTTGGATAGGCCCTGCATGGAATATACGATCGAGCTGCTCAAAAAGCACGATATTACGGATATCGCGGTTACGCTGCAGTATTTGCCGGAGACGATTCGCCAATATTTCGGCGACGGCTCGGAATGGGGCGTACATCTGCATTATTTCGAGGAGGATACTCCGCTCGGCACTGCGGGGAGTGTGATCCATGCAAGAGAATTTCTTGATGAAACGTTCATCGTGATCAGCGGTGACGCCGTAACCGACTTTGCTCTCGATCGTGCCGTAGACTTTCACCGGGAGAAAGGCGCAGAAGCGACGCTCGTGCTTGCCCGGGTGGAAAATCCGCTGGAGTTTGGCGTGGTGATGACTGACGATTGCGGAAGGATCATCCGTTTTCTGGAAAAGCCAAGCTGGGGAGAGGTATTCAGCGATACCGTCAATACCGGCATCTATATTCTCGAGCCGCAGGTTTTGCAGGGCTATGATCAAGCAACCGAGTACGACTTCAGCAAGGATTTGTTCCCGCACATGCTGTCGGAGCAAAAACCGCTGTATGGTTATGCGGCTGCAGGCTACTGGTCGGATATCGGCAATCTGGGACAGTACCGGCAGACGCAGTTTGATATGCTCGAGGGAAAGGTAAATGTGGATATTCATGGTACGGAGCTGTCTCCCGGCATTTGGATCGGGAAGCATGCAAGGATTGCCGACACGGCAATGCTAACCGCGCCTTGCTTTATCGGCAGCAATACAATCATTGAAGAGCACGTGCGGGTCGGCGGATATTCGGTAATCGGGGAAGGCAGCGTGCTGAACGCAGGGGTGTCTTTGGACAGAGCGATGCTGCTCAAGCATGTGTTTCTCGATCGGGGATCAGAGGTTTACGGTGCGACCGTGTGCAAGCATGCGACCCTGATGCAGGGCGCGGTCGTGTATGATGGAGCCGTGCTCGGCGCGGGCTGCAAAATCGGTGTGAAAAGCGTGGTACAGCCGGGCATAAAGGTGTTTCCGAATAAATCCGTAGGCAGCTATATGACCTTGAACCGCTCGCTGATCTGGGGAGAGGAGGTTTCCAAAGGCTTGTTCGGCTACCACGGGATCAAAGGGGTTTGCAATGTCGATATGACCACAGGCTTCGTCCACCAGCTTGCGCTGGCTTACGGATCGGTTTTGCCGATTGGGTCGACGGTCGCGATCGGCTTTGATGCCGCGCCTTTTTCTTACCTGCTCTCCGAGACATTTGCCTCCGCTTTGCATGCTGCCGGGATCAACACCTGCCACTTTGAGAAGGTGACTTCCGCGGTCATCCGATACGGCACTTACTATTTTGGCTGTGAGGGCGGCGTAGTGATCCGCCGGGACAGTACAAACAACGAGGAGTTCAAGCTTGAATTTCTGGACGATGAAGGCATTCCCATCGGCAAAGCCCGGGAACGCAAAATAGAGAACTGCTTCTTTCAGGAGGATTTTCGTCTCGTCAAATCCTCCGGCCTCGGCAAGCGGATTGCTCAAACTGAAATCACGGCGCTATATAAAGAGAATTTGCTGGAGATGGTATCCCTTGAACGGATTCGGACCCAATCGTACAAAGTGGTGCTGCAGTATGATCACCGCAGCCTGCAGCATATCATTCCCGAGCTGTTGGAAAAGCTGGGCTGCAGCGTGATCCAGGTGAACCGGGGCACCGGTTCCGATGAAATGTCAAAGCTCGTTTGCCTGCATGAGGCGGATATCGGCATCGTGCTCGATTCCGACGCACAGCAAATCGAGCTGATCAGCGAGCAAGGCACGGTTATTCGCGATGAGATGGTTTCGCTGCTTCAGCTGCTGGTGCAGATTTATGGCGAGGATAAGCGTACGCTTTATATTCCCGTTCATCTGCCGGATATTGCCGAGATGCTCGCAGAAAAGCTCAATCGCACAGTCGTACGCACCAAGATGGATATGCGTTCGATCATCAAAGGCTGTGAAAATCAGGGTTTTCATATTTATGTCGATGGATTGTACACGTTGGTGCAGATCATGCAGATGATGGCCGTGCAGGGCAAAAGCCTCTCCGGATTGCTTGCTTCGATTCCCGATTTCACGCTGATCGAAAGACGGATTGACTGCCACTGGTCGGAAAAGGGCAGGGTGATGCGCTTTTTGATGGAGGAAACAAAAGGAAGGAATGTAGAGTTGATCGATGGCTTAAAAGTGCATCACGAGCAGGGCTGGACCTTGATTCTTCCCGATTGCGACGAACCCGGCTTGCGGATTTTTTCCAATGCCAAGAGTCTGCGGCAAGCTGAAGAAATGGCCTTGATGTATATAAGCAAAATTACCGACTGCCGCAAATCCGCTGCCCGTATGTAAGGTTATTAACCCTTCGGGCAAACAATTACTGCTCAAACAATTCCGCAGGCATAAACCCGGCAGTCAACTCAGCTCGTTCTTCCTGGGAGTCAGAGCAAAAGCCGATGCAAATGTGTTTGCCATCTATCAGCTTGTATGCAGTTTTGTAAATTGTTCCTGTTACTTCAGCCTTGTGAATCGTATTGCAAATTTGACAAAAATACATGATGGCGCTCCTTAATCTGATATTTGTAAAGCATGATTTCCACGATTCAATATACCAGAAAGATGAACCAAAGGAAAGTAACATTTCTCAAAATCAGCATCTTACAAATTGTAAAGTAAATTTCATACTCCGATCACAATCCGATCACAAACCGATCACGGATCGATCAAATTTATCCAATATAATGATAGTGCAGCATAATAAGACCAATCTTTTTTGATAAAAAATTACTGATCCACAAAAGCGATTTGGAGAAAGCGAAAAAGCTGCTGCAAAAATACAATTATGAAAAAAGTTATCGATACAGCCACACGATTAAGGGAATATAGGCTTATCGAATCCTAATAGGTTATTTTGGGTTTGCCGGCAGTCTGGAGCTTGCAGCAACATGCAAGCTTCTTTTTTTTGCGATTTTTCCCCAAGAATTCCGGCGGTCTTTTACATCGGTGAAGAAAAAGAGGTAATATGTAAGAAAAGACAGTTTGCCGCGGTTTTTGTGAAGGGAGTTTCACAATGAAGAAAATTTTGCTCATTTATGCTTTGTTGATTGCTGCGTTTCTCGCTTATTTTTTCAATTACCAATACCGTAATCTCTCTACAAATCAGCTTGATCAAGAGGGCTTGAAGGGCGGGATCGACGAGAAATACGTCATGGTCACCTTCCAGTCGGGCATCGATTATTGGAAAAGCTGTTTGAAAGGCTTTGAAGACGCCGCGCAGATCCTCAACGTTTCCGTGGATTATCGTGGTGCCACGCAGTATGATGTGCACGAGGAAGTGACGGTATTGGAGCAGGTGATTGCGAGAAAGCCTGCAGGCATTGCCGTTACGGCGATTAATTCGGAAGCGCTGACGGCAACGATCAACAAAGCCGTGGAAGCGGGAATTCCTGTGGTTTTATTCGATTCGGACGCACCCGCCAGCAAGGCGTATTCCTTTCTAGCCACGAACAATTACAGCGCCGGGGTGACGGCTGCCCATAAAATGGCGGAATTGATCGCCAAGCGCGGAAAGGTTGCCATCGTCACCTTGCCCAATCAATTGAATCATCAAGACAGGATGAAAGGTTTTAAAGATACGATCGCCAAGGAATACCCCGACATCCAGGTAGTGGCCGTTGCAGACGGCAAGGGCGACCAGCTGGTTTCGAGAAAGGCTGCGCTGAATATTTTGCAGCAATATCCCGATTTGGCGGGAATATTCAACACGGATGCGGTGGGCGGTGTAGGTGTAGGGGAAGCAGTAACTTATTACAAAAAAAACACAAATGTGAAAATCATCGGCTTCGATACGGATAAAGGTACGCTGGACATGGTCAAACAGGGAGTCATTTCCGCCACGCTGGCGCAAGGAACCTGGAATATGGGGTATTGGTCCCTGCAGTTTTTGTTTCATCTTCATCACGGGCTTACCGGACCGACAAATGAATCGGGCTCCGAGTTGTCTCCGCTGCCGCCGTATGTGGATACCGGAACCACAGTCGTGACCAAAGACAATGTGGAGGATTATTATGCCAAATAAACAATACGGGAAGACGTGCTGATGAAGGTGAAAAAACCGCAAAGGTTCGAAAGATGGTTTGAAATGAATAATCTGCCGATCCGATATAAGCTGATCGTTCACTTCCTGCTGATCAGCATCTTGCCTGCGATCGGAATTGGCGTGTTAATCGACTGGACGGCAAGCCGGATTATAGAAAAACAGGTGAATAACAATACGCTGCAGCTGATCGGAAAAGTCAATAAATCATTGGAATTCTATGTCGGGAATATGCAGAACATCACCTATTTTGTCTCGTTTAATCCGAAAATCAAGCAGTTTCTTGGCGGCAGCGAAAGCGGCAATCCCGATCCGAATACAACCGACCATTACGAGATCCGCAAATTTTTGCAGGGTTTTACCACGCTTTATCCCGAGGTGGCCGGGATCTTGATCGTCAACAGCAAGGGCGAATATATCAGCAACGAAATGTACGCCCGCTCGAACCGCAGTTTGACGAAGGAAGCTTGGTATCAAGAAGCGGTCGACAATAACGGAATCTTTAAAATTGTCGGCCATCCATACGGCAGGAATATAACCAATCACGTCAACTACAAGGACAAAGAAGTGATTTCAGTTGTCCGCGCCATTCTTGATCCCGATTCGCAGCGGGTGCTTGGCGTTGTCCTGATTGATCTGAAGCTGCGGGTGATTGCCGAAACCGCGAAGGATGTGCGTTTGGGAAAGACCGGATATTTGATGGTAATCGATGAGAAAGGCGACAATATTTATTCGCCAAGCAGCCCGATTCTTGGGCATATTCCCGAAAAATGGATGAGCGGCGGGAGTTCCGGCACATTCTCCAGATGGGTCGACGGGGACGCCTTTCAGTTTATTTACCGCAAATCGGCTTTTACCAATTGGACAACGATAGGCGTGTTTTCTACCCGGGAATCAACCGCGGAGATGCAGGAAATCCGCTTCTATGTGGTCAGTTTTGTTTTCTTCGTCATTCTGCTCGGCTTCGGCGCTTCCCTATATTTGTCCTATTCGATTTCCAAGCCGATCGTTCAGTTGACCTCTTATATGCAGAAGGCGGAATCCGGCGACTTGATGATCCGCTACTGGGGGGATCGGACCGACGAGGTGGGGATGCTGGGACGCAGCTTTAACGCCATGCTTTCACAGGTCAAAAAGCTGATCTCCTTGACAGAGCTGCAGGAAAGGCAGAAGCGGGAAGCCGAACTGCGCAGCCTGCAGGCGCAAATCAAGCCGCATTTTTTGTACAACACATTGGATACGATTCATTGGATGGCCCGCAAAAAAGGTGCCCAGGATGTCGCGGAGGTCGTGCAGTCCTTGTCCAAGCTGTTCCGTATCGGGCTCAGCAAGGGCAATGATATCATCCCGCTGCTGGATGAATTCGAGCATATCAAAAGCTATCTGGTCATCCAGAAAACCAGATACAAGGAAAAACTGAATTATACGATCCGTGTTTCTCCGGAAATTCTGGACGTCTCCGTGCTTAAACTGATGCTGCAGCCGATTGTCGAAAATGCCATTTATCACGGGATCAAAGAGCGCAGAGGAGAAGGGCATATCAACATCGATGCAAGGGTGCAGGAAGGCAATCTGGTGATGACCATACGCGATGACGGACGGGGAATTTCGGCAGAAAAACTAAAGGCGCTGAGGGAAAGGCTGGCCAACGTTTTGTACGACAGCGAGGAACACAATGATATCAAGGACAAGCCGGGCTACGGCATCATGAACGTTCAGGCAAAAATAAAATTGACCTTTGGAGAAGCTTACGGCTTGTCGATCGAAAGCGAAGAAGGCAAAGGAACGACGGTGACGATTGTGCATCCGCTGTTAAGAGAACCCAATAAAGATCAAAAGAAGGAGGTTTGAGCGTGCAGAAATGGAAGGTACTGATAGCCGATGACGAACCGATTATTCGCGAAGGCATCCGCGATGCCGTGGATTGGCCCTCACTCGGCATGGAAGTCGCGGCTGAAGCCGAGGACGGGGAGGAGGCGCTCGAGCTTGCCTTGCACCATCGTGTGCATGTGCTTCTGGTTGATTTGAACATGCCGATCATGAACGGCATAAAGCTGATGAAGCGCATTCGCGAAGAGCTGCCCTCCTGCAGAATCGTCATTATTACCGGACATGATGAATTCGCTTATGCGCAGGAAGCGATCCGTTTGAATGTGGACGACTATATACTGAAACCGGCGGATCCCAATCAGCTGCGGCAGGTTTTGGACAATGTGAGAAGAGGTTTGGAGACTGCAGAAAAGCAGCTGAAGCACCTCGAACACGCTTCGGAGCAAATCACGAAGAGTCTTCCGCTGCTTCGTGAACGTTTTTGTCTGGAATGGATCGAAGGCAATATGGCGGAGGAGGAGGTCATGGAGCAGCTGCAGTTTTTGCAATTGCCGGTTTATAGTCCCGTTCAGCTGGGGGTGATTCGTTGGCCGGAGTTTTTCGCCAATCAGCCCTTGGTGAAGGAAAGCGACAGGCAGCTGTTTTTATTTGCAATTGAAAATATTGTCGGCGAAATTTTAGAGCCTTTCAAAAAGGTGATCTTTCGCGATGAAACCGGACTTATAGTGGTCTGTTTGTGGGAGCACGCATCGGAGGAAATTGTATCCGAAATGGAAAGAGCGATCCAAACGTATTTGAAAATTTCCGTCAATATGTATTTCGATCTGCTCGAGGGTGGATTGACGGGCATTTCCGACGTCTATAAGCATTGCAGGGCGATGGTTTATAAAGAAACGCAAATTTCCCCGATCGCCCGCCGTGCGCGGCAGTATATTCGGGAGCATTTCGTCGACAAGGAGCTGACGCTGGAAGCGGCGGCAAATTCACTGCAGGTTTCCTCGGTCTATCTGAGCCGGCTGATCAAGCAGGAATTGGGTGCAACATTCGTCAGCCTGGTTACGCAGATGCGTATCAATAAGGCAATCCAGCTGCTGAATTCGACCGATCTTCCGATTCATGAGGTGGCTGAACAGGTCGGTTATGATACACAGCATTATTTCAGCACGGCCTTCAAAAAGTGGGTCGGCGTTTCCCCGATTCAATACAGAAAAGGCGCGGCGTTTCCGGAGGAGTAGCCAAAATCGTCAGGTGTTGAGGGATACTGGGGGCCACTTTCGAACTTCAAGAATCCGTAATCAATAGTGCCATGTATATAAAACCGACTTTGTCATTAACTTGTACGAAGGAACATTCCTTCGTTTTTTTGACATTGTAATTTATTAATCTTTGGCACAACATAGTCCCACGTAGGCAGCAGTCGCAATACCGTGCGTTTGCCATGCGCTCCAATGCCGAAAACCGGAATAAGAGGAGGCACCGAGCAGGGGCGGAATGGTCTCCAATGTCGAAAATCGAAATAACAGCAGCCCCGGTGCAGAGTAGCAAAGAATTCGGAAAGCCAAGAGGAAATAAAGTTCACCGTGCCGAAGGGGATTTTCATTCGCCTCTACCACGTGCAAAAGAATGGAAACGATCCAAACGTTTTTCTTAATGCCTGCGTAAATAAAGTTCGATAAGTATAAAAATAGTGAAAATATTGAAAAGACGGTTAGGGGGACAAAACGATATAGTTGGGAATGAATGGTTTCAAAGCTAAAGGGGGTTGATTCATGAATACAAAGAGAAGTTTTTTTAGAATGGGATGGAGGCTTTCGGCTTTATCGATCAGCCGCAAATTGATCGGTTCGTTCGTTATTGTAGCCATGCTCGCTGGCCTGTCAGGGGGACTTGGCTATTATTTTTTGCAAAAGGTTGACAGCTCCTATTTGGCGTTGCTGAACGATAATGCGGCCATCCTGCAAGCGGTATCGGAGATTCAGTACCAGTCGCAGCTGCAATACGGCCAGATGCTGTACTTTTTGGTCGAGCCGGAAAAAGACAAGGAACAGGCTCTTTTGGCGATCAACGGGCAATTGTCGGCCATGATCAAAGATATATCGGCAATGGATGCCAATAAGGAGGATCAAGCTTACTATCAAGCGATGTCCAAAGCGAACGGGACGATTGCTGATTTAATCAGGGGAATAGCCCAAAATGTCGGTCAGAACAAGACGAAAGAGGCCCATGCGTTGTTTCAAAGATCCGTGCCGCTTACACAAAGCATGGCCAAAATGGCAACCAAAATACAGCTTAGGCAAAAAAATGTGATGGAAATTGAAAAGACCGCCAATCTTCAGGTTGTCCATGACACGATCCGCACTTTGGCATGGGTCGTGGTTTCGGCCATATTATTTGCGCTGCTCATAGGTTTTATGCTGTCGCGCATGATTGTCAAGCCGCTTCGCTCGATCGTTTTGTCCGCTGAGCAGATTACGGCGTGCAATTTGACGATCCCCGACATTTCACTTAAAAACCACGATGAAATCGGCGAGCTTGCCGCCTCCTTTAATCAGATGAAGCAAAATCTCCATCAGGTGATCAGTCAGGTTAGCGGTCATGCGGGGCAAGTTGCCGCGGCTGCCGAACAGTTGAGCGCCAATTCGAATCAAATGGGCGAAACCTCGGAGCATATTACTTCTGTTGTGCAAGAAATATCGGTAGGAACGGAATCGCAACTGCACAGTGTGGAACATGGGGTTTCGATCATTGAGGAAATGCATGCATCGGTCATGCAGATTCATGCTGTGACCGAGTCGACGAAAGAAAAATCGGAGCTTGCCTTGAAAACGGCGATGGACGGAAACCAATCCGTTGCCTCCGCCAACCGGCAAATGAATTCGATCGATCGCAAAATCGTGGAATTATCGCAAGCTGTCAGGCGTTTGGGCGAGGATTCGGAGAAAATCGTCAAAGCCAACGAGCTGATATCGGAAATTGCCAAGCAAACCAATCTGCTTGCGCTGAACGCTTCAATTGAAGCGGCAAGGGCCGGAGATGCGGGCAAAGGCTTTTCCGTCGTTGCGGATGAAGTTCGCAAGCTTTCCCGGCAGACCGAGAGCGCGGCGGGAGAAATCACGAGGTTGATCGCCGGCATCCGCAGCGAAACTGCGGAGGTTATCGATTTGACTGAAGCGGGCTCGAAGGAAGTATTGACGGGAATGGCCGTGGTCGATGAGGCCGGAAATGCCTTTAACCGGATTCAATTGGCGGTTGAGGATGTGGCTGCCATGGTTGAGCGGATTTCAGGCGAATCCGGACAAATTGCCTTCAAGGCGCAAACCGCCGTTGAGGCAGTACGCTCCATCGATCAGGTCGCGCAAGCTGCTGCTTCCGGAACCCGCGATGTTTCCGCCAACGTGGAAGAACAGTTCGCAAGCATGGAGGAAATTATTGCTTCGGCCAAATTATTGAGCTCGCTTGCGGAGGACCTGCAGGAGCTGATCGGAAAATTTAGGGTATAAACAAAAGTTCAAATTTTATAAAAAAGGTTGGTTTATTCGAAAGACGGAAAATTTGTCCGCTCTTATACTACATTATGTAGATTAAAAAGTTGAGAGGGGAGTTCACATGAAAAAAGCACTATGGATGGTTACAGCTTTGGTACTTGTATTTTCCTTGGCGGCCTGCTCAGGAACAAGCGGCGGGAGCAAGAAGGGGTATGTAGGGATTTCGATGCCGACGAAATCCTCGGAAAGATGGATCCATGACGGCGAGAACATGAAAAAGGATTTTGAAGACGCCGGCTACAAGGTCGATCTGCAGTACGGGGAAGACGTCGTGGAAAACCAAGTGTCGCAAATTGAAAACATGATCACTAAAGGTGTAAATGTACTGGTCGTCGCTCCGATTGACGGAGAGTCCTTGACCAATGTTTTGGAAAAAGCCAACAAGGCGAAGGTTAAAGTCATTTCTTACGATCGCTTGATCAAAAAGACACCTTATGTAACTTACTATGCAACTTTTGACAACTTCAAGGTTGGCGTACTGCAAGCTTCCTATATTGAAGACAAATTGGGATTGAAGGACGGCAAAGGTCCTTTCAATATCGAGTTGTTCGCCGGTTCTCCGGACGATAACAATGCAGGCTTCTTCTTCAACGGCGCAATGAGCGTGCTGCAGCCTTACATTGATTCCGGAAAGCTGGTTGTAAAAAGCGGACAAACCAAATTTGAGCAGGCGGCTACCTTGAGATGGGACGGAGCTGTGGCCCAGTCGAGAATGGACAATCTGCTGAGTGCAAACTACACGAATGCAAGAGTGGACGCTGTTCTGTCACCGTATGACGGCATCAGCATCGGTATTCTTTCTTCGCTGAAAGGCGTCGGATACGGAACGGCCGACAAGCCGCTGCCGGTCATTACCGGTCAAGATGCCGAGCTTGCTTCGGTAAAATCGATCCTTGCAGGCGAACAGACGCAGACCGTATTTAAAGATACCCGCGAGCTGGCCAAGAAAGCCGTAGCAATGGCTGAAGCCGTACTTGAAGGCAAGGAAGCGGAAGTCAATGACACGAAAACTTATAACAATGGCGTGAAAGTCGTTCCTTCTTATTTGCTGCAGCCGGTATCCGTAGACAAGTCCAATGTGGAGAAAGTGCTTGTTGAATCCGGCTACTATACAAAAGATCAGCTTGGCCTTAAATAGAGAGCTTTAACTGCTCGTAACACGAATTATACGAAGCAATAAATCTTCTAAATGATTTAGTGACGGCTGAAAGCTGTCACTAAATCATTTATTACATTGTGAAGGTGTGGTGAGAAAAATGTCGGATGCCATATTGGAGATGAGGAACATCACCAAAACCTTTCCGGGCGTAAAAGCTTTGGAGAACGTCAATTTGCACGTCAAGGAAGGCGAAATTCATGCGCTGGTGGGTGAGAACGGGGCTGGAAAATCGACCTTGATGAAGGTATTGAGCGGTGTGTATCCCCATGGAAGCTATACTGGAGATATCATGTTTAAAGGTCAAGTTTGTGAATTCAAAGACATCAAGCAGAGTGAGCACCTTGGCATCGTCATCATTCATCAGGAGTTGGCATTGATTCCCGATTTGTCGATTGCCGAAAACATTTTTCTGGGCAATGAAAATGCCGATCGGCGAATCATCAATTGGAACGAAACGTTTGTCAGAACCAAGGAATTGCTGAAAAAGGTCGGTTTGAATGAATCGCCGAATACGTTGATTACCAATATCGGCGTGGGCAAGCAGCAGCTGGTGGAGATCGCCAAGGCGCTGTCCAAAGAGGTGAAGCTGCTTATTCTCGACGAACCGACGGCGGCGCTGAATGAGGAAGACAGCGAAAATCTGCTGAATTTGCTTTTGGAATTCAAAAAGCAGGGAATGACCTCGATCCTGATTTCACACAAGTTGAATGAGATTTCCAAGGTTGCCGATTCGCTGACGATTTTGCGGGACGGTCAAACGATTGAGACCTTGGACATGAAAGCAGACATGATTACGGAAGACCGGATCATCAAAGGCATGGTCGGCCGCGATTTGACCAACCGTTATCCGCAAAGAGAGCCGAAAATCGGCGGGACCGTTTTTGAAGTCAAGGATTGGAATGTCTATCATCCGCAGCATAGCGAACGCAAGGTAGTCGACAATGCGAACATTCACCTTCGGCGCGGTGAAATCGTGGGGATTGCCGGTTTGATGGGAGCAGGACGCACGGAATTGGCGATGAGCATTTTCGGCAAAGCTTACGGGCAGAAAATCAGCGGAAAATTGTTCAAGGAAGGCAAGGAAGTGCAGTTCCGCGATATTAAATCGGCCATTGACCACGGTTTAGCCTATGTGACCGAGGACCGGAAAAATTACGGGTTGATCTTGATTGACGATATCAAGCGCAACATTACTTTAGCAAGTCTTGACAAAATTTCCAAACACACGATTGTAAATGAAAATCAGGAAGTCATTGAAACCGAAAGCTATCGTAAGAAATTAAATATAAAAACGCCGAGCATTTTGCAAAAAACTGTCAATCTGAGTGGTGGCAATCAGCAAAAAGTCGTGCTCAGCAAATGGATTTTTTCCGAACCGGATATTTTGATTCTAGATGAGCCTACACGCGGGATCGACGTAGGCGCCAAATATGAAATTTACACGATTATCAACCAGTTGGCTATGGACGGCAAGGCCATTCTTGTGATTTCTTCCGAGCTTCCCGAAATTTTGGGAATTTGCGATCGGATCTATACGATGAACGAAGGCAAAATCTCCGGAGAATTCAATATCGAGGAAGCCAGCCAGGAAGCGATGATGAAATATATGACTAGAGGCAGGGGGTAGCATAAATGGAGAGCTTGACGAAAATGATTCGAACGAACGTAAGACAATATGGCATGATCATTGCTTTAATCCTGATTATGCTGCTTTTTCAGATTTTGACTAACGGCATTCTCCTTAGGCCGTTAAACATCACCAATCTGATTTTGCAGAACAGCTATATTCTTGTATTGGCTATCGGTATGGTGCTGGTCATCATCACCGGACACATCGATTTGTCTGTCGGATCGGTGGCCGCATTTATCGGCGCGATTTCCGCCATATTAATGGTGAATTGGCATGTGCCGGCTTTCGTGGCGGTGATTATCTCACTGCTTCTTGGAGCTTTGATTGGCGCTTGGCAGGGATTTTGGATTGCTTATGTAAAGATACCGGCATTTATCGTTACGTTGGCAGGCATGCTTTTATTTCGGGGCTTGACCATGGTTGTACTGAAAGGACAATCGATTGCGCCGTTTCCGAAGTCCTTTCAAGGCATCAGCGCCGGTTTTATTCCCGACTGGTTTCATGGGCAGAATTTGCACATCCTGACGATTGTGATCGGTTTGGCATTATCCGCTATTTACATTTGGAATGAAATCAGAATAAGAAAAACGCAAAAAAGCTATAATTTTGAAGTTTTACCGTCCGCGATGTTTACAGCCAAACTTGTTGCAATGGTGGTAGTGCTGAATATTTTCACCTATACATTGGCAACTTACGCAGGGATTCCGAATATATTGATCATTTTGTTTATATTGATTTTGGCTTATTCGTTTGTAACGAAAAAGACGGTCATGGGACGGCATGTCTATGCGATCGGCGGAAATGAAAAGGCCGCGAGCCTGTCCGGGGTCAAAACCAAGCGCGTGACGTTTTGGGTGTTTGTAAATATGGGCGCACTTGCGGCGCTTTCCGGTCTTATATTTGCCGCACGTCTGAATGCGGCGACACCAAAAGCGGGCAACCTGTTCGAGCTTGACGCCATTGCCGCTTGCTTTATCGGGGGCGCATCGGCTTACGGCGGTATTGGTACGGTAGGCGGCGCCATCATCGGCGGTCTCGTCATGGGCGTAATGAACAACGGAATGTCCATCGTCGGACTCGGCATCGATTGGCAGCAGGCAATTAAAGGAATGGTGCTGCTGTTTGCCGTAGGCTTCGATATTTACAACAAGAACAAATCCGCATAATGCGACTCGATTTACGACTTCCGGTGATGGCCGGGAGTCTTTTTTTTTGATTTTTTCACATTGCATCGGGGGTCGACGAGTTGTGACATCTTTTTTGCTTATCCGGCGTTATAATATGGACAAAGGGGAGGAGATGGAGAAATGACGAGTCCGATTCGAATACACAAGAAAAAGCAGGAACTTGACGAAAGCGAGTGCGCCTCGGTTGCGAAGCTCGGAAGGGACGATATTTTCTTTTTTCGGTTTGTCGGAGGAAACTCCATCGAAACGGACAAGTTGACCGAGCAGCTGTATTTGTTGAAATCAAGGGGGATATTCTTGATTGGGGTATTTCGCTTCCCTTTTCGTTTCGAAGGGAAGAAACGTTTTCAAACGGCGATTTTGCAATATTACCGGATGAAGGAAATCTGCGATGCAGTGATTTATCTGCACAGCGACGGAATGATGGAAATGATCGAACCGGGCACCTCGATTCAGGATGCCAAAGCGATTATTGAATCTTTGGAGCAGGAACCGATCCAGGCGATTGAGGAAGCGATTGATATCTCCGGTGAAATGAACATTGACGTTCAGGATATCCGCACCTTTCTCAATGATTGCAGGGGCCCCCTATATG
>CAZESH010000062.1:0-17106 GCA_964514665.1 uncultured Caryophanales bacterium
GCTCAAGGTTCTGGCCCATCCGGTCAGACTTTGCATCATCAACAGATTGCTGGAGAGCGGCAGCAGCAACGTCGGGTCGATCCAAGATTGTCTCGATTTGCCGCAATCCACCATTTCCCAGCATCTGCAGAAGCTCAAAAGCGCGGGAATCGTCAGTGCGAAACGGTACGGCTTGGAAATGCACTATTTCATTGCCGATCCTGTGACGGCGAAATGGTTGAATCAGCTGATTAACCCTTTAAATATAAAATTAACACAGGAGGAGAGAAAATCATGAGAAAAACAATTGTGATTATCGGTGGAGTAGCGGGCGGCGCATCGGCAGCGGCAAGGCTGCGCAGATTAGACGAGGAAGCGGAAATTATCCTGTTTGAGAGAGGCGGATACATTTCGTTCGCCAACTGCGGCCTCCCCTATTACATCGGCGAAACGATCGAAGACCGCGCAAAGCTGCTGGTGCAAACGCCCGAGACGATGAAAGCCCGCTTCAATCTTGACATCCGCATTCACAGCGAGGTTACCGGGATTGACTCCAAGGCCAAAAAAGTATTCGTCCGTTCAAAAAACAACGGAACCTACGAGCAGCCGTTCGATGCGCTGATTCTGGCACCCGGCGCCAAAGCGCTGCGGCCGCCGATTCCGGGTATTTCAAATGATAAAATATTAACGCTGCGAAATATTCCCGATACCGACAGAATCAAGGCGGTGGTCGACCAATCCGCAACGCAAAGCGCGGTGGTCATCGGCGGCGGCTACGTGGGGGTAGAAATGGCGGAAAATTTAAGAGAGCGCGGCCTGCAGGTCACCTTGATCGAAGCCGCGCCGCATATTCTTGCTCCGTTCGATTCGGAATTCTCGGCGATAATTGAAAACAAGCTCGAGGATCACGGCATCGGAATCCTGCTTGGAGATGCCGTCAAGGCATTCAACGATGTGGGAAATCAGCTGGAAATCACGCTGCAGAGCGGTAAGAAGCTGAACACCGATTTGGCCATATTGGCCATCGGCGTGGCGCCGGATACGGCATTCATTAAAGACTCCGGCATCGAAATCGGACAGCGCGGCCATATTCGGGTCGACGATCATATGCAAACAAATATCAAAGACATTTACGCTGTCGGCGACGCCATTGAAGTGATCGATCGGATAAACGGCCAGACAACTGCAATCCCCCTGGCCGGTCCCGCCAACAAGCAGGGCCGCATTGCTGCCGACAATATAGCCGGAATCGATTCTGTTTACAAAGGAACCCAGGGAACGGCAATCCTGAAAATTTTTGATTTGACCGCCGCCAGCACCGGCAATAACGAACGGACGCTTAAACGGCTGAACCTGCCGTACCGCACGGTTTATGTGCATCCGGGTTCACATGCCTCCTACTATCCTGGAGCCGCCCCGATTACGTTAAAGCTGCTTTTTAACGATGAAGGCAAAATACTTGGCGCCCAAGCGGTTGGCCATGAAGGCGTGGATAAGCGAATTGACGTGATCGCCACCGTAATCCGCCTGAATGGAAGCGTGGCGGATCTGGCGGAGCTTGAGCTGTCTTACGCCCCGCCGTTCTCATCAGCCAAGGATCCGGTGAATATGGCCGGCTTTACGGCGGAAAATATATTAAGCGGCAAAATGCAAGTGATCGTTCCCGAGCAGCTTGCGGACCGCGATCCTGAATCCACCCTGCTGATCGACGTCAGAAACGAATCGGAATTTAACTGCGGGGGAATTCCCGGAGCCGTCAACATTCCCGTTGATCTGCTGCGGGAGCGGTTATCCGGTCTTGATCCGCAAAAGGAAATCTGGGTTTACTGTCAGGTCGGTTTGCGAGGCTATATCGCTTCCCGAATCTTGATGCAACAAGGCTTCCGCGTCAAGAATTTGACCGGCGGCTACAAGCTCTATGCGGCTTCGCGCTTTATCCCTTCCGGAATAAGCGGTCCGGCCTCGAGACCCGCGGCAAAACCGACATTCCAAGAATAGCGTCGAAGCATGGCGGCCTGCTCCGGGCCAATCTCCAGAATATCTTAAGATTTCCTTCAAACTGCTTTGAGATTGTTTCGCTACAATGAAGCTGTGAAATCCTCCATGGGAGGATGCCACATTACATTCTCAATACAGGAGGGAAAGAAAATGAAATTGAAATGGAGAAAAGCTATTGGCCTGTTCGCCGCCGTCGCACTGCTGTCCTTAAGCGTTCCTGCCGTCATATCGGCAGCGAACGGTCAAGGTTTCGGTCAGGCCGGGGCAAGCATGAAGACAGCGGGAGGTATGCTCGGAGGTCCGATGACAGCCGATGTAGAAAGCTTGCTCGGCATCAGCCGTGAAGACCTGATGGCCGAACGTTCGGCAGGAAAATCGCTTGTGCAAATTGCTGAAGAAAAGGGAATCTCCAAGGATCGACTCACGTCCTTAATGCTTCAGCAGCACACGGAACGGGTAGATGCAATGGTCGCGGCAGGACAACTGGACCAAACACAGGCCGAGCAAATGAAAGCGCAAATGCAAGAACGTGTGCAAGCAATGATTGAACGTACGGAAACCGGCAAACCTGCATGGGCTGGAAAAGGAAACGGAAACGGATTGGGTAAAGGTCAGGGGCATCCCGGCGCCGGTGCTTGCCGCAGCGCGGGAACGGCAAATTAATTTGCAGCGATTAGTTTAATACGGATTCGGGAGGGAGATCCATCCTCCCTTTTTCCTGTTAAGACGGGAGGATGGGCCATGCCAAAAATTTTGATAGCCGAAGATGAACACAGTATTGCAAATCTGATTCGGGATTCCTTAAACAAGGATGGCTTTAATACGGAAACGGCTTATGACGGCGAAGAAGCCCTTGCCAAAGCAGAGCTGTTCAAACCCGATTTGCTTGTGCTAGATATCATGATGCCGAAGATGAACGGATATGGGGTGCTGCGCGAGCTGTCCGCCCGAATTCGCGTGATCCTTCGCCGCTCCTCGGGCCAGACGGAATCGGCTGTCATTCGGCGCGGCGATTTGACCATTGACAGCGACCGCATGGAGATTACACGAGACGGCATACAGTTGACTCTGACGCCGACGGAATTTCGCCTGCTGGTAACACTCGCCAAAACGCCAGGCAGGGTATTCACCCGCATGCAGTTGCTTGAGGTGCTGGGTGAAGCTTATATCGGATATGACCGCACGCTCGACACGCATATCAGCAATTTGCGAAAAAAAATTGAAACCGATCCGTCCAATCCCAGAATGATCCTCACCGTATACGGAATCGGCTATAAGCTGGGAGGCGGCGCATGAAGCTGCGAACGCGATTTATGCTGCTGCTCGGATTGATATCGGTCGCCGTTTCGGTTCTGATCGGAATCACTGTATATTACAATCTGAATACAAGCTTTAACCGTTTTGTGGCCTCCAGTCAATCACTCCGTGTTGAGCAATGGAAGGACATCTTCCTGCAGTATTACGCCGAAAAAGGTTCATGGAAAGGGATTGAGGAGCTTTTGCCCGGACAAGTCGGCAAAGCTTCGCCACGGATGGGGATGCCGGGCGGAATGGGCAATCACGGCGTATATTGGGACAGAATGGTGATCACGGACAGAGCGAATGTCATAGTAGCCGACACAGAGAAAGAAAACATCGGTTTCAGCTTTACTCCCGACCGCGCCTTTCTTTCCGCAAGCTTGGAATTTCAGGGGCAGCCCATCGGCATGCTGTGGTATCGTGAAACGCAAAGAGGCGGGATGGTGGCCTTGGAACGGCAATTTACCCAGGCCGTCAATCGCTCAATTGTATGGAGCGGCATTCTGGCCGTCGTGATCGCGCTTATTGTCGGGGCGATTTGGGCAGGCAAAGTCACGCGTCCGCTTGAACAGATGAAGCTAGCTTCCCGTAAAATCTCCGAAGGGGATTTGGACCAGAAGGTCGAGGTCGGCTCCCGCGATGAGATCGGACTATTAGCGGAATCCTTTAATACGATGGCCGCGACCTTGAAGCGAAATGAATTTCTGCGCAAAAGCCTGGTAGCCGATACCGCTCATGAGCTGAGAACGCCGCTCTCCATCCTGCGCGGCAAACTGGAAGCAATGCTGAACGGGGAAAATGAGCCCTCCGCGCAGAATATCGCCTTCATTCATGACGAGGCGGTCAGAATCTCCTATCTGGTCAACGACCTGCAAAATCTCAGCCTTGCCGAAGCAGGCCGTTTGCCCCTTCATATGGAAGCAGTGGACATTCGCGAGCTGATCCGCAAGATCGCCTCCGCATTTTCACTGGAAGCCGAGAACAAACAAATCGAATTGTCCCTTCAACTTCCGGACGAGCTCCCCCTTATTCAGGCTGATCCCCTGCGGTTAGAGCAGGTGCTCGTCAATTTATTGGCCAATGCTCTGCGTTATACCCCGACGAAAGGACGGATCGAAATCACCGTTGTGTCAGATGGCAAATCGCTTTCGATCGCGATTCGCGATTCAGGAACAGGCATTGCGGAGGAAGAAATCCCTTTCGTTTTCGAACGGTTCTACCGCGGCGACAAAGCCAGATCGCGCAGCGACGGCGGCAGCGGCCTGGGGCTTTCCATTGCCAAGAGCTTCGTGGAACTGCACGGAGGCAAAATGCACGTGGAAAGCCGGATTGGCGAAGGCAGCGAATTCGTGATTGAATTCCCCGTGCTTCCGCAGCAGTCAACGACATAATGCAAATTTAATATCCTTGCTGTCGTTTAACCGTTATTCCCGTTTTCTGTGCGTGATCAAATTCTCGTCTCCGGTCAGGTACATGTCTATCGGAGGCTTTTCCTTCAAGAAAAAACTTTCCATAAGCAGCGTATAATTGACTCTGCGATAAGGATCGTCCTCCCAGACCGGAATTTTCTTGTGCTCGGAGATGTATTCATCCACCGCTTGCTGAACCATATCCAGGTAGTACGGAATTTGCCTTTCCTCATCCGTGAAAATTTCATAGGTATGCCTGGACATATAATAAGGATGGTTGGGAATGGCCTTTAAATACGGAGCCAGCATCTCGGCGTCAATGCGGTTGTGCTCCTGAATCAGCACGGAGCGCTTGACGCCGTGCGGCAGATGCTTCTCGTATTCACGCACAGCCCTTTTCATCTGCTCCAGATCGACATCCGCATGGGGATAGTGATGATGAACGGGCGGGGGATTGTGGATTTCGGATTTGTGTTTTTTAAACCAGGCCGGCATGGGGGCGACCTCCTTTAACTGTTGTTTGTATTATTATAGCATCTCCCCCGCCGGAAACCGATTAAAAGGGAGGTTCGCCTCTCTCGAACCTCCCTTTTGCATATATCTTGCCTAAAAACAGCCGGATATTCAGAAATTCAGGCTTTCACTTTCTCTCCCTCGTCCGCCGTTTTATTGGCCAACCCGCGAAGATAAGGCAGCACATAGTAGTCTAAACCGAATTTCCCCGCATTTGCGCCGGCGACAAGCACGAAGATCGCCAGGAATATCATTTGCACATTCGTGCTGGTCGAACCCGAGAACAGGAAGGCAAAGTTCATCGTCGCACCCATCAGTGCCGCAAAGGTCGTCAGAAGCCCGAGAATCATCGCCGCGCCGACCAGAATTTCACCCCACTGCACCATGAAGGAAAAGAACCCTGCATTCGGAATGGCAAAGTGATTGAGAAAGCCGGCCCACCAGCCCTGAACGGCAGGATGCGCACCCGTTGCCTTGGCCGCTGCTCCCTTGAGAAATCCGGATGCGTCGAACTTTTCGGCGCCCGTTAATTTTTCCCATCCCGCATGGAGAAATTGCCAACCGAGATACACCCGGAAAATAGTCAATACTGCCGCCGCATAAACATTCTTTCTTAAAAAACGAACAAACATTTTCCTCATCTCCGTTTCTTGAATTGGATCCCTTTAACTTGTAAGGAATCTTTTTCTTTATGGTTTTATTGTATGCTTATGTGAATATATTCACAACACTTCTCGCCCCATGTTCATACTTTCTTAAAAAAGATGTGACTATTTGTTTAATTTGTGAAATGTATCACAGACTGCTGAAACAACCGCCTTGGAAAAATTTATCTACTTATGGCACAATAAATCCTGGTGGGTCCATGACTCAAGGAGGAGAAATCTATGCAGGAAAATGTATCCGCATTCGCAAAAGACAAAACCCTTCGGCAAACCAAGCGTCCGTTTGTGCTGGCCTCGGTCATGCTTGCGATGTTCATGGCTGCGGTCGAAGGCACGATCGTGGCCACCGCGATGCCGAGCATCGTTGCCGATTTGGGCGGCTTTAAACTGTTCAGTTGGGTTTTTTCGGTTTTTCTGCTCATGCAAGCGATTACCATTCCGATTTACGGAAAGCTTGCTGATCTATTCGGAAGAAAACCGGTATTTGTCGGCGGAGTTGTCGTCTTCTTGATCGGATCGGTGCTGTGCGGACTGGCCGTTAATATGAAGCTGTTGATCATCTACCGGCTGATTCAGGGAATCGGAGCAGGTGCGGTTCAGCCGATTGCCATGACGATTGTCGGAGATATATACAGCATGGAGGAACGCGGCAAAATCCAGGGTTATCTGAGCAGCGTCTGGGGCATTTCCTCGGTGATCGGCCCGACTTTAGGCGGTATATTTGTCGAGTATATCAATTGGTCGCTCGTATTCTGGGTTAACATTCCGATCGGTATATTGGCCATTATCGGGCTAACCCTGTTTCTCCATGAAAAGGTTGAAAAGAAACGGCACTCCATCGATTATGTTGGATCCGCCCTGCTCTTTCTGTCCGTCAGCGCTTTGATGGTCGTGCTTGTGCAGGCCGGCGTGAATTGGCCCTGGAGCTCCGCACCGGTATTGATTTTACTCGCGGTGTTCGTGACGGGGATCAGCTTGTTCCTGCTGCAGGAAAGGCGCGCGAAGGAGCCGATGATGCCGCTCGGCTTGTGGAGACAGCGATTGATCATGATCTGCAACCTCGGTTCCCTGACATCCGGGGCATTGATGATCGGCATCTCCACTTTCCTCCCCACATTCGTTCAGGGCGTCATGGAGAAAAGTCCGACTGTCGCAGGCTCTGTACTGGCGATGATGTCCATCGGCTGGCCGCTCGCGGCAGCCGTCGGAGGAAGATACTTGGTCCGCATCGGCTTCTACAGGATTGCTTTGCTCGGTGCCTCCCTGCTGATTTTCGGCGGTGTTTTGTTCGTTCTGCTCAAGCCCGAATACGGACCGCTGTGGGCGGGATTCGCCACCTTCGTAGTCGGAGTGGGAATGGGCTTGACCTCGACGGTATTTGTGGTGGCGGTTCAAAGCAGTGTCGACTGGAAGATGAGAGGGGTGGCCACTGCCTCCAACATGTTCATGCGCATCCTGGGCACAACGATCGGTGCATCGCTGCTCGGGGGCATTCTTAACAGCAGGCTTCACGCTTATCTGAACGGCAAGCAAAGTCCGACCGGAGAGCCGCTCACCATCGATTTGACCAATCGGCTTTTGGATCCCGGGCAAAAAGCGCAGCTGCCGCAAAAAGTGATCAAGCTGCTGCAGGAAGGCTTGACGCTTGCCATCCATAACGTTTACTTCGCCGTTCTCGCGCTTGCTGTTCTGACCTTGCTGCTTGTCCTGTTTTTGCCCCGGGGCGGGAGCAGCGGCACGCCGGCAAAGCACTGAAGAAATGAAGCATGCGCGTTCGGCGCCAAGGGTCATAATTTGGCGTGATCCTGTTAAAACTATCCCCGAAGGAGGGTGATGGCAATGACGGATCACCGGATCAATCCGATCTCGGGCGAAAGAGTGCAGGTAGATGGTGTATATGCAAACGATTGGGGCCGACAGGAAATCTTCCGCCGCGGTGAAACATTTCCCGCCGATGAACAAATGGGCACGACAACCTGGGACTTGGTCAGCTTCTTGGAAGAAAGCCAATTGGAGGTACATGACCAAAACCTGAGAACCAGTCCACGGCTTCATACCGACCGAAGAGATAAATAAATCCGGACCCATCGGGTTGTCCAAGCGAAGCTGCTTGGGACAGCCCGATTTCGTTTGCGAAGGTAATTTCTTAACTGAAAAAGGCGGCGCCCGCCAATCCCGAGAAGAGGATTACAAAGAGCGGATGCGCCCTAAGGCGGATAAAAGCAAACATGCCTGCTAGCAGTATTACCCACGCAGCCAAGGAATGGGCGGAAAACCCGCTTTTTGCAAAATAGTTCCATCCAAAGTGCACGGCCGCATAAATAATCAGTCCCATCACTACCGGACGCAAGCCGTAAAATGCCGATTTCACAAGCTTGTGCTTATGTACCTTGGAGAAAAAGACCGCAGCGAATATGATCAAGATCAGAGAAGGCAGCACAATGCCGAGTGCTGCTGCCAACGTTCCGGGCAATCCCGCGGCTTCATAGCCTACAATCACCGCGCTGTTAGTGGCAATCGGACCCGGAGACATGCCCGCAATCGCTACGGCATTGGTAAACGCCTCCCGGCTCATCCAGTGGTTAAGCAGCGTTTCATGCTCGATGATGGGAATCATCGCATATCCGCCGCCGAATGAAATCAGACCGATTTTAAAAAAAGTCCAGAGCAAATGGATCAGCATGTTATCCTCCCATAGTTGCGAATTCCCTAAATTCCCTCTCCGAAAAAGTAATCGTCATATTTATGGGCGGCCTCTTCCTCCTGATGCTTGTCCCCGGAACCCGTATTGCCGCCCGAATGCTCCTCTGCTCTGGATTTTTCCGTCCGTCCGGACAGTCCCAATCTTGTCTTGCCCTGAATCAGCAGCATGCCCGAGGCCGCTCCCAAAGGGATGACAAAAAGCGGACGGATAAACGAAAAAATCAGCAGCGAAACGGTAAGGACGAACAGCACAAGCGTCGAAAAGTCGATGATCGCGGTTTTCGCCATGCGCCAGCCTGCATAGGCGATCAGGCCGATAATGGCAATTTGAATGCCTTCCATGGCCGCGATCACTTTGCGGTTATCCGAGAAGAAATGGAAGAAGAGCAGCAGCAGCAAAACAATCACAAAGGTCGGAAGCGTAATTCCCAGCAATGCGGCGACAGCCCCTCTCAGTCCGGCAAGCCGAAAGCCGACAAAAATCGCCGCATTCACGCCAATTCCGCCCGGAGCGGAACCGGAAATCGAAATGATATCGTGCATTTCCGCTTGGGTCATCCACTTCCGGCGGTCGACCACTTCCGCTTCTATGGCCGGGAGCATGGCGTAGCCGCCGCCAAAAGAAAGCGGACTGATTTTGAAAAAAGACAGCATGATCCGGCCAAGCAAACGCATGGAAATATTCTTCGGCATCTTCGTCCCTACCTTCAGACTCAATTATTGATTCGGATATACCACTGTTTATAAACTGCCCCAAGTCGAAAAAAAACACACCGTTTCCCCTGATTTTTCCGTTCAATTGCAGCGTTTCCCGTCATACATATGAGTAGGCGGCCTGTAATAATCGCCGTCAAACCCTCCGGAGGAGTGAAAGCGATGATCGTCGTCAACGGTTCCCGGTTCGATCCGGGGCAAGCTGCACCGAACCCCCCCTTGACGGAAAACTGCCTGACCATCGCGGGCAACATGAATGAAAGCGCGGAAAGCTTCGCCTATTCATCCTACAAGCAATTGGGCTTTGAGCTCTATCTTCGCGATCATATCGTGAAGGCCGCCAAAGCTTTGAATTCCGGGCGGACCTCGTTTGCCTCTTTTGCCAAAGACCGGTGCAATCCCGAATACTGGGAAAGGACGGAAGAAGGCGGATTTAAGCTGAAGAGCTCACAATCTTCCTCGCAAGCCGTGCGGGACATCTTTCAGCAGGGAGAGCTGTACAGCTTCGAATGCGCAACCGCAATTGTGATTATTTATTATAAGGCGGTTCTTGAGTCGATCGGTGAAGCATCGTTCAACCGTCTGTTCACCAATATTTATTTGCACGATTGGCAGTATGACAAGGATTTGGGGCTGCGTATTGTGTATCCCGAGGAGGCGATTCCCGGCGATGTGAAATATTTTGACAACCCCGATGTCGATCCGAAGCATATGGTTTGGCAAGGGGAAAATACGGTCTATGTCGGCGGCGGCAAATTTTTCGGCCATGGCATCGGCATTACCACCGGGGAGAAAATCATCACCCATTTGAACAAGTACCGCAAGCGCGGGTCCACAAAATCCGCAACGCTGCTAAAGCAAACCACCCGTCCGGACTTTTCTTATCTGCTGCAGTTCAGCGACGATTTTCCCGACGTTCCGCTTCAGTTTTCCGGTACAGGTACTATACGCAAAAGAGAATTTATGACCGTTACAATCGGCACAAAAACATATGCAGTTTCCCATTCTCCAGAAAACAAAGAAGTGACTGCAGATGGCTAAAGCCAACGGTCTGTATCCGCTCGGGCAAACGTTCATGCATAATCCGCCCGTCGCCGAGGTTCCCGCCGCAAGCATGCCGAAAATCAGCGAAAGGGCCGTGGTCGGCAGAGATTCCATCCTCATTGGCGACGTATATGTCAGCGACGATGTGTTTGTCGGCTTCCATAATGTAATCCGCGCCGATTCGGCTTCACCCTTTTTTATCGGAGCGTATACAAATATTCAAGACTTTGTGCTGATACACTGCCATCCGAATTCCTATGTGGAAGTAAACGGCAAGAAGTTCGGGGTATATATCGAAGACCGCGTGAGCATTTTGCATCACGCCGCTCCACATGGCCCGCTCTATGTGGGAAGCAGAACCTTCATCGGTCAGCACGCTTCCATTTATGACGCCGAGATCGGGCGCGACTGCGTGATCATGCACGGCGCCGTCATCACCGAAGGCGTGAAGATCGCCGACAACCGCTTCATCGCGCCCGGACAGAACATCTGGAAGCAGGAGCAGGCCGATGCACTTCCGAAGGTGCCGGCCAAGTACCGCGGATTAAACGAACAAATCGTGGATCACTATTACCGGTTGGGCAAATCCTATCGGCAGCATACTTCGCTTTTTGTTTGACATTTCCCGCAGCACTCCACGCAAAGAAGGGGGCCTGACTGTACTGTCGGCCCCCGCTTCGTTTTACTCCTCGCGAATATCCGCTTCGTCGCGGTAATTTCTTATTTGCTCGACAAATTCCGCGATCTGATCTTTGTATGCCTTCGGCGCATAGACGGCAGCCCAGCCCTTGGTCAGCTCGAACAGGTTTCCGTATACATCGTCATGAAAGGTTCTCAATTCGAAAGGAATCTGATGATCCGTCAAAATCGGCTCCAGCATTTGCCCTTCAAACACATTGTTCAGCACCGCGGCTTTCACGAATGGTTCCATCCGCCCCTCCCCCTTCCATGCGACTGAATTCACCCTTATTATACACGGAAAAGATGGTAATATGAATATAGATCCCTGCAGGTGGAAATGGAATTCCCCAGGATGGGAATCCTAATCTAGAACCAAAAGGAGGCAGCAAAAGGATGAATTCATCTGATCGTCGTGAGGATTTGGAAAAGCAGGTAAGCGATGCATTGACCGAAGGCGAAATGCAAAGCCAAGACCGTGACGAAGCCGTAAAACGGAAGCTTTCGTCCAAGTATGAAATCCGCGTCCAAGCCGAGCTTGATCCGATTGTCGAGGAAACCGTCATCTATCGCCGCATGGCCAAGGAAGTGGATGACCGTTATGAACGGATTTTGGACAGACATAAGCCCGGGACCGACGGTGCGGAAAGTACAGACAAGAAATAAGGATGCGCCCGGCGCATCCTTATTTCTTGTCCTCCCGAATCATAACTTCTCAAGCCGACAGACGGCTGAACCAATCGATTAGGGGGACGCCAAGCGCTGCAATCAGCAGCGATGGAAGCAGGTTGGCCACACGAATCTTGACAAGCTCGAGCAGATCCAGACCAAGCGCAATAATCAGCACACCTCCGACTCCGGTCAGCTCGGCAATCACCTGCTGAAGCTCTGCATGGCTGAGCAGCAAAGAGATCGCACCTGCAGACACCGCAATCAGTCCTTGGTAAATGAACACGGGAAATGCCGAAATCATCACGCCAACACCAAGCGTGGAAGCAAAAATCACGGCGGAAAACCCGTCCAGCATCGCTTTTGTATACAAAATATCATGATCGTGTCTGAGTCCGCCGTCAAGCGCACCCAGAATGGCCATCGGCCCAATGCAGTACACGAGCGTGGCAGTGACGAATCCGGTGGCGATTCTTCCTTTGCCGCGGGTGCCGAATTTCCCCTCCAGCCAAGCCCCCAATCGCTGCAGCAGCAGCTCGAGCCGCAGCAGCTCGCCGATGATTCCGCCAATTACCAAACTGGCTACAAGCAGCAGATACATTTGCGACTTCAAAGACATGGTAATGCCCAGTATTACGACCGCCAAGCCGATTGCCTGCATGACGGTTTTGCGTATGCCTTCGGAAATGCGCGGCATCGCAGAACCGGCCAATCCTCCGATCACAATCGCCAGCGCATTTACAATCGTTCCCCATAAGATCATATGCTTTTTTGTTCCTTCCTTCTGCCATCTCTTTCGATGTATTATGCATGGAGCCATGAATTTTTATATGAGCCTAGACCATTATCAGCGAAACAAAATCAAAAATCAATAGTGTCGTGCACAACCGATAGTCAACGGTCACGTTAAATCATATGGACTTTATCAACAATCTGAGTTATTATTTAATAATTATTATCCATGCAATGGATCGACAAGGAGCGGGTTTAACCATGATGCGTATCGGAGCCTCCATCATACTCGGTTTTGTTCTTATACTGCTGCAATCGTTTATTGTAATGAAATTCAATCACTACAGCTCCATTCAGTTTGCCAAGCCGCATTATATCGTGACCGTTTGGATTCTGAATTTCTTTTTTTCCTACTCCATCCTGACGCAAATCTACAATTGGATGGAAACCAACCATTTGCTGAACAGCGCTTCCGAAGAATCCGAATCCTTAGAAGAATAGAAACGGCAAAAAAGCAGCCCCTCCCGGGAGCTGCTTTTTTATTTGGCAAAACGGTGATTGCCGATGTTGGCAATAACTTGCAAGCTATCCAGATAGGCATTTCTGCTGCGCTTCGGGTTGAAAAAATACAGCGCATCCTTCACGACGCGTTCTCCGTTAAAGGCCAATGACGCTGCCAATATCGCCGTATTTCCCGGCTTTATTTTGTCAAGATCGCCGTTCATCGCCGGAGTAAACTGGCCTTGCGCATAGATCACATCGTGTATGGTGTCCGGAAACAGCTCGCTGCTTACGCGGTTCATCACGACGTCGCCAACGGCGATTTGCCCTTTTAACGGCTCATCCCCTGCTTCCGCAGTGACCAGCTTTGCCAGCAAATACAGCGATTCGTATTTGTCCCGCTCGGCTATGACGGACGGAATCACCACCTTGACTTTGCTCCCCGCCTGCAGCGCACCGTCATTGAAGCCGTTATATTCCTTAAGATCCTGCGGCTTTAATCCGTACAGTCGAGCTACTGAAGCAACCGTGTCACCGTCCGCAGCCGTATACAGCGGAACTTGCTTGATCACCGCGGTTTTGTCCGCATTGGACCATGACACCTCGGCATGCATGAACTCCGCTATCATCCGCAAGGGAAGATAGGTTCTGCCGTTCTTCTCGATCGGGGAAGTATCGGAAAAATAGCTTTTCCCGTTCATTTTCATAAAATAATCATTCATTGTAAGCAGCAGGCGATCTCCAAACGGAGTATCCAGCGTGGCTTGATTAGTGCTTGCATTCCAACCCAAGACAGATCCGAATTTTTCCGACACGAAGCGAATGGGGACATACAATTTGTCATTCTTCATTAATTCAGGAACATCGCTCGAAACTTCAGAATCGTCGATATAGATTTTAATCGGCTGCTTTGAGGTTTCAGCGATCGCATGCCCCGGTTGAACAAAAGCAACAAGAAAAGAGACAAGCATGAACAGAAAGAATAGGGTACGAATGGCTTCCACTCCTTTTCTTCTTATTTCTGTTAATGATCGTAACATGAAAAACGCTTCAACTACACCCCCATTTACTGGAAAAGAAGAGGCAGACGCTTTGTATCAAAGTCGTCTGCCTGCTTTTTATTGAATTAAGGCTGCTCGTTTACGACAACGCTTTTAGAGTCGGGTTCCCATTGCACATTGGTTTGCAAGGCCGTGCTGAGGAAACGGATCGGAACGAGCGTATGATCGTGTAACAATTCCGCGGCAACGTCAAGCTGCACCTCTTGGCCGTTGACATAGGCTGTATTGCTGCCGATGATCAGCTTCACCGTGACGCCGTTCTTCACAACCGTCACAGATTGCTCTTCCGCATTCCAGGTCACTTCGGCCTTCAACGCTTCGGAAATGGCCCGATAAGGAACTAATGTCGTACCGTTCTTGATGATAGGCTGCGTATTTTGGAAGTCCAGCTCGTTACCATTGACGAACGCGTTGATTCCGCTTTTTCCCAGCTTCTTATTGATTGTGCCCAGCTTTTTGTACAGCTGCAAATCCTGAGCATTCAGGGAAATCGCTTCTTTTTGCGCTGCTGCTGCTTCCTCGGCATCATCGGAAGCCAAATAGATGTCCGCTAAATCGGAAAACGCGGTGTCCTTTTTCTTGACAGTATCAAGCTTCTGCTGAAGCTCAAGATGCAGCTGTTTCGCGTAGGCTTTCAGCTCGTCCTTTGTCATTGCCGGCGCGGTTCCCGTGCTGCCGGCCGTAGCATCGGCTTGAACCGTCGTGTCTGTACCGGCATTCGCGCTTGTATCCGTACCTGCGTTTACCGACTGCTCCTTGATTTGATTAATGATATCCTCGAGATCGTATTTTTGCGAGAGCAGATTGGCAACCACATTTTCCGACGGCTTGCCCTGCAGATTTTGCAGCGCCTTCAGCAAACCGTTATAGCCTTTATGGCCTTTTTCACCGCTATCTCCGTATGTAGAACCCGTTACCGTGTCGCCGGCCTCCATACTATCTGTTCCCGAATCGCTTGGCTCGGGCGCTTTTACTTCCTTGGCAACCTTTTCCTGAACATTGCCGTCCATTTGCACAGTTGCTTCAACGCGGGAGTGTTCCTTATTTCCCTCGTCATCTTTGGCAAATGCCAATGGAACGGCTGCAGTTCCGGCTACAAGAATACCGGCGGTTATCAATGCAGTCAAAAAAACGGTTTTTTTCTTCTTCATGCTGACAAGCCTCCTCATCAATCTTATAAAATCACGGAAAATTTTTCCGTGTCATACATATTCGCAAACAGCCCATCCATTTATGGGGGTCGAATCATGTCGCTTAATTTTTTGTCGTCTATTCAATTTGCCAGTCAATTTCCCCCATGCCATGACGGTGCAGGAAAGCATTGGCCCGGGAAAAAGGACGGCTGCCGAAAAATCCGCGGTAAGCCGACAACGGACTTGGATGCGGCGACTTGATGATGAGATGGGCAGGGTTCGTGATGTATCCGGCTTTCTCCTGCGCCGGCTTGCCCCAAAGCATGAACACGACGGGAGTCTCTCTTTCATTCAGACTGCTTATCACCTGGTCGGTAAAATTCTCCCAGCCCCTGCCGCGATGCGAATTGGCGCTTCCCGCTCTGACCGTCAAAACGGCATTCAGCAGCAAAACGCCCTGCTCGGCCCATTTTTCCAAGTATCCGTGTTCGGGAATTGCACAATCCAAGTCAGTTTGGAGTTCCTTGTAGATATTTTGCAGGGAAGGCGGGACATCCACGTGCGGTTTTACGGAAAAACTGAGCCCATGGGCTTGTCCCGGGCCGTGATAAGGATCCTGGCCGAGAATGACGACTTTGGTTTGTGCGTAGGGCGTCAGATGAAGCGCGGAATAAATTTCGTTTTTATCGGGATAAACCCTTTGAGCGTTATACTCTCCCACCAAAAACTTCCTTAATTCAACATAGTACGGTTTTTCAAATTCTGCATCCAGCAAGCCCGCCCAATCGTTTTTTAAAATAGCCACTGCTCCTTCCCTCCATTCTTCGTTACTTCATTATCCGCATTGTAGCATGATCAAACGAAACTTTCTATCTTTAACCATTAATCTAAGAAAGTAAAGCCGGCTTCACTGCTTTTTCCTTCATCAAAAAGAAAGACTGCCGAATTTCTCGACAGTCTCAGATTGAAGACAAAGTCAGTTTATATTATTCGGGAAGTCCTGAGGAGGATTTCTGCTTGGGGTTTCGAGACCAAGAAGCATCGCAGCATTAACTCGCTGGCTTGAATAGCTGCTTTTTGCAGGAACGCTCCGCCATTCGCCGAATTCACCTGCTTTTTTTGCATTTACACTTCTCCAGTTCATTCATTTGTACGATCGGGATCCTTGGGAAGCAAAATGATCGGACGTTTTTCTTTGGCCGGGACGGGAGAACGCACCAGAATGTCCAGCAGCGCTTTGCCGTTAAACGGTACCAGCGGCCACAAATACGGGGTGTGAAGCGATTTGGAGGTGGCAAGCAGCAGGAACCAAAGCAGAATTCCACCCAAAAATCCGGGAAGACCGAACAAGGAAACCGCGATAATCAAGGAAATCCTCGTCATCCGATTAGCCAAGCCCATCTCGTAGCTCGGCGTCGCAAAGGTGCCAATCGCGGCCGTGGCCAAATACAAAATGACCGCTTCGCTGAAAATGCCCACCTTCACCGCCAGCTCGCCCATCATGATTGCCGCCACCAAGCCGAGTGCGGTAGCGAGCGGGCTCGGGGTATGAATCGCCGCCATCCTCAGCAAGTCGATGCCGAATTCAGCCAGCAGGAACTGCGCCAACAGCGGCAAGCCGACGTCTTGCTGCGGCAGCACCAAGCCCCATTGAGTCCCGTGCAAATCGGGCCGCAGCACAAACACGTACCAAAGCGGCAGCAAAAAAACGGAAGCCAGCATGCCGAAAAAACGCACCCAGCGCAAATAGGCTCCGATTACCGGTTTTTGGCGGTATTCCTCGGCGTGCTGCACGTGATGAAAAAAAGTGGTCGGTGCGATCATCACGCTTGGAGACGTATCGGTATAAATCAGGACATGACCCTCGAGCAAATGAACGGCTGCCACATCCGGACGCTCCGTGTAGCGGACCATTGGATAGGGGTTCCACTTGTTTTTAAACACGAATTCTTCAATTGTTTTATCCGCCATCGGAATGCCGTCAATGGAAATTTCCTTGAGTTTGCTT
>CAZESH010000063.1:0-16854 GCA_964514665.1 uncultured Caryophanales bacterium
GCTCTTAACGGGCGGGGGTATGGGTTCCGGTCGCTGTTATCCGTCTTGTTTTCTCAACAAGGCGGCAACGGACCAAAAAGTTGAAAAAGGTTGAGCAGAAATGATCCTGCTCAACCTTTTTTAGATAAACCATCCCTCAAGCGAATTATCTGCTTTTGAGACAGCCCCCAGGAGAGGGCATTAATCCTCGATTATGGAGCGTCCGTCAAAGCCCGTCTCATGATTCAGTCCGATAAGCCGACAGACGGTTGGGGCGATATCGACAAGACTGAGAGGGATGTCCGATACATGACCGGGCTTGAATTTCGCTCCCAGGCCGATCAGGCAAGCACTTTGGTCGTAGGGAGCCAGCGATCCGTGCTGGGATTTGACAGCAGCGTGATCGCTCAGAGACCATGTTGTACCGGGAACGCCGAATGAATTTGCATCGGGCGACCATGCGGGGCTCACACTGAGCAGCGGAAAGCGGGTATGCTCTGCTCGTCCCGCCACAGCTTCCAGAGGGCGTACGCCGGGAATGCGCAGCACATCCTGGCTGCTGCTGAGCAGTGTTCCGCACCAGGGCTGCTGCAGCAGCCATTCGGCCAGCTTCACTGCATCCCGGGTAGCACCGTCGCCGGCAGAGTGTGAATAAATCGCCTGCTCGGCAACGAGATATTCGCTTTGCAGAGACAGTATCCTGCGCGCATGCTCAACGCGTTCCTGAAGCGATACGGAGTTTCCAACGGTTGAGTGTCCGTGATCGCTGATCCACAGAACGTGAAATTGCTCCATCAAGCCCCGCTGCTCCAGTTCTTCGAAAATCAGGCCAACGCTTTGATCAACGGCTGCGGCGGCCTGCTGCGCTTCCGGAGAGCCAAGACCGCAGCTGTGGTAGGCGGAATCCGGCTCGGACAGCCAAAGGACGAGCACCTGATTGGTTTCATCGTCCAGCCATTCTTCGATCAGTGCGCGCACCGCCCATTTCGCTCTGGAAATTTTGGGCATCTGGGCTTCGTCCGGAACCGCTCCCAGCCGCTTGTGCCTGGCTTCCAACGCGGGGGTACCGTAAACGGAAGCGGGATTGATTACCTTTTCCGGTCTGTTGATGTTCCAGAGCAGGGAAGCGCCGGGGCTGCTGGAGGCCGCTACGGCAAGGTGTTTGCCGTGGCGGGCCAAACGGTCGCCCAGCGTAGGCGCCAACAACAGCGGCTCGCCCGCATCCTTGGCAAAACGCAGAAGATGCCGGTCGTTGCCGGTTTGCAGCAATCCATCTTCTGCAAATCCGGGAACATACATCAAATTTTGCACGATGCCGTGACGGCCCGGATAAACACCTGTCGTCAATGTACTCATGCTGACCCTGGTTTGAGAAGGATAGACGGCGGAGAAGGAAGTATAGGTCGTGCCTTGCCGGCGCATTCTCTCATATACGGGCATATTTTCCCCGCCAGCCAAATCAGGCCGCAGCCCATCCGTGCCGATGATCAGTACTCTGTCGGTTAAGTCCGGATTACTTTTCATTTCCTACCCCTTCTTTGATAGCGGACTTTACGCTGATTTCCGACAGCCTTAACCGGCCGCTGTGCGGATTCGTTTCCGCCTTCAGCACAAATGAAAACCGGTCCAAATCGAGACAATAATCGAAATCTTGACCGGATGCGGAAGCTTCCTCCCGCAAGCCCAAAAAGTTCACAGTGCGGCTTTCTTCTTTCAGAAAACGGACAACTTCAGAATAATGATTCGCCTGTCCGGTCAATTCATTGCGGATATATTCAGCACATAGAGTGTCTTCATCCGCCGGTTCGCTTGCGTTCCAACCCATGCAGACGAGGGAAACCGCTTGTGGACTGCGGGCCCGGATGTATGCTGCGATCGCGCCCGCATTGACAAAGCTGCCGGTAATAATTTCATCGGCGTTTACTGCATTCGCAATGCCTTGCGTACCCGCACTTGTCGTATGAATGACCGTCTTGCCGCGAAAATCGACATCGATTACCTGTGACGGTGAATTGCCGTAATCGAATCCGGGCTGGATGCGGCCGTTGCGTTCCCCGATCAACACGTATTGCGGATTCGTTTGCTTTAATTGATACGCTTGTTCCAAATTTCCGACGGGTATGATTTCTTTAGCTCCGTTAGCTGTTACATAGCAGGCCACCGAGAATGCGCGAAATACATCGATAATTACGGTTAATCCCCGGGCTTGCTTGGCGCCCTCAAGTTTATGCAGGATTTGTATGTCCAATTAAGAAAGTCCTCGCTTTCTGTGCGGTTGAAGTTAAGTTATTTCAGAAATTCGCGGATGCTGTTCGCCGTCTTGCCCAGTACCTGCTCGGCGGACAAATTGTCCACAACAGTTTTTTCCATCGCTTTGTTGATTTCCGTCTCGATTCGTTTGATTTCTGCAACAGGAGGTACTTCCTTTGCATATTGAAGCTGTTCAAGCGCTACTTTGAAGTTCGGGTGCTGATCATAATAGGCCTGCAGCTCCGGGGAATTTTTGGCCGATACGCGAATCGGCAAATAACCCGTTTTCATCGAATAGGAGATGGCTTGCTCCTTGGAGGTCATGAATTTGATGAACTCCCATGCCGCTTGTTGTTTTTCCTTCGGCGATTTGGCCGGAATGGCGAGATTGGCGCCGCCGGTCGGAGTCGCGTAAGTTTTAAACTTGGGGAGGAAGGAAGCACCCAATTCGAACTTCGAAATTTTCTCAAGCTTGCCCAAGCTTCCCGTACTTCCGATCATGAAGGCGATCTGTCCGTTCATGAAGCGTTGGTCCATGCTTTCCCCGGCGCTCGAGCCGCTTGTGCTGGTTCCGCCAACCGGAGGCATCATTGACTTGTCCTTATTGATCATGTCGCTCCATAATTGCAGGCCGCGGGCTGCTTCCGGCTGATCCAACTTGACGCTTTTCAGATCGTCGCCCAGGATGGCACCGCCGTTGGACCAGACGAGCGAGTAGAAATACCAGCCCGACATGCTGGCGGCGAAGCCGAATCTTTCGGTCTTGCCGTCTTTGACAATCGTGGCTTTTTTGGCGATGCGATATAGATCGTCCCATGTTTCTGCGGGATGCTCCGGATTTTCACCGAGCTCTTTCATGATGTCTTTGTTGTAGTAAAGAATCGGAGTGCTGCGATTGTAAGGAATCGTATATTGCTTGCCGTGCAAAGCCGTGTTTACGAGCAGGCCTTTTTCAAAATCGTCAAATTTGAATTCGGCGTCCTTTTGGATGAAATCGTCAAGCGCTAGCAGCGCCCCATTTTCAGCAAAGACCGGCCAAACGCGGGTGTTCAGCTGCACTACGTCCGGTACGTCGCCGCCGACAACCGCGGCCTGCAGCTTCTGTCCTGTAACGTCGTAG
This sequence comes from uncultured Caryophanales bacterium, assembly GCA_964514665.1. Lineage (GTDB taxonomy): Bacteria > Bacillota > Bacilli > Paenibacillales > KCTC-25726 > CAZESH01. The sequence continues at coordinate 3,350 of CAZESH010000063.1, forward strand.
CTTTGTTGAAATATTGCGTTTACGTGAATGTTTTCATGTGTTTTGTTGAATTCATCCACCTGCTGCTGCAGCACTTCGCCGATCTGTCCGCCGCTTCCGTGCCAAAATTCGATTTCAACGGGCTTGGCTGCCGCCGGTTCCGCCCTCGGTTCTACCGTCGGATTGGCCACTTGTTTGCCATTGCTTTCGGCGAACTCTTTGTTTCCGCAAGCGGATAATATGGTCAAAATGAACAGTACTGAAAGGAACAACGATAATCCTTTTTTCATTTTTTACACCTCTTTTTTTATAGTGAAAATCATGTTCGCATGTTTTTTGGCATTGATCCGCATTTGCGCGGTTTTCTTATTTCAGTCCGGTCGTGGCAATGCCTCTCACCATCCACTTCTGGACGAAAAGGAAGAGCACGAACAGCGGGATAATAATCATCGAAGCCGCCGCCATGATCAGATTCCACTGCGTTCCTTCCGCACCTCCTTCCTCTGTAATCATGCTGGACAATCCTACCTGCAGCGTGCGCAGCTTGTCGCTGTTGGTGGCAATCAGCGGCCAAAAAAAGTCGTTGTAGTGCCAAATGAAGCTGAACAGCGTAAAGGTAAGCAGCGATGCAGTGGAAAGCGGGAGCATCAAATGGGCAATTAGCCGCAAATGCCCGCACCCGTCCAGCTTGGCAGCCTCCTCCAGCTCTTTGGGAACCTGCAGAAAAGCTTGTCTGATCAGGAAAATCCCAAATGCGTTGGCGGTAAACGGCATGATCAGTCCCCAATAGCTGTCAAACCAGCCGAACTGCTTGATGATCAGGAAATTGGGAATGAAGGTGACTTGAATCGGCACCATCATTGTGGAAAGCACGATCAGAAAGATCAGGCCCTTCCCCCGGAAGCTCAAGCGCGCGAACGCATATGCCGCCAGCACGGAGGTAGTCAGCTGAACGGCTATAATCAGCAAAGTGGTGAAGGCGCTGTTGAAAAAATAGCGGGCGAAGGGAGCGCTTTTCCAAGCGTCCAAATAATTCGCCGGATGAAACGGGTAGGGCCAGAAGCCGGGCGGATAGGCAAACACCTTGTCGAATGTTTTGAATGATGTGATGAACATCCAGATAAAGGGGAATGCCATCAATAGCGAGAAAGCGGCGAGCCCAAGCGACCAGATGAGCTTTTCCCAGCGAGCCAGGCTTGAGGCAATCGACTTCATCACACATGCACCCACTTTCGCGAGACGACTAACTGCAGCCAGGTGATGATGAACAAAAGAATAAAGAGCAGCACGGCGACAGATGAGGCGTAGCCGACCTCGAAGAATTCAAATCCGAAGCGATACAGATAAAAAATGATCATATTCGTACTGTCAGCCGGACCCCCTTGGGTCATCATGTAGACTTGATCGAAATCCTGGAATGAGGCAATCAAAGCGACAATCAGCACAAACAGCAGATAAGGCGACAATAAAGGCCATACGATCCGAAGAAGCGTCTGTCTGCCGTTTGCCCCGTCTATCCGGGCGGCTTCGAACAGCGATTCCGGAATATTTTGCAAACCGGCAATCAAGATAACGGTGTAATAGCCGACAACCTTCCAGATTTTCATGATAATGATCGCCGCCATCGCCCAACCGGGCTGGGTCAGCCAAGGAATTTGCGGGACACCGAACAAGCCGAGAAACCAATTGATGAGTCCGAAGTTTTGATCGTACAGCCAGATCCACAAGGCACTGACGGCGACCATCGGGGTGATGTAAGGCAGGAAGATCAAGCCGCGAAACAGGTTCATGCCGCGAAGCTTGCGGTCAAGCAGGATGGCCAGCAAGAAGGCGATCGTAATCGTAAAGCCTACCGAAAACAGCCCGAATACCGCAGTGTTCTGCACAACATGCCAAAAGTCTGCGGATTGCAGCAGGTGCATGTAATTCGTCAGGCCGATCCAGTTGAAATGCGCCGAAATCAGATTCCAATCCGTTAAGCTCAGCCCAAAGGTCATGATAAGAGGCAGCATGATAAAGATGAACAGCAAAATAAAAGCGGGGGCAACAAGCAGATACGGAGCCAATACTTCCGGAATCCGTCGTTTCGCCATTACCGCGGCCGTCTGTGAGCCTGCTTCTGTTACACGGGTGCGACTTCGGCTTTTTTGCAGCAGCAAAGATCCCTGATCCATATTCGTTCCTTTCCGACCCGGGAGGGTCAAGTTTTTTTGTGATCTCACCCAAGTATAGGCGGAGAATGTCACAACAAAATTAACGTGAATTTAAAGCAGAGTTAAATAACCCATTACTTTTTCACGCTAAACTATAGATAAAATCTATTTATCTAAAAGGAGATGGCGACCATCACGCTGCAGCAGTTGAGGATTTTAACGCTGATTGCGAAATATGCGACAGTGAGCGGAGCGGCAAAGCAGCTTCAATTAAAGCAGCCTACCGTTTCGTTTCATATGCGCAAGCTGGAGGAGTCGGCAGGAGTGGGCTTGTTTGAGATGAAGCAAAAGCGGGTATTCCTGACAGATGCCGGAAGGGCGCTGCTGGCCTATGCGGTGCGGATTGTCTCATGGACGGATGATGCGGGTCAGGTGATGCGCGATTACCGTCAGCATCGCCGCGGAAAACTGGCGATCGGAGCAAGCAATACGCCTGCGACTTATGTTCTGCCTCAATTTCTGGAGCGGATGCGTACGGTGCTTTCCGATGTGCGGTTTGATTTGCAGGTGAGGAATTCACCTGAAATTATAGACATGATCAAAGCTTGCGAGATCGATTTCGGGATTATAGCCGATCATGATATTCATGACCCCGATTTGGAGGCGGTTCCCTTGCTCGATGACGAGATGGGGCTGGTGCTTCATCCCGTGCATCCGCTTGCCGGCGCCAACCGGATAACGGCGGCGATGCTGCGGGGGGAGCGCTGGATTGTCCGCGAGAAGAGCTCCGCATCGCGCAGAATGTTCGATCAATGGGAGAACTACCATGATTTGGGCGGCAATGAGCGCATGGAGCTCGGATCCACGGAATCGATCAAAAAGGTCGTAAGGGCGCAGCAGGGGGTTGCCATTCTGTCGGGACTGGCGGTGATGGAGGAAGTTGCCGAGAAGAAGCTTGTCTTTCGCTCGCTCGATTCTCCGTTCATGAAACGGAAGATTTATTTGATTTACATGAAAAACCGCTACCTTTCTCCGCTGAGCTCAAAAGTGATCGGATTTTTTCTGGCCGACCGTGAAGCGGCGAAAAGCACCGCATCTTCATAAAGAAGGATACGGTGCTTTTCGCGATGATCTTCGAAACGATCGTTTTTAGTTTCACGGTTTGGTTCGATTCAGCCCAGAACGATTCGATCGTCGGTCAGCTTATGGCCGCTGATTTGCTCGAATTCACCGAGCAGATGCTCCACCGTCAAATCTCTTTTTCGCGACTCATTCAGATCGAGGATGATTTTTCCTTTATCCATCATGATCAAGCGGTTTCCGAGGCGGATGGCCTGTTCCATATTGTGCGTGACCATAATTGTGGTCAGCTTTAATTCGCGTACGATTTCCTCGGTTAATTTAATGATGAGATCGGCGCGGGCAGGATCGAGTGCGGCGGTATGCTCGTCCAGCAGAAGGATTTCCGGCTCGGTAAAGGCGGACATCAGCAGGCTGAGCGCTTGGCGTTCACCGCCGGACAGCATGCCGACCTTGGCCCTCAGACGCTCTTCCAGACCGATGCCGAGCCGCTTCAGCTGTTCGCGGAAGAATTTTCGTCTGCTCTTCGTTACGCCTATGCTAAGCCCTCGCGGTTTTCCCCGTGTAAAAGCCATGGCCAGATTTTCTTCGATCGTCATATTTGGCGCAGTTCCTGCCATCGGATCCTGAAAAACGCGTCCGATCCAGCGGCTTCTTTTGTATTCCGGAAGCTGATTGATCACGTTTTCGTTCAATCTTACTTCGCCGAAGTCGGGCTTCATAACGCCGGAAATAATGTTCATCAAAGTGGATTTGCCTGCGCCGTTGCTGCCGATCACGGTGACGAAATCGCCCGGATTCAAGGTTAGATCAACGCCCACCAGAGCGGTTTTCTCATCCGGTGTGCCGGGATTGAACAGCTTGGATACTTGTCTCAACTGCAGCATCAGCTTTCACCTCCCGGCAGCTTGCCGTTTAAGGTCGCCGCCAACTCGGCGGAGCGCTTTCTGGCTACGCTTTTCAGTCTCCAGGTGCGCTGCGCCGAAGGGAGCACCAAAGCTACGATGACGATCAGGGCGGTAATCAGCTTCAAATCAGAAGCCTTCAGCCATTCAACCTGAAGCGCCAGCGCGACGACGATGCGGTATACGATCGAGCCGAGCACGACGGCAAGCGTGGCCCGGAAAACCGAGCCGGAGCCGAAGATCGCTTCGCCGATGATGACAGAGGCAAGTCCGATCACGATCATGCCGATTCCCATGGAAATATCGGCAAAGCCGGATTGCTGCGTGATCAGTCCGCCGGAAAGCGCCACCAAGCCGTTGGACAGGCTGACGCCGACAATCGTGGTATTGTCCGTATGGGCGCCAAGATTGCGGACCATGCGAGAGTTGTCTCCCGTTGCTCTGAGCGCGAGTCCGAAGTCGGTGTGCAAAAAGGCGTCGAGCAGCAACTTGACGGCGATAATCGCGATCGGCAGCAATATCCAAGGGGATATCGCGGTGAAGACGGTGCCCTCCCTGAGCAGCGAGATATTGGGTTTGCCCATTATGCGCAAATTGATTGAATACAGGGCGATCATCATGAGAATACCGGATAACAAGCCGTTTATTTTGCCTTTGGTATGCAGAAGTCCGGTAACCGCTCCGGCGGCAAGGCCTCCGGCAAATGCTGCCAAGCAGGCAAGCCAGGGAGAAGCTCCGCCTGCAATCATCACGGCCGAGATCGCGCCGCCGGTGGCAAAGCTGCCGTCAACAGTAAGATCGGGAAAATTTAAAATGCGGAATGTGATATAGACGCCTAATGCCATCAAAGCGTACACCAAGCCGGACTGCACAGCTCCGAGTAAGGGTACCAACATGTAAATTTTGCTCCTTCCTAATAATTAGGGAGCGGACCCAAAGCAAATGTCCGCTCCCGTAAAATGTTCCGGTTACTGAATGATGTTTTGCTTCTGATCTTTCACTTCATTTTTCATTGCGTCAGTGACCGTGATACCTTGCGCTGCGGCTGCTTTGAGATTCAAGATCAAATCAAGCTTGTCGGGCACGGTTACTTTCATATCTCCGGGCTTTTTGCCGTTTTTGAGAATATCAACGGCCATTTGGCCTACCTGATAGCCATGATCGTAATATTTAAAGCCGACCGTTGCAAAGGCACCATGTTCCACGGTATCGCGATCGCTGGAGAAGAAAGGAATTTTCTTCTCGTCTGCCAGCTGAATGATCGAATCCACAGCGCTGATGACCGTATTATCGAGCGTAACATACAGCGCGTCGACGCGTCCTACCAGCGATTCAGCCGCTTGTTTGACCTCTGAGGTATTCGTTACCGGCGCTTTGACCAGCTCAATATTGTGTTTGGCCAGCGCTTCCTGAGCTTTATTGGCCATGACTACGGCGTTGGGTTCGCCTTCATTGATGACCAGCCCCACTTTTTTCACATTCGGAATGTTGGCCGCGATGAAATCCATCAGTTTGGTTATCGCTTCCGGATTGGTGTCCGACGCGCCGGACACGTTGCCGCCGGGCTTATCCAGATTGCTGACGATCTTGGCTCCCAAAGGATCGGTCACAGCTGCGAACAGCACAGGCCTGTCCGTTACTTTTTGTACGACAGCCAAAGCGGACGGAGTGGCGATGGCCAGTACCAAATCATTTTTCTCTCCGGCAATTTTCTGAGCGATGGAGAGATTGTTGCTTTGATCCCCCTGTGCGTTGTTGAAATCAACCTTCAAATTCTTTCCTTCCTCAATGCCGGCATCCTTGAGCGCTGCCAGAAAGCCGTCTTTGGTTGCGTCAAGCGACGGATGCTCGACGATTTGGGAAATGGCGATGGAATATGTCTTTTCTCCTCCGCCTGCGCTTCCATTTTTGCTGCCGCAGCCTGCAGCGGTGATCAGCAGGGTGCTGATGACGAGTAATAAAGCGAATTTTTTTCTCAAGAAAATAACCCCTCTCATTTATATGTAGATATAATATTACACTACTCCCATAGTAAATGGGTATACGGATTCCGTCAATTCTTATATATGGAAGCAAGTAAAACCATTGGATTTGGCATGATAAGCTTTCTTTGTCACTATAATAGATAACGGCTTGACACACCCATGGATTGGTGAGAAAATGTACACGCGTACATTAAAGCTGTCAAGGAAGGAAGAACATAGCATGGCAACCCGGAAGGAAGTCGCTCAGCTTGCTGGGGTATCGGAAGCGACCGTTTCAAGGGTACTGAACGGCGTCGGGCCGATTAAAGAATCCACACGCAAGCGGGTATTGGCTGCGGCACAGCAGCTGAACTATCATTTGAACGCCGCTGCGGCCAGCCTCGCCCGTGGAAAGAGCGGTATTCTTGGCGTTGTTTTGCCTCACGTGCCGAAGGTGCATCTTTTTTCTACGTACTACTTTTCCGAAATATTGAGCGGCGTGGGCGAAGCAGTGCGCTCCAGGGGATTCAGCCTGCTGCTGCTGTATCGTGACGCGGGCGAAGTCTACGATTATGTTTCGCACTTTCGCACCAAACGGATCGACGCTTGCATTGTGCTTGGTGCAAGCACGCTTGACAATGAGCTTGCAGGCATTCGCCGGGCTGCCGTGGAAGAACTGCCATTTTGCCTGATGGATCAGAAGCTGGAACAGCTTCGCGTAAGCACCGTATCTGCAGATCATGAAGCGGGAGCTTATGAGGCAACCCGACATTTGCTGGCAAAAGGGCATAAGCGGATCGGCTTTCTCAACGGATCCCCGCAATATTCCAACAGTATGGATCGGCTTCGGGGATACTGCCGGGCCATACAGGAAGCGGGAATGGCGATTGACGAAACGCTGATGTACAGCGGCAATTACAGCCGCAAAAGCGGATACGAGGCGTCCGCGGCCGTATTCTCCGATTTGCCGAAGCTGGATGCCGTGTTTGCGTCCAATGACCGCATGGCAATCGGATTGATTCAGGGTTTGCGGGAAAGAGGCTGTGAATTGCCCGCCGATTTGCCGATTGTCGGTTATGATGATTCGGATGCGGCAGGCATCTCGGATCCGCCGCTTACGACGGTGAGAGTCCCCTTTTATGATATGGGACAGCTCGCGGCCGAAAGGCTGCTGGATCGGCTGCCGGAGTGGCGCAGCAGCGAATCGGTATTTTTCGAAAAGCTGCAGACGCGGTTGATCGTGCGCAAATCCTGCGGAACGTAAAAGCGGATGAATTGCGCACTTGAAGACGAATTATGGTTAAGGGAGGAATTGCCATGAAACAATTCAATGTTGGAATGGTCGGTTACAAATTTATGGGCAAAGCCCACAGCCAGGCTTACCGGGACGCCGCGATGTTTTTCCCGGATGCGCCGAAAGCGGTAATGAAGGCGATCTGCGGCAGGGATAAGGCGGGTGTTGAACAGGCTGCCGCACAGTTCGGCTGGGAATCGCATCTCACCGATTGGCGGGAGCTCGTGACGCGGCAGGACATCGATGTCATCGACATTAATGCCCCCTCCAACGTGCATAAGGAAATCGCCATTGCGGCTGCAAAGGCGGGAAAGCATATTTTTTGTGAAAAACCGCTTGCCCTGACATTGACGGATTCCAGGGAAATGCTGGCCGCAGCGGAGCACGCCGGGATCAAGCATATGGTCGGCTTCAACTACCGCTTCGCGCCGGCGGTGCAGCTGGCGAAAAAGCTGATAGAGGAAGGGCGGATCGGTAAAATCTATCATTTCCGCGCCTGGTTTTTGCAGGACTGGATCGTCGATCCGGAATTCCCGCTGGTGTGGCGTTTGGACAAAACCGTAGCAGGCTCCGGCTCGCATGGAGATTTGGGTGCGCATCTGATCGATATGGCCCATTATTTACTGGGGGATATGGAGGAAGTGATCGGGATGAGCGAGACGTTCATCAAAGAGCGCCCGATGCCGTCCTCGATGACCGGTCTCAGCGCCAAGGGAAGCAAGGATGCCCCGAAGGGCCCTGTTACAGTAGACGACGCGACGCTGTTTATGACGCGTTTTGCGAGCGGGGCCTTGGGAAGCTTTGAAGCGACCCGCTATGCGCCCGGACACCGCTGTACGAATTCCTTTGAGATCAACGGCAGCAAAGGCAGTGTCAAATTCGATTTCGAACGGATGAATGAGCTGTCGGTTTATTTTACCGATGATGCCGAAGACGTGCAGGGCTTCCGCCGGGTGATCGCCACCGATCCCGCCCACGCCTACATGGAAGCTTGGTGGCCGCCGGGGCACACGATCGGCTATGGTCAAACATTCACCCATGAGGTTGTGGAATTATTGCATGCACTGTCCGAGGACAGACAGCCGGTTCCGAACTTTCATGACGGGGTCAAATGCCAGGCTGTGCTGGAAGCGGTGGACCGTTCGATTGACGAGCGCCGTTGGGTCAGAATCAGTGAAATGTAGATCGGCTTGCCAAGAGAGGAGAGGAAGGAAATGAAAAAAGCATTGATCGTATGGGGTGGCTGGGACGGCCACGAACCGCGCCAGGTTGCGGGCATTTTCCGCGAGATGCTGGAGCGGGAAGGCTTCGATGTGGAAGTATCGGATACACTGGAGGCGTTTTCCGATGCGGAGAAGCTGAAAGCGTTGGATTTAATCGTGCCCGTGTGGACAATGGGCAAAATCGATAAACAGCTCGCAAGCAATGTGTCCGCGGCGGTTCAAAGCGGCGTGGGATTGGCCGGCTGCCATGGCGGAATGTGCGACGCTTTTCGCGAAAACGTGGATTGGCAGTTTATGACCGGAGGCAACTGGGTGGCGCATCCGGGCAATGACGGTGTGGATTATGTCGTCAACATCAAGCACAGCTCGAGCCCGTTAGTGGAAGGAATCGAGGATTTCCCCGTGAAATCGGAGCAGTATTATCTTCATGTCGATCCGGCGGTCGAAGTGCTGGCGACAACCCGCTTTCCCACAGTGCCGGGACCGCATTCCCTGAACAAAGCGGTAGACATGCCGGTTGTCTGGACGAAGCGCTGGGGCGTAGGGCGCGTTTATTATAATTCCCTCGGTCATGTTGCCGATATTGTGCAAATGCCGGAGGTAAAAGAGCTGATCCGGCGGGGCTTTCTGTGGAGCGCGGAAGGAAAAGCTTTATACGGTCAAGATCAATCGGCAGCGGCATACACGGGAATGGGCGACAGCCAATAATAACGCGGAGGAAGTGCGGCATGATGAACAAAATTAAAGCAGGTATTATAGGAGTCGGCAATATTAGCGGCATTTATTTTCAAAACGGCAAAAAATTCGACTGGATGGAGCTTGCAGCCTGTGCGGACCTGGACGTTGAACGGGCAAAAGCGAAGGGGGCGGAACACGGCGTGCGCGGCTGTTCGGTGAGCGAGCTGTTGGACGATCCGGAAATCCAGCTGGTAATTAATTTAACGATACCGCAAGCGCATGCTGAAGTTTGCAGGCAGGCGTTGGAAGCGGGAAAGCACGTTTATGTGGAAAAGCCGCTTTCCGTAACGACAGGGGAAGCGAAGCAGCTCTTGGAGCTTGCAGCTGAGAAAGGGCTTTTGGTCGGCAGCGCACCGGACACGTTTCTGGGCGGCGGACTCCAAACCTGCATCAAGCTGATCAATGACGGCGCAATCGGCCAGCCGATCGGCGCGACCGCCTTTATGATGTCGGGCGGTCACGAACATTGGCATCCGGCTCCCGAGTTTTTTTATCAAAAGGGCGGTGGCCCGATGTTCGACATGGGTCCCTATTATTTAACTGCGCTGGTTGCCATGCTTGGGGAAGTCCGCAGGGTGACGGGATCGGCCCGAGGCTCGTTCCCTGAGCGCACCATCACGAGCGAGCCGAAAGCAGGACAGAAGATCCGCGTCGAAGTTCCGACACATGTCGCCGGTATTCTCGATTTTGCCGCCGGTCCGATCGCCATGATCTTGACCAGCTTCGACGTAAAAGGCGGCTCGCAGCTGCCGCGGATTGAGGTGTACGGCAGCGAGGGCACGATTCTTGTGCCGGATCCGAACACGTTCGGAGGTCCGGTGCGTATCCGCAATGCAGGTTCAAGTGAATGGAGCGAGGTTCCGCTCAGCCATGGTTATGCCGAGAATGCGCGCGGCGTCGGTGCGGCGGATATGGCCAAAGCGATTCTGGACGGGCGCAAGCATCGGGCAAGCGGCGAGCTTGGTTATCATGTGCTCGAGATCATGCACGGCATTCATATTGCCTCTGAGCAAGGAGAACATTACGCCATGCAGAGCTCCTGCCAAAAGCCGGCTCCTCTGCCGATTGGATTGAAGGATTTCAGTTTGGATTAATTGCACATTTCCCCAAGGATGAAGCCGGGCTTCATCCTTTTTTTTACCTCTATAGTTAATGAATATCTAAATAATAAAAACATTAAGTTACTGTGAAGGTCTGAAGCCGCAATCGCACGGCGGAACTGACTAATATTGCTTATTTTCAATGAAAATCAGCTTTTAAGCTGATCTGCCTGCGGGTATTTTAGAGAAGCGGCGTCGTTGCAACATGGTTGGTTTGAGTTAAATGTTAAATAAATTTATTTATACGAAAAAGCCCGAATGATCCGCTGTACATGCAGCGGTCGGGCTTTTTTGCATTCAAACATGCAAGCAGCCTGTAAGCAAAAGGACAATTCTTTGGCAGCAACCACGATTACAGGAGGACGCTGGGTCGTACCGGATTACAGAAAATTAAAATTCGATTGGGATGTAGCCCCGACTCCTTCGGGCAAAACCAATTCCTAGACGACAGGATGGTCCGGTTTCGTCGGATTCGGAATCAATGCCAAATCGAAGCATCCTGACGAAGCGTTCAAGCTGGTGGAATGGTTTGCGGGCAAACCGGGGCAAACGAAAATGACCGAACTCGGCTTTTCGATTCCCAACTTCAAATCCATGGCCAACACCGATCTGTTCCTGCAGCCGGGCCAAAAACCGCAGCATGCGGAAGTGTTCATAAAAGCGGCGGAAAATGAAAATCCCGGACTTTGGACCTATCTGCCGAACGGCAAGTGGTTCGATACTTTGAATCAGAATCTGGGCCAGTTCTGGGGCGGCAAAGATTCGGCGAAGGACTTCTTTACGAAGCTGAAGCCGGAGATCGACAAGGCGATAAAGGAAGGAAACCCCGAGTTGTTCAAATAACAGACGTTTTGCTCCGGTGCCGCATTCATCTGCTTGGGTGCCTCATTTTTCGAAAAGGAAGGAAAAAGACGATGGTTGAAACAAGCACTTTTGCCGGGAACATAGCGCCTCGGGTTTACCGGAAAAGAAAATGGAAGAAGGAATTTTGGTGGGGATATTTGTTTATCGCGCCTCCTTTCATCGGCATCCTGATTTTTTTGCTGTATACTCTGGTCCAATCGCTGTATATCAGCTTTACTTCTTATGATCTGAACCACGCTCCGGAGTTTACCGGACTGGACAATTACAAAAAAATGCTGTTTGACGATCCGCTGATCTGGAAGACGCTGGGCAACACGTTTTACGCTGCCCTTGTAGTGCCGTTCAGTATTGTCGTATCGCTGTCGCTTGCCTTGATGCTCAATCAAAAATTGCCGGGAAGAAATTTTTTCCGCATGCTGTTTTTTCTGCCGACGATCTGTTCGATTGTGGCCATCGGCCTCATTTGGCAGTGGGTATTCAACGCCGATTACGGCGTGCTTAATTATTTTCTGAGCCTTGTCGGCATTCAAGGTCCTGCCTGGCTGTCCGACGAGCATTGGGCGATGCCCGCCATGATTCTGCAAGGCGTTTGGTCGGGGCTTGGCGTGAACATCATTTTATATTTGGCGACGCTCAGCAACGTTTCCCCCTTGCTGCATGAAGCGGCAAGAGTGGACGGAGCGAACGCCTGGCAGCGTTTCCGCCACATTACGGTTCCCGGCATATCCCCCGTCACCTTTTTCATCCTGATCACTTCGCTGATCGGAGCGCTGCAGGATTTTGCGCGATTCATCATCATGACCGGGGGCGGTCCGAATTATTCGACGACTACCGTGGTCTATTACATCTATGCCACCGCATTTCAATACAACCAGATGGGGTATGCTTCCGCAATCGCCTGGTTTGTGGGGATCATTATCATGTCCGTTACGCTGCTGAATTTTTTGTTTTCGAAAAAATGGGTTCATTACAATTAGAAGGAGAAGTTGACGATGAGTGTCCAAGCAGGACGAATGCTTCTTTTCGCCTGACCAAATGGATCAATAAAGCGATCATTTACTTTATATTGACGATCGGCGGTTTAATCATCGCCATTCCTTTTTTTTGGATGCTGTCCACTTCCTTGAAGGATGCGGGCTCGGTTTTTTTGTATCCGCCGAAATGGATTCCCTCTCCCTTGGAGTGGAGCAATTACACGCTGCTGTTTCAAGAAGCCCATATGGCCAGGGGCTTTGTCAATACGATGACCGTGGTCGTGCCTACGGTGGCCATCGGTTTGTTTATGTGCTCGATCGCCGCCTATTCCTTCGCCAAGCTCCGCTTTCCGGGACGGGATCAGCTGTTTCTGGTGATGATCGCGACGATGATGATTCCCGGCGCGGTAACGATGGTGCCGGCTTTTATCCTTTTCAAAACGTTCGGCTGGGTGGACAGCTGGAAGCCGCTGATCATACCCGGCATGTTCGGCGCGCCGATCGTGGTGTTCTTCATGCGCCAATTTTTCAAGACGATCCCGGAAGATTTGGAGGATGCGGCGAAAATCGACGGATTGAATCCGTTCGGAACGTTTATCCGCATCATGCTGCCTTTGGCAAAGCCGGCTTTGGTCACGCAAGCGGTTTTGTCGTTTAACGGCGGCTATAACGATTATCTGGGACCGCTGATTTATTTGAACAGTCCGGAAAAATACACGCTGCAGCTGGAATTGGCGTCTTTTACTTCCTACTATTCGGCGCAGTGGACTTACATCATGGCCGGCTCGGTGCTGGCGCTGATTCCGACGCTCTTTCTCTTCACATTCGCCCAAAAATTCTTTGTAGAGGGGATTTCCCTGACAGGAATTAAAGGATAGAATTTTATTGTAAAAATTAGCCGCATATCGAGAGGAGAAAAAACATGCAGAGCAAAATCACAATCACTGCAGATCAAACTGTGGGAAAAATCAATCGCAATATTTACGGACATTTCGCCGAACATCTCGGACGCTGCATCTATGAGGGCATCTGGGTCGGCCAAGATTCGCCGATCCCCAATACGGACGGGATCTGCAACGACGTGGCGGAGGCGCTGAGGAATTTGGACATTCCCGTCCTGCGTTGGCCGGGGGGCTGCTTTGCCGATGAATATCACTGGAAGGACGGCATCGGCGCAAGCCAGTCGAGAAAACGCATGGTCAACACGCACTGGGGCGGTGTAGTGGAGAAC
>CAZESH010000064.1:0-16710 GCA_964514665.1 uncultured Caryophanales bacterium
GTATACGTCCGGGTGAAAAGCTCTTCGAAGAGCTGTTGAAAGAAAATGAGGTCCACGAACAGCAGGTTTATCCGAAAATTTACATCGGAAAAACCGCGGACCTTTATATAGAAGAAATTGAAGAAGTCATTGCAACCTACGCCGGCATCGACAAAGCGGAACTCAAAGAAGCGCTGTTGAATTTGGCCAACAACAAAGTGGTCGCACATAAGTTAATGTCGATTGGATAATTTTACCTTAAGGGAGCGCAGGTCAGAATGAAAATAAGAAAAGCGATTATTCCCGCCGCCGGACTCGGTACCCGATTCCTTCCGGCAACCAAAGCGATGCCCAAAGAAATGCTGCCGATTGTCGATAAACCGACAATCCAATACATTGTCGAGGAAGCGGTCGAATCCGGGATTGAGGAGATCCTGATCGTAACGGGAAAAGGAAAGAGAGCAATCGAGGACCATTTTGACAATTCCTTCGAGCTGGAGCAAAACTTGCTGCAAAAACGAAAATTCGATTTGCTGCACGAAGTGCAAAAGTCCTCCAGCCTCGTAGATATTCATTACATTCGCCAGAAGGAACCGAAGGGACTCGGCCATGCCATCTGGTGCGCCCGCAAGTTCATCGGGAATGAGCCGTTTGCCGTACTGCTGGGAGACGATATTGTAAGCGCAGAAACGCCCTGCTTAAAGCAGATGATCGATCAATATGCAGGATGCCGTGCATCCGTGATCGGGGTGCAGCATGTTTCCGATCATGAAGTTTCGAGGTATGGCATCGTGGACGGGGAAAAGATGGACGAACGTTTATACAGTGTGAATGACTTGGTGGAGAAGCCAAGGATGGAAGAAGCGCCCTCGAATCTTGCGATTTTGGGGCGTTATATTCTTACTCCACGGATTTTTGAGATTTTGAGCGATCAACAGCCGGGAGCGGGCGGGGAAATTCAGCTTACGGATGCGATTGCGGAATTAAACCGCCATGAATCCGTCTATGCGTTCGATTTTGAGGGAACCCGGCATGATGTCGGGGAGAAGATGGGGTTTATTCAGACCACTATTGAATTCGCCCTGCAGCGTAAGGATTTGAGGCGCGGGCTGCTGGATTATCTCTCCAAAGTAATGGAGAAAGAACAAGTGATTGGATGAACCAGGATCTCTCTAATAAGGGAACGGGGTGAGAGAAGTGTTGAAAAAGGTACTGTTTATTGCAACAGTAGACTTTCATTTCAAAAAATTTCATCTGCCGTATTTCAAGTGGTTTAAAGAACGGGGGTGGGACGTTCATGTGGCCGCAAACGGGGAACTGGAGCTTCCATACGTGGATCAAAAGTATAATCTATCGATTCAAAGATCGCCTTTTAAACTAAAAAACATGAAAGCTTATAAAGAGCTGAAGTCGATTATCGACAGCAGCGCATACGACATCATCCACTGCCATACGCCGATGGGCGGGGTGCTTGCCAGATGGGCCGCCAGAACGGCGCGAAAGCGCGGAAGCAAAGTAATCTATACCGCGCATGGCTTTCACTTTTACAAGGGCTCGCCGCTGATCAACTGGATGGTCTATTATCCGATCGAGAAAGCTCTGGCTCATTGCACCGATTGCTTGATAACCATCAATGAAGAAGATTACAATCGGGCGCTTGATCGCCGGTTTCAGGCCGGACGCATTGAGCACGTGCATGGTGTCGGGGTGGATGACGAGCTGTTCAAACCGGTGAAGGAAGCGCAAAAGCGGGAATTAAGAATGAAATTCGGTTATCGACCGGATGATTTTCTGATGTTCTATGCGGCTGAATTCAATCGAAACAAAAATCAGCTGGAGCTGATTCAAGCCTTGCGATGGATCAAACAGGAGACGCCGAGAATCAAGCTGCTGCTTGCAGGCAACGGTCCGCTTGCTGCGGATTGTGAATTATTGGCCGCCGAGCTGGGCGTTGAGAAAATGGTAGATTTCCTTGGCTATCGAAACGATATCAAGGAATGGCTGCAGATGTGCGACATTGCGGTAGCGTCAAGCTTTCGCGAAGGACTTCCCGTCAATATTATGGAAGCCATGGGCTGCGGACTGCCGATCATCGCCAGCCGGAACAGAGGGCATCAGGAGCTTGTCCGGGACGGGGGCAACGGGTATCTGGTTGCGAATGGAGACTGCCGGCTGTTCGCGGAACGTATGCTGCAGCTTAGTCAGTCTGAAGCGCTGCGCAAAAAAATGGGAGACGAAAGTCTTCGCAGCGTCAAAGAATATGCTCTTTCCCAGGTGGGTACGGAACTTGGCAGGATTTACTCGCATTATGACATGGAGGATCGGGATGAAAGCGAAAGTCAGTATCGTAGTGCCTATATATAATATGGAGCGTTACTTGAAACGCTGTTTGGAAAGCTTGTTGTCGCAAAGCCTGCGCGACATCGAGATTATTGCCGTGAATGACGGATCCACGGATGCAAGTGAACAAATCCTGCGTGAATTTGCCAATAGGGACGATCGTCTGATTGTCATCAACAAGCCGAACGGCGGGGTTTCCTCGGCAAGAAACGAGGGAATCGATGCGGCAGGAGGAGAGTTTATAGGATTCGTCGACCCTGATGATTGGGTAGACAGCGATATGTATAAAGCGATGTATGAAAAGGCCGTTGAAGAATGCTCCGATATCGTGATGTGCGGATACATCCGGGAATTCAACACGCATTCCAAGGAGAAGAGGTTTAATCTCCCCGAGATCAGCTGCTATCGCGATGAAGAGGTTGCAACCCATATTGTGAGACGGCTGGTAGGCCCTTTGAACGAAGAATTGGCTAATCCGGAGCTGTTGGATGCCTGGGGTACCGTTTGGTCCAAGATTTATCGCGCCAAGCTGATTGAAGAACAGGCCATTCGCTTTATCGATCTGGATAAAGTGGGCACCAACGAGGATTCGCTGTTCAACATTCATGCCTGTTATTACGCCAAAACGTTTGTCTTTCTTAATCGGCCCTACTACCACTATTGGCGGGAGAACGCGGCTTCGGTCACATCGGGATACAAACCCGATTTACAAAAGCAGTGGTCAACGCTTTGGGCCATGATTGAAAGTTTTCTGGATGTAAAAAAGATGCATCGGGATTTTTATTTGGCCTTGGATAACCGCAAATGTCTGAATACCCTGGGACTCGGTTTAAATATGATCAGTCCGGGCAACAAGGCATCCCTGCCGGAAAAAGTCAAAAAAATAAACGCCATGCTGCAGGATTATCATATACAGCGTTCCTTCAGACAATTGGAAATGGCACATTTCCCCTTCGTTTGGAGGGCGTTTTATTTTTGCGCAAAGGGCAGATTTGCCATCGGCTTTTACTTGATGCTGGTTGCCATTGACCGGCTTAGGAAGATGAGGAGATAGGAGTGTTTCCCTTGGAGTCTATTCGAATATTGCATGTGGTTACGATTATGAACCGCGGCGGACTTGAAACAATGTTAATGAATTATTACCGGCAGCTGGACCGCAGCAGGATACAATTCGATTTCATGGTTCATCGGACGGAGAAGGGGCACTATGACGATGAAATATTGCAATTGGGCGGGGAAATTCATCGCATGCCGCAGATCAGGCCGGGTAATTATCGATTGTATTTTAAAAGGCTGGATGATTTTTTCGCTGCACACAAGGAATACCAAATCGTGCATTCCCATATCAACGAAAACAGCAGTTTCGTGCTTCGCGCCGCAAAGCGGTCAGGCGTGCCGTGCCGCATTGCCCACAGTCATTTAAGCGATTTGGGAATCGACCTCAAGCTGCCGTTTCGATTATATGCCCGATTTACCATGAACGATTATCCAAATCATTTTTTCGCTTGTTCGAAAAAAGCCGGCCAATGGCTGTTTGGAAAAAGGAAATTGACTTCCAATCAAATCACCGTTCTAAATAATGCCGTGAATGTCAGGGAGTTTAAGTATGACGAGGCGATTCGGAAAAAAGTCAGGGCGGATTTTGGGGCTGAAAAGAGTTTGGTGATCGGACACATCGGCAGATTCGTCAAGCAAAAAAATCATGGTTTTCTGCTGGATGTCTTCAAATCGGTTCATGACCGATGTCCCGATTCCCTGCTCATCCTGATCGGCGATGGTCCTTTACGGCCTTCGATCGAGAGAAAAGCGGCACAGTTAGGTTTAACCGCAAATGTTAAATTCTTGGGAGTCAGGGGGGATATTTCCCGCTTGCTGCAGGGGATGGACCTGTTCCTGTTTCCTTCTCTATTCGAAGGGCTGCCCGTTGTCCTTATAGAAGCTCAAGCCGCGGGCTTGAAATGCTTCGCATCGGATACGATCACCAGCGAAACCGATGTAGCGGAAAGGGTGGATTTCATAAGTCTCGATACCCCACCGGACGTATGGGCCGAAAAAATACTGGCATCCTCATATGAGCATCTGGATACATCCGATTTATTGGAACGAAACGGCTATGACACCGCTGAAATGGCGAAATGGCTGACCCGTTATTATGAGACGAAATTATTGCCGGCAGAGGCAAATTAACAAAGATGGAGGTTTCTTCGGTGGCACCGACACTAACTGTTTTTACGCCTGCCTTTAATCGCGCGCATACCCTTCATTTATGTTATGAAAGCTTAAAGAGGCAAACCGTCAAAGATTTCGTCTGGTTAATCATCGACGATGGATCAACGGATCATACAAGAGAGCTTGCAGAAGGATGGATTGCCGAAGGCTCGCTTCCCGTTCGCTATCATTATCAAGAAAATCAAGGGATGCATGGAGCCCATAATACGGCCTATGAATTAATCGATACGGAACTGAATGTTTGCATCGACTCCGACGATTATATGGCAGATGACGCGGTGGAAAAAATCACTTCTTTTTGGAGGGAAAACGGAAGCGGCAAGTATGCCGGCATTGTAGGTTTGGATGCCGCTCCCCAGGGGGGTGTGATCGGCACGAGGATGCCGGAAGATTTAAGGGCGTCCACGCTTTCAGATCTATATGCCCTGCACAAGGTAAAAGGCGACAAAAAGCTGGTTTACCGATCGGAGATCACCCGAAGTTTCCCGCCGTATCCCCTATTCCCGGGTGAGAAGTATTGCCCGCTGAGTTACAAGTATGTATTGATTGACCAGCAATATCCGCTGCTCGTGATGAATGAGGTGTTGTGCCATGTCGAATATTTGGCAGACGGCTCAAGCATGAATATCATCAAGCAGTACAAGCGGAATCCACGCGGTTTTCTGTTTTTCAGGTCAATGGCAATGCAATATGCGCCCTCCTTTAAGGAAAAATTTCGTGAGTCGATGCATTATGTCTCAAGCAATTTAATGATTCGCAACTATAAGTTTATATTCGATTCGCCTTGTAAATGGACGACGCTGCTGGCCGCCCCATTTGGCTTATTGCTTTATTTATACATCCGGCGTACCGGGAGGGCCACGGTGCTGAAGCAGCATTGACGGCCCGGACCGCATGAATTTTTGGTGAAAGGAAGCAGCAGATGACCGTACTTTGGTTGACGTTATTTCTTGTATTTGTACTGGCATTGTTGGCCAGATATTCGGCAAGACCTGTGCCGTCGGGAGCAGGCCCTGTATATATTCAGCCGAACCGTTATTATGTTTTTCTGGTCATGGCCGTGCTGATTCTGGTGTCGGGACTGCGCAGCAATATCGGCGACACCTTCTTTTATATGTATTCCTATACGTTAAAGCAATTGACTCCGGCGGATATCAGCTTAAACGGCGATTTTGGCTTTAATCTGCTGCAAATGCTGCTGCAGCAATTCACCGGGGAGCCGCAGCACTTGATTTTTTGGGTCGCATTGGGCACCAATGGGTTAATCATTCCCGTGTTGTACAAATATGCCAGGCTTTTCGAATTAAGTGTGTTTCTGTACATCACGACCGGCATGTATCTGATGTCCATGAACGGAATCCGCCAGTTTCTTGCCGCTGCGATTATTTTTGCCGCAACCAAGTACATTTTCGATGGAAACTGGAAGAAGTATATGGCGGTTGTCCTGCTGGCTGCCACCATCCACCAAACTGCGCTGATCCTGATTCCCGTTTACTTCATCGTCAGACAAACCGCCTGGACCCGGCAGACGATGGTTTTGCTGCTTATGGCGGTACTGATTGTCATTGGCTTTGGCCAGTTCTCTCATCTGCTGTATTCGGCCATTCAAGATACCAAGTACGGCGAGTATCAGAATTTGGAGCAGCACGGAGCCAATATGATGCGAGCGATCGTCGTGGCGATTCCGCTCATAATTGCATTTTTGGGCAGAGAGAAGCTGCGTGAAATATTCCCCAAAAGCGACTATATCGTCAATATGTGCTTGCTGAACTTGGTGGTGATGATGATATCCACACAGCAGTGGATATTCGCCCGGTTCAGTTTTTACTTCGGGCTGTATGAGCTCATCTTGATTCCTTGGCTGGTCAAATTGTTTATTCCGAGAGATCAAAAGCTTGTCTACTATACCATCGTGGTTTGTTATTTTCTCTATTACTTTTATGAGAATGTGATCAGCTTGAACCTTGTTTATAAGAGTCATTTTATTCATTTTTAATTCTTAAGTTTGTAATATTGATTCTGCGTTCGTTCCCGCACCCGCCAATTTCCTGCGCCGCCAATCGTTCCTGCAAAAAGCAAAAATGCAGGTAAATAAGGCGATTCAGCGGAAGGGGCGGAGTGTTCCTGCAAAAATGCAGGTATTCAAGCCGGCAAGTTCCTGATTAGCCGAGATCATGCTGATTTACCTGCAAATTTGCAGCTAAGACCGATGAAATTCGCCTTGGAGGGCAATTTACCTGCATTTTGCAGGTGCAGACTGTCGACAAAGATCCGCTAATTTCGGAGAGGGATTTTACGTTCCCTAGTGAGTCTGCTTTCCGTCGCAAAAGGGAGGACCTGAGAGACCTAGAACCATGAAAGTCGGAGAACTTTCCTTTATGCAAATGCTTCGATGGTTCTTGGTCTGTCAGGTTTGGACCGGTCATTACCGCATCCTCGCCGGAAAGCAGTCGAACTAAGGAGCGTAAAATCCCTATCCGAGCTTTATGGATGGAATCTTCGAAATACCAGGAGGGATAAAATGTCCATACTCATTACCGGCGGGGCCGGTTATATCGGCAGCCATACTTGCGTGGAACTGCTGAATGCAGGCTATGAAATTGTCGTGATCGATAACTTTTCCAACAGCAAGCCGGAATCGTTAAAACGTGTAAGCGAGCTGACGGGAAGATCATTCAGCTTTTATAAAGCCGATTTGCTCGATCGCGAGATGCTGGAATCCGTTTTTACACAGCATCCTATCGAAGCGGTGATCCACTTCGCGGGACTTAAGGCAGTCGGTGAATCCGTGTCAAATCCGCTGCAATATTATAGGAATAACGTTGCCGGGACAATCACGCTCTGCAGCGTGATGGAACAATTCGGCGTCAAGAGAATGGTTTTCAGTTCATCTGCTACGGTATACGGCATGCCGGAGAAGGTGCCCATCTCTGAGAATTTCCCGCTGAGCGCTACAAGCCCATACGGACGCTCGAAGCTGATGATCGAAGAAATATTGCGTGATCTCCACTGCTCTGATACAAAATGGAGCATTGCGATTTTGCGTTATTTCAATCCGATCGGAGCGCATGAGAGCGGACGCATCGGCGAAGCTCCGAACGGTGTGCCCAACAATCTGATGCCGTACATCACTCAGGTTGCCGCAGGCAAATTAAGGAAGCTCAAAGTATTCGGCAATGATTACAACACCCCCGACGGTACGGGCGTAAGGGACTATATTCATGTGGTAGATTTGGCGAAGGGTCATTTGAAGGCCTTGGAGAAAATCCTCTCGTCGAGCGGTGTGGAAGCCTATAATCTGGGGACCGGCAGAGGCTGCAGTGTGATGGAGATGATTGCGGCCTTTACCGAGGCTTCAGGCATCGAGCTTCCCTTTACGATTGAGGGACGCAGACCCGGCGATGTAGGCGCCTGCTTTGCGGACCCGACCAAGGCAAAGACCGAGCTCGGTTGGACAGCGCATAAAGGAATCGCGGAAATGTGCGGGGACGCATGGCGCTGGCAGAAGAACAATCCGAATGGATATGAAGAGGAAGAGGAAGCCATTCCTCTGGAACAAGTGAGGCAAGGATAGATGAATATTTCTGAAAAACTGACTCAACAAATGCTGCAAGAGATTGTCATGGCCCACTATAAAACAGGGAAATATGCAGCAAACATCGAGCTGAAGGATTTTGTAGCGCAGATTAAGCAGCAGATCATGATGCGCTGTGAGAGCAGCAATGTGGGTGGTTCATCATGAAGCGGCTTTTTGACTTGTCGGTTGCCCTATTGCTGCTGCTGCTTTTATTTCCGGTGCTGATTATGATCGCCGTTTTAATCAGATGGAAATTGGGCTCACCGGTGCTGTTCAGGCAGCAGCGTCCGGGACTATTCGGCAAGCCTTTCTATCTTTATAAATTCCGCACCATGACTGAGGCCAAGGACAGCAGCGGGAATTTATTGCCCGATCACGAAAGGCTGACTGCCTTCGGCAAGTTTCTCAGGGCAGCAAGTCTGGACGAATTTCCGCAGCTGATCAATGTAATCAAAGGCGACATCAGCTTGATCGGTCCCAGGCCATTGTTAATGGAATATTTGCATTTATATTCCGAAGAACAAGCCAAAAGGCACAGAGTGAAGCCGGGGATTACCGGCTGGGCGCAGATCAACGGCAGAAACGAATTGGCCTGGGAAGAAAAATTTGCGCTGGATGTTTGGTATGTGGACAATCAAAGCTTCCTTCTTGATGTTAAAATCATTGCTCTCACGATAGTAAAAGTGTTGAAATCGGAAGGCATCACGCAAAAAAATCATGTGAGTGTGGAGAAATTCAGCGGTTCAAAACTTTCCTGAAAGAGAAGGGATATCAAATGGAAATTGCGGTGATTGGCGACGGCGGCCACAGCAAGGTCGTGCAGGATATCATTCATGCCGGGCGCCTTCATACGATCAAGGCGGTTCTGGATGATCAATACAGCGAACTGCGTTTTGACAAGGGGATCTACACAGGCCCGGTTTCAGCCGCGAGAAGCTTGTTGATGAGGATGCAATCGATCCGGTTTGTGGTGGCAATAGGCCATAACGAAATTAGAAAGTCGATCGTGTCCAGGCTGGATTTGCCTCGTGAGTATTACGCCGTGCTGATTCATCAAACGGCCGTAATCAGTCCAAGCGCGGTGATAGGTCCGGGAACGGTGGTCATGCCGAATGCCGTGATTAACGCGGCCGTCACGATCGGCTGCCATGCCGTCATCAATACCGGAGCCATCATTGAGCACGATGGCAAAATCGGGGATTATGTGCATGCCTGTCCAAAGGCCACCCTTACCGGAGCCGTCGTTGTGGAAGAAGGAGCTTTGATCGGAGCTGGGGTCACGGTAATCCCTGGAAAGTCGATCGGGCAATGGGCTGTTATCGGCGCAGGCGCTACAGTAATCCGTGATATTCCTGCGGACTGTACGGCTGTCGGAACACCGGCTGCGATCCGCAAGCGAATTGCGGCCGGCAGGTAATCGAGCCATCAAGGAGTGGATCATGACGGAACTGCAAAAGATGAGCCGCCGCTCTTTTTTGAGAAAGGGAGTAAAAAGCATGATCGGTTTGCTCGGGTTGGGCTCGCTGGCTGCCTATCCCTTCATTGGGGAGCGGTTTTGGTACGAGATCAGGGAGGTGCGTCTGAGCGTCAAGAAGCTTCCCAAGGCTTTTGAGGGTTGGAAATTGGTTCATTTCAGCGACGTTCATTTCGGATTTTATTATGGGGCGGAACAATTTAAACGCGTTGCAAGGATCATAAACCGGATAAAGCCGGATATTTTATTCTTTACCGGGGATCTTGTGCACAGTGAAGAGTCGGAATTATTGTCCGCCGTCCCGCTGCTTAAACAATTGAAAGCCAGGCGTGGAGGGAAATGGGCCGTGCTCGGCAACCACGATTATACGGCAAGGCAACAGGTGGCCAAATCTTTGCAAGACTCGCAATTTTTTGTGCTGAAAAACAAACACGGCTATATCGACCATGACGGACAGCGTTTGTATATTGCGGGTGTGAATGACGCTCTTTATGACCATGTTGATATAAAGCGAGCATTACAAGATTTGTCGGATCAGGATTGTGTCATGCTGTTGGCCCACGAACCCGATCTTGCGGACATAAGCTGTACCTACGGAATCAGCGCGCAATTTTCCGGACATTCCCACGGAGGGCAGATTCGGCTGCCTTTCTATGGACCGCTTTTTACACCCGATCTTGCCAAAAAGTATATCGACGGTTTGTATACCGTAGGCGATAATCGCATGCCGCTGTATGTCAATCGTGGGATTGGCTGCACCGAAATGCCGATCCGTTTTTTTTGCAGGCCGGAGATCACGGTATTTTACCTGCATGCCCACAATAATGAAGAAGGGTCGTGATAAAGATGAGAGTGCTGAAAAGTGAAAAAAGACTTTTTCTTTCTTCTCCGCACATGAGCGGCAAGGAACAAAAATACATACAGGAGGCATTCGATACCAATTGGATTGCACCGCTCGGACCGAATGTCGACGCATTCGAGAAAGAACTCGCCGCATGGGTGGGGATTGAAGCTGCTGCGGCGGTCGGATCGGGAACGATGGCGGTTCATCTGGCGCTTCGGCTGTTGGATGTGAGAGCGGGTGACAAGGTTTTCTGCTCAAGTCTTACTTTCGTTGCCAGTGCAAACCCCATTCTTTATTTGGGAGCGGAGCCGGTATTTATCGATTCGGAAAGCGAAACATGGGGCATGTCCCCGCAAGCGCTGGAAAGGGCGCTGACCGAGGCAGACAGGGAAGGCAGTCTGCCTAAAGCGGTGATCGTCGTCCATTTATACGGACAATGCGCAAAAATGGATGAGATTACGGCAATATGCGAGCGGTTTCATGTGCCGATTGTGGAGGATGCCGCGGAATCGCTCGGTTCCACCTACAAAGGAAAAGCCAGCGGGACGATGGGCAAGTATGGGATTTATTCCTTTAACGGCAACAAGATCATCACCACCTCCGGAGGAGGCATGCTCGTTTCGCAGGATGCCGAGGCAATCGCGAAAGCGCGGTTTTTGGCCACGCAGGCGCGGGATCCCGCTCCCTACTATCAGCACAGCCAAGTGGGATACAATTACCGAATGAGCAACGTATTGGCGGGGATCGGAAGAGCGCAGCTGGAGGTTTTGGCAGATCGGGTCAATGCCAGAAGAGCCATTTTTGGCCGGTATTACCGGGAACTGCACGCGATTCCCGGCATCCGGTTTATGCCGGAACTGGAGCACACGCGCTCCAACCGTTGGCTGACTGCTTTGACCATCGAGGAGCAGGAAATCGACGTCTCCCGGGAGTATTTGCTGCACAGGCTGGGGGAAGAAAACATTGAGGCCCGCCCCGTATGGAAGCCGCTGCATATGCAGCCGTTATTCGCAAAAGCAAAGTATTATCCGCATGACGAGGAGGAGAATATATCCGAACGCTTGTTTCAGCAGGGAATTTGCCTGCCGTCGGGGTCCGGCATGACTGATGATGAGCAGATGAGAGTGATTGAATGTCTGATCAGCGCTGCAACTTCGCCTTTGTTTTTCCAGCTTGAGTATTCCAATCCCTATCCTCAAAAAGGGGCAGAAGAGGTAATCAAATGATAGGAAAAAACATTAAACAGATTCGCAAACAAAGGGGGCTCACGCTTACACAGCTTGCAGCAAAGACGGGGATATCCAAATCCTACCTAAGCAATATCGAACGGGACCTAAAGCAAAACCCTTCCATTCACGTTATGGAGAAAATCGCATCGGCTTTAAAAGTGGATCTCAAAACTTTGATCAAGCTGTCCAAGGAAATCGAAAATAAGCAGCTGGATGAGGAATGGCTGGATTTTGTAAGTGAGATAAAGAAAATCGGAATCGACAAGGAACAAATTGAAGATTATAAAATACTGCTGGATTTCATTAAATGGCGGCAGAATTTCCGCGGAGGTTCTCAATAAAAAACAATTTGTTCGTTTGAAATAAATTTGTTACAATGGAATAAATGTGATTTGCGGTATTCTACCGTTTGAAAAGGGAGAACAATATGATTGGGAAAAGGCTCCAACAATTGCGAAAAGAAAAGGGATTGTCTATGTCCATGCTCGCGGAACGTGCCGGCATAGCCAAATCCTATTTGAGCAGCCTGGAAAGGGATATACAGAAAAACCCTTCGATTCAAGTTTTGGAGAAAATTGCAGGGGTCTTGAAAGTGCCTGTGGACAGGCTTCTGGATCAAGAAACGGATCCGGAAAATGAACAATTTATCGATCAGGAATGGAGGGATTTGATAAAAGAAGCCATGAAATCGGGCGTTGACAAGGAACAATTTCGCGAGTTTCTGGAATTTAATAAATGGCGGATAAACCGGACGAATGACGATTAAGCTTGTTTCCCTTGGTCAAGGGGAACAGGCTTGAAAGCTGTGTTTTTTCTTTGAGTTTCAGGAGGAGACATGGCGATTTCCCTCTGCAGGATACATCCATTTTTTTTGGCTGTGGGGACTGCCGCCCAAGAAAGCTCGAATTTCCTCAATATCGATTCCCATGCTGCGGGCAGCTAAAATAAGTTCGACCCATTCCTCATCCAATTCTTCGAGTTCCTCGAGCTTTCGATTCATATTTTATCCTCCTGTTTTTAACAATGTTTCATTTTCACTTATGTTCTGTTTTTTTTTCGATTACCCCCCCCCCAAAAAAGATAAAGGGCTGCGAATTCTGTATTAACAGGGGAATCGGCTTTCTCGTTTCACGATCGTTTACAGCAGGGTAGGAATATCCTGTTCAAGGATTGCCGACAGTTTCTTCTTGTCGATGCCCAGCTGCATCAGAATTTTTTCGACATCCAACATGATTTTTTTGTGTTTGCTCATACCTCAACCCTCTCTTTTCCGTATGAAACAAAAGAAAAACCAACCTCAAAAAAGTTGGCCGGTTGCATCACTCACTCCTCATGCCTCAGATGCCCAAATACAAGACATGAATCATCGTTTCCATTTCGATATGTATATTAGATATGCATCCTGTGTCCTAATTATATGGAATTTGCCAAAAAAATACTGTCACTTTTTGGATGTCGAACCTATTTTTTTTTGTCTAAAATGATAAAAGGAGATAAAAAGACTACCTTCATTGAAAAATGAGGGGAATGCTTCAATTTTGCCTTGGCAAAACCGAGGGCGGTTAACCTGACGATTTCCTGCGTCAATACGATGATTTTCTGCTTTGGAGACGGGGATCTGATGCTTTGGATTCAGCGCTTTAATTATTAATATTTCCATTTACATAATAAATAGTATATGATATTAAATGTTAAACATATTTATCCATACTGGAAAAAGGCAAACCCGCTTGAAAAACGGGGACGCAAAGCTACGGGCCTTCTGCGATCAGCCATGGCAGCCGGGTTACCCTGAAGTAACAAGAACGCTATCCGTTCAGGGTAGCGTTCTTGTTTATGTTTGCGAGTAAAACCTATAGGGAATTTGTAATTACGAGCTTTGTTTCTTTTCCCAAATCGACTTCATAAGGCCAAGCAGCCGGTTTTCCATCTGCCTCCACGATGATCCTTACGATCGGTCTGTGTCCAATACCGGAGCTGATGTAATTGACAATTCCGATTTGTCCCGTGCTGAGCAGAACTCTGCTGGCAACGGGATATATGGCGATCGTCTGGAAGAAGAAACGGATCAGATCCACGTCAAAAAAGTAATTCCCCGATGCAAGCAAATATTCGGCTGCTTCATTGGGACTATGCGGCATGCGATGATATCTTGGAGAGATCAGGGCGTCATATACGTCGGCAATGGCTATGATCTGGGCATATTCATGAATTTCTATGCCTGCGGAGCAATGGGGATAACCGGATCCGTTAAACCGTTCATGATGCTGCAAAGCGCAATATGCAGAAGGCTTCGGAATTTCTTTGTGGTTATTTAGCAACTGATATCCATTCAGGGTATGTTCCTGAATTTGGCGTTTTTCCGCCTCTGTTACGATTTCGCTCTTCTTGATCAGGGAGTCGGGCAAATAAACCATCCCGATATCAAACAATAGCGCTCCAATCGTTAATTCCATCAGCTGATTATAGGAGTAGTTTTTGGCCAAGCCCATTAGACCGGATATTATCGTTACATTTAAAGTGTGCTTAAACAAGTAAGTGTCTTTGACAAAAAGTTTGGTTATTTCGTCCATAATAAAATCTTTCTGCAGCAATTCCTGAATGATTTTTCTATAGATTTTTTTGAATTTTTCATCGAACAAGGGGATTGCCGAGCGCTGTAAAAACTTGTAATCGTCGGGCAATTGGGTCAAGGTGCTGTACAACTGCGTTTTTTGTTGCGCTGTAATTGTGTCGAATACAACGGGAGCTTGATCATGAAAAGCTGTCTGAGAGGTGCGGACGGTGGCAGCGGTATAAGTTTCCGCGAACCGAGGCTCTTCAATGACAATTTCCATAATATTGAGGTTTTTTAATCGTTTGATGTATCTTTCAGTCAGTATCGTACCTGTTTTCAGCATGACCATGCCGTTCTTGCCGCTGATCGGCTGGGCCAAAACACATCCGGCTGTCAGGTCGGAGACATGAACCGGCTTCATCACTTTCATCACTTCCTACTTTGCCAAATTATGTTCTAAAAAGTAGCCCGGAAGACTCACGAATGCTTTGACGACATCCCGATCGAATAATGAATCGCTGTGTTCAACCAATTCTTGCTTGGCCCGGCTGATATCTATCTTAGCTTGATATGGACGGTCAGACGTCAAGCTGTCGAAGGTATCAAGAACGGCACAAATTCGGGCGTTCAACGGAATGTTACTGGATCTGAGACCATCGGGATAACCGGAACCGTTGATTCTTTCATGATGATAAAAAACGGTATCAATGATGGCTTGGTCAAATACGCTGTACATTTCAAGAAGAAGAACGCCATATCGGGTATGTCTTTTGATCCATTCGAATTCTTGTTCCGTTAAAGTGGAAGGTTTGGTCAAAACGGCTTTGGGAATCATGATTTTACCCAGATCATGAAGCAGGCAACCCGCAACAAGATGCTGCGTTTCACTTTTCGTGAAGGCAAACTGCTTTGCCATCTGTTTGGACAAACAGGCAACCCTCAAGCTGTGACCGTACGTATATGGATCTTTTTCGAGAAGCCGCAATACCAAATCAAGAGCCCGCATCGGATCTCATCCATCCTTTGATACTTCCTGCAGGATAAAGGCTGTTGTTTGATGTCGGACAATAAGGATTGTTCGACAATATTAAAGGGGGTTATTCGCGTGAATAAACAAATTGTGAGTTACGATAGATCCGAGGAGACGCAGTTTTCCGATGATCAAATTATTGCCATGTACCTTTCCGCACATGATCGATCGCCCTATACCTATCGAAATTATAATTATGCAATTGAACAGTTCAGAATGTTTATCGGAATGAAACGTTTGCGGGATGCGACTTGGCGCGAGGTGGAAGCATTCAAAATCGCTTTGTATAAAGGGGTATGCGGAGGTAGCGGAAAGCCCAAATCACCTGCCACTGTAGCCGGTTATATCGCTCCCTTGCGCTCTTTGTACAAATGGGGGAGCGATGCCAATATCGGACTCTTCCCAGGGAATCCCACATCCTGCATAAGAAGTCCCAAGGTTGACATTACCAGTAAAAATCATTATTTGACGAAGGACGAATTAGCCGAACTTTTGATGCAATTGAAAAAAATGGGCTTTCGTGATTACCTTCTTGGACTGACGTTGGTCATGTTGGGGCTGAGGGTTTCCGAGGTCGTACAAATCAAAGGAGAAGATTTTCATAAGGACCCGGCGGGGATTTCAACTTGGCTAACTGTAGTAAAAGGCAAGGGAGGCAAATCAAGAGAGGTTAAAGTTCCTGCAATTTTAGGGCAGTTGCTGCAGAAACATATGAATGAAGAGAGAAACATGATGCAAGATGGAAGGGTCTTTCCCTTGACAGACAGGCAAGTGGAACGGATCATCCAACGGGCACGCGAAAATGCGCGATTGACAAAAAAGGTAACGCCCCATTGGCTTCGTCATACCCACGCCACGATGGCGCTGCTATTCGGAGCCAGCATCCAGCAAGTCCAGGATCATCTTGGACATGTTCAAATTAACACAACACAAAGATATTTGCATACGGTTGACCTGGTTAAAAAGGCCGCTTCCGATTATGTTGAAGACGGAATCATTGACATTATTTGAGGCATTAGAACTTTTCAAATGAACTGCAGTATGGTATAATTGTAACAATTATTGCAGAAAAAGCGCGGATTATGTCGAACAATCCTTATTGTACGACATGTTTTATTGAATTATATCGGTAAATAGCACCAGAATTGTGCGGCTCTCAAGAGTGGCTTTTTTTTTTAATTTCCCAAAAAACCGTGTTTTTTCCTAATTCAGGAGAAAGTTCGGTTTTTCTTTTATTGATTTTGACCTCCAGTTGATATAATGTTAGAAATAGTAACATTATGGGAAGGGGGCGTGCATTATGGGTAAAAAAAGTAGATTTTTGTTTTCTTTAGTGTGGATATCGGTACTTTTTGTATTAATTGTCACTGTTAAATCCCTGTTGTGGTGGGAGATATCCATACTTATGTTAGTATACATCACATTAACTGCTGTAATTCTCATCATGTCCC
>CAZESH010000065.1:0-16643 GCA_964514665.1 uncultured Caryophanales bacterium
GTTCTAGGTCTCTCAGACTCTCCCTTCTGCAGCGGAAAGCAAAGTCACCCGAATCGGAACCCTCGCCTCTCTTTTTATGGCAATCCGATAGTGCTGCAAGCATGGCTTGAAGCACTAGACCTGCTCCTACCTGAAAAATTTATATAAAGCCGCACCTTTATCGGGGTGCGGCTTCATATTGTATATATGTCATGAATGCAAGTGAATATTGCGTAATCTGCATAGTCTTGACTCTGGGTTTGAGTTTGAATTTAATACATTTCGAAAGAGGGATTTCTTCCATAGTGAGTCTGTTTTCCGTCGCAAAAGGGGAGGAGTTGAGAGACCTAGAACCATGAAAGTCGGAGAACTTCCCTTTATGTAAATGCTTCGATGGTTCTTGGTCTGTCAGCTTCGGACTGGACCTTCCCGCATCCTTGCCGGAAAGCAGTCGATCCAGGGAATAGAAATCCCTCTTTGGAAGCTTAGTGTTAGCGCTGCAGCCATTTTTTCCTGAAATGCGCCTTCTGCAGCTCAATTATTGCAAGCCCTGCCGCTGCCGCCATAGCAGTTTGCGCAGCGCCGGCCAAGCTTGTTGATAACATCAGCTGCGGAAGCAGCAGCACAAGCGCGAACACCCTGAGCAGCCCGGCATAAAGGCGAATTGCCGAACGAATGCGCAGCGCTTCCTGCAGTGGATAAATACCCGGCCAAAACTGGGAGCGATGGGCTTTTTCCAGTACAGACAGCTGCAAACCCAAGAGGAAAACCAGCATCCAATAGGCAAGCATCCTGACACCGGCCCAAGGCACCACCGCCTCGACCAACACGCTGAACAACGAGAATCTCAAAGCAATGCCGAACAAATCCAGACGGAAGAAGGTGCGGACATACAAATAAGTATA
This sequence comes from uncultured Caryophanales bacterium, assembly GCA_964514665.1. GTDB lineage: Bacteria > Bacillota > Bacilli > Paenibacillales > KCTC-25726 > CAZESH01. The sequence goes on from CAZESH010000065.1 coordinate 885, forward strand.
GGCTGCGTCGCGGCTGAAGCTCCCCGGTTCAAACCATTTGACGAGCAAGCTTCTGCCCCGTACGGCCGGCTCCAGCTCGGGAACCTCGCTGAACCAGGCAAAAAAGGCAAAGACCCGCGCCCTGTGCCGCAGTTCCAGGTCAACCAGCCTGCGCCAATTGAAATGAAAGCGTGGAGCCAAACGAAGACTTGCGGAATAAAGCAGCTGCAAAAGAAAGAAAAAAGGAATCGATTTAAGCGGATCGAAATGAAACAATGCGCCGATCGCAGCAAGATTAATGCACCACCGCAGCACCCGGAAAATGATTCTGTGCCTTTCCAGCGCCAATTGATTTTCCGTCCACTGGGCATGCAAATTGATCCCCTTGCCGATTACAATTGCCGCCAATAATAGCCCGATTTGCAAATTTGCGAATGACCCGGCATGAAGCATCAACGGCAGCACCGCTGTATAGCCGATCAGCACGATCACAGTTTGTATCGCCATGCTGAAGACAGCCGACCGCAAAAAATAAGGTTTCATATGCCGCTCAAAGGTAAGCAAAAACACCAAATCGGCCGGCTTCAGAAACGTTCTCAACGGACTGATCGACATTAGCGGAGCCAGCACTGCCATTGCGACGGGATATACAGGCAAATCGGCAGGCAGATTCCGTACCCAGCTGGCATAAACAATCGATAAAACCATAAACCCGAAGAGCAGAAAGGGCGGGAAGCCGCTTTTTACAACATCATGGACATAAGGAAAAATCTCACGGTAATAGCTCCTTGTCCTGCTTGTCCATACCGCTTTGCCGGCGCTCACGATTCGCTGCCCCCCACGAGTTTAAAGAACAGCTGCTCCAACGTCGCATCCGGCATTTCCGCCTGCTGCCGGATATCTTGGAGCGTACCTGCTGCCAGAATCCTTCCCTTATGCAGCAGGATAAAACGATCGCAATACGATTCGATCATCGAAAGGATATGAGAGCTGAGCAGAATGGAGGCTCCTTCCCGCTTCATCGCGACCATTTGCTCGAGCAGCGTGCGGATGCCCAGCGGATCCAATCCCAGAAACGGCTCGTCAATGAGATACAATGCAGGCTGTACAAGAAATGCGCACATGATCATCACCTTCTGCTTCATGCCCTTGGAAAGGTGGCGGGAAAACACATGCTGCTGTTCCCCCATCTGAAACTGTTCCAGCAGCCTGCGGGATCTTTGCTCGAATTGCTTTTGTTCCAATCCGTACACCATGGCACTGAATTTCAGGTGCTCGAGCACCGTCATTTCCTCATACAAGGAGGGAGCCTCGGGCACATATGCGAAATTTGATTTGTACCGTGGCGCATCCCGCTGCAAATCGGCGCCGTTCACCATGATCGTGCCCTCGTGCGGCCTCATCAAGCCCAATATATGTTTGATCGCCGTACTTTTGCCGGCTCCGTTCAATCCGATCAAACCAACCATTTCCCCAGGCTTGACGTCCAGCGTAATGCCATGCAGCACCGGCTTATTGAGACTGTAGCCGCCGCTTACTCCATTCACCTTCAAAACCGCTTCCATATGATCACCCCGCCATCCATTATAGCCGAATTTGTCTGCAAACCAAAAGGGGCTGCCGAGGCAGCCCCTTTTCCGTTGCAAATGTATGGTTCCAATCCATTCTAACCTTTTGCTCTTTATTTATTGAACGGCTATCTGCGTGACCACTTGATTTTGACCCGATAATTGAACCGCATGATCGGTCACCAGATTTGCCGCATTGCCAGTAATCGTTACGTTTGGCGATACGTTGTAAACCGAGGTTTGCGTAGATCCGTAAACCGCCTGGGTAACGGAAATCGAAGCGATCTGTCCGGCAGAATTCAAGGTTAGCGATTTGAAAAATCCATTAACCGTAAATGCCTGCGTTTGATCCTCGATCGCGGTGGTTACTGTGATATAAATCGCCTTATTGTTCATTAAATTAACCGTCACCTGATCCCCCGCCTTCAAGTCGGCCAAAGACGAAACTGCGCCCTTGCGGAAGATCAATGCATTGTCATTCAGGTAGTATACCTTGGACTGGCCGTTATCCGTCACAACCACATATTTGTCGGTCGTGTTGACGGCCGCAATTGTTCCGCTCACCGTTGTTTGCTCGACTACGGGTGTAATGACCTGGAGGAAATCAATTGCGCTGCCGGTTGTTCTCACGAACACCACGTCTCCTGTCTTGATGTCCGCAGCGGCTGCTGCGACACCATTGCGGTAAATCAGGGCGTTGCCGGCAAAAGTGTACGCCGTGCTTTGGTTTTGGTTCGTCCCGGTCAGCATGATGTTGGTTCCGTTGTAAGCAGTCGTAACCGTTGCCGTAAAGGTATTTTGCTGCTGAGAAGTTACACCGATGTACACGGCTTTGTTATTGACCAATCGAATCGTGACTTCATCGCCAACCTGCAGTGAGGAAAGCGCTGCACTGACTCCGTTGCGGATAATCAGGGCGTTATCGTCAACATAATATACATTCGAGGCTTGAGTGCTGCTGTCGGTAACCACCACATACTTGGCATCGGCATTCACGGCGGATAGATGTCCGGTTATGTTGGCTTGATCGTCAACGGGAGTCAAGACCTGCAAAACATCGATTGCAGTTCCGGTAGTTCGAACGAACACCACGTCTCCCACCTTGATATCGGCCGCTGTTGCAGTCGTTCCGTTGCGAGTGATGACGGCATTGCCCGCAAACGAATATTGCACGTTTTGATTCGATTTGCTAAGCGTGATCATGCCATTCTGATAAGCCGCATTCACTGTCGCTGTAAATGCATCCTGTTCTTGTGCCGCCTGCTTGACTTCAATGAACACAATAACATTATTGTAGGCCCGGGCGGTAATTTGATCGCCCGCTTTCACATCGGCAAGCGACGATTTTACGCCGTTGCGGAAAACGAATGCATTGGGATCGACCGCATAGGTTTGGGTCTGCCCATTCTCCGTCAAGGTAAGTACGTTGGATTGAATAGAGCCCACGACCGTACCGTGAATGGCTCCGTCATTGTATTGCGGCATTTGATCGCCTGTACGGTCGAGCAGTGCGGCAAGCTCTGCGCGGGTAACCGGACGATTCGGCCGGAAGGTGTTGTCTTGATAGCCCGATACCAGTTTTTTCTGCACTGCCAAGGCTACATAGCCGCGCGAGCCTACATCGATTTGGTCGGCATCGCTAAAAGGAAGCTCGGTATTCATCATCTTTTTCGCTTCGTCCTGCAGCTTTAATGCCTTGATCAGCAGCACCGTCGCCCACTCCCGGGTGGCCGGTTTATCCGGATAAACGAAGTTGGCATTTTCGCTGAACAAATCGTTTTCCAAAGCGACTGCCACATAACCGACTGCATTCGGATATTTTCTCTCGATCAATCCTTCGTCTTTAAAGCTTAAATGGGTATTCATTTCCGCCTGCGATTCGGCCTGATCCTTCAAGCCCATAAGCCGCACCGCAGAGATGATCGCTTCGATTCTGGAAATTTGCTTTTGCGGACGGAACGTGCCGTCGTCGTAGCCCTGGAATACCCCCATCGCGGCCAAACGCGCGATGTTCTGCATCACCCAGTCATAATTCTTGTTTAAATCTTTAAATTGAATTTTTACTTGATAATTGCCGTGACCGTTAAAGTGAAATTGCGCTTTGCCTTTTCCATGTCCTTCATGCTCACCACCGTCATCGGCGAAGGCCGAGGTTGCTCCTCCGAGAATCATTACTGCGGTTAGTCCTGAAATCACTGCTTTTTTTAAGGTTTGTCTCTTTTTCAACATCTGTTTTACCCCTCCTAAACTTAGACAAGCTTCATACGTCTTCAGTACAGACGTTTGTAAAAGAACATTCGCGAATGGTTCTTTACTTTATGCCTACAAGTTTCGTTGCTGAAATTTCCTTTCGGGGGGTGTAAAAAAAAATCCCTTTCGAAAAATCCGAAAAGGAATTGGAGAACCAAGCAATTTATATGGAGCATGCTTGCGCTGCATTCAGCTAGCTGTCTTCTTTTTCTTTAAGCCATCTTGGCGCTCCCTTGTTTTTCTTGTCCCGCTGCCGATCCCTGTTGGATCCGGAAGCAGGCTTGGAGGGTCTGTCCGTCGTCTTTTTCGCCGCCGATTTTACCGCGGGCTTACCCCGACTCGCCGCTGCATCGCTGGTCTCGACGATTTTTCCGTTTTGCAGCGTATGCTGGATAAATCGGACGTCGAGCGCTTTTTCAAATTTGCGGAGAATAAACAGCTCATCTGCGGCAACAATCGATATGGATACGCCCGCACCGCCCATTCTTCCCGTGCGGCCCGCGCGATGCAGATAATGATCGGCATCGGCAGCCGGCTCGAAGTGAAACACATGGGAAATGCCCTGCAAATCGAGCCCCCTTGCCGCTACATCGGTGGCAATCAAACTCTGAAACCTGCCCTGCTGAAATCTGTGCAGCACTGTAGTCCGTTCCGCTTTGTGAGAATCTCCGTACAGCGCATCGACCGTTAAACCGGTATGAGCAAGCTTGGCCTGCAGCTCGCCGATGCGTTCCGTCTGATTGACGAATACCATCGCCGCCTTCGGACGGTAATGGCGGAGCAATTTGCGCAGAAGCTCGATCTTGTCCCTTTTTTCGCAAACGAAAAAGTGATGCTCGATTCGAGCCGGCATCAAGCTGTTATCCTCCGGAACAATCGCGAGCGGGTCGCGCATCCACTGCTTCGCTTTCAATTCCATCTCCTCAGGCATAGTAGCCGAGCAGAAAACCACCTGCTTGTCACGAACGGCGCTTTGCAGTATTTCCTGAACCTCCCCTGCGGCGCCAAGGGCAAAAACCTGATCCGCTTCGTCCACGACGATGGTCCGAACCTTGTGCATCTTCAGCTTGCGGAGCTTGATCAACTCCAAGAGCCTTCCGGGCGTCCCGATTACCAGCTGCGGATGCTGGCGAAGCTTTTCAATTTGCCGCTGCAGCGAGGCTCCGCCGATCAATCCTTGGACGACAAGCCCATGATCGGCCGCGGCCTGCTCCGCAGCCGAAACCACCTGCATGCCAAGCTCCCTTGTCGGAACCACCACGACGGCCTGCAAATCCTTCAAGCCCTCGAGCAAATTCATCCGCTGCAGTACTGGCAGCAGATAGGCTAATGTTTTTCCCGTTCCCGTTTGCGAACGCATGATGACATCTCTGCCTTCCAATAATGGCGGAATCGTTCGTTGCTGCACCGCGGTCGGCGTTTCAATGTCCATATCGTTCAGTTTATGGATAAAAGCGTCTTCGATTCCCAAAGACTTAAAAGCGTTACTCATTGCAAGCTTCCTCTCTTCAAAAGCAAATTCCTTTTTATTATAATGGATCGCCCGCAGATTCACCAAATTTGATCGATTCCACAACTTTCGCCAGCTGTATAAAATTTCTTTCTCGGACAAAACCTATACCGATCGGGAAACGGAGGTGATGAAATGGCACGAATAGCTGTGGAAGAAACATTAAGCGATGTGGAGCAGGCGCTCAAAAACAGCGGACACGAGGTCGTGGCTTTGAATCAAAACAATGCGAAAAACTGCCATTACTGCGTGGTTTCCGGAATGGATATGAATGTTCTGGGCATGTCCGATACCGTAACCCAAGCCACTGTCATCAATGCAGAAGGATTGACGGCCGATGAAGTGGTGCAGCGGATCAACGGCGGTATGCAGCAAAGCCATTAAGGGGTTTCCATGAAATAACCCATGAAAGTGAAGTCAAGCTATAAGAAAGGCATGCAAATTGTCCAGCCATTTGACATGCCTTTTTTTATTGCGGCTGCTGCTTTTCCTGAATGAAAGGGTTCAACCCTTGCACCGCTTCAAGCAGACTGGGGAACACGTAGTCGGGAGCAGCGCCTTTCGGCGGTTGATTGCCGATGAATACCGTTTTGACTCCGGCCTTGCTTCCGGCCAACACATCCACATCGCGGTCTCCGACCATAAAGCTTTGTGTTTTATCCACACCGTATTTGCTGATTAATTCCACGATCATGCCCGGCTGCGGTTTTCTGCAGCGGCAACCGAGCGACGGTTTGTGCGTGCAGGCCCTGATTTCCTTGATTTCCCCGCCTTCCGCTGCGATCAGCTCGATCATTCTCTCATGAACAGCGTCCAAATCGGCTTTGCTCATATAACCCAATCCGACACCGCCCTGATTGGTAACGACAAAAACCTTGAAGCCGGATCGGTTCAACAAAGCGACGGCTTTGGCCGCTCCCGTCAGCAGACGCAATTCCTCCGGCTTGTTCACGGAATGATTCTCATTTATTACTCCGTCACGATCAAGAAAAAAAGCCTTCATTTTCTACCCTCTTTATTTTTTGTTCACCACTTTGGCCAGCAAACGGTCCATCAGTCGGGGAAACAAGTGATAGCCTTTTACACCGACTGCGGCGGCAAGCGGTATATTGATTTCTGCCCTTCCGGTTCGCGCTGCTTTTACGATAGCTTTTGCCGCTTTTTGCGGAGTCAGCATGAACCAGCTGATATTCTTCTTGTAATGGCCTTGCGGATCCGCCGTATCGAAGAACGGCGTATCCACCGGTCCCGGATTCACCGTGGAAACTTTCACGCCGCTGCCCGAGAGCTCCTGCCGCAGACAATCGGAAAGCCCGATCACGGCATGCTTGGCCGCCGAATATGCCGAGGATTTAGCCGACCCGATCTTGCCCGCCATTGAGGCGACATTGATAATATGCCCGCTTTTTTGCTCCAGCATATGGGGAAGCGCCGCTTTTATGCCATGCAGCGTGCCGAAATAATTAACCTGCATCATCCCGTAAAAATGCTCCAGCGGAGCATTCTCGAAGCGTTCAAAAACACCGAAGCCGGCGTTATTGATCCAGATGTCGATTTTTCCGAAGCGTTCGAGAATCCGTGCCGCCGTCTCCGAAACCTCCTCCGCATCGGCTACATCACACACAAACCACCCGTTTTTGCCGGGCAAGGATGACGCCAAACGAGCCATTTTGGCTTCACTGCGGGCAAGCAGAACAACGGACGCTCCCTGCTCGGCAAAAAGCCTTGCCGCTTCCGCCCCGATTCCGCTCGAAGCACCCGTAATCACCACCACTTTGTCTTTCATCATCTATTCGCTCCTTTGGCTGACAAGCAATTTCCCTGGCTTTCACGGGGCTTGAGTAGCACGAAAATTTTATTTGCTAAAAATATACAAAAAAGCTCCATTCACGGAGCCTTATCGGATTTCATATAAAAAAGGGTTACGCTATGATCACTTGAATGTCCAATTCTCCGATCGTGTCCATGATCAAAGGAATCGTCAGCGCTTTTTTCGAAGCAAACTCATTGGATTCAGAAGAATGAACGATTCGCGGCGGCGTTATATCGACCCGAACCCCTTGATTATATAACAGGGTACTGGCATTGCCGCTGATCATATTGCTGAGCTCGGAGATTGCGCTTTGTCCCATGTCGTCAATCTCATTCACTTCAAATCCGCCCATCATCGCTGAAATCAGCTTCAATGCGGTTTCCTTTTGCAAACCGAAAACGACATTTCCGGTCATCTGCCCGGTCATGCTGATCTCAATCCAGAGGTAATCCTCGATCAGCTTGATCACTTTGACTCCCAGTTCTCCGGTGGACGGCCTGACATTTATCAATTGCTCAATAACGATTCTGGCGGATTCCAGAAAAGGATTGATGAACTCGGATCGCATCAGACAGCTCCTTTTCGACGGATTTAGATCTTGTAACGAACATTATTCCAATTATGTATCGTGTTTTCATTATATCCGACTTTTTTAGACAAGTACATCTTTTTTAACATTTCCATGTAGAGGAATGGACGCGACTCCTGTCGAAACCATTACTTGCGTCAAAGTCCGGAAAGCCGGAATCAAGGGATAGGAAAGGATGGAAACTGCATGCCCAATATATGGACACACAGCCTGTTCGGCCTGGAGCTGATAAAGCAAAGCGGGCAGATAGTGCTGCTGCAAGACGACGGAAGGAAAAATCTGTTTCGGCTTGGTTGTCAGGGACCCGATTTTTTGTTCTACCACCACTTCCTGCCCTGGCAAAAGGATAAAACGATGAGCGCGCTCGGAAGCGCCATGCATACGCAAGCATGCGGACCCGTACTGCAGGAAATGGTGCGCGGTTTGGCGGAAGGCGGAATGACTCTGGAAGCTCCCGAAGTCCAATATGTGCTTGGATTTCTGAGCCATCATGTACTGGACCGCAATATGCATCCGTATGTTTTTTTTAAATCCGGGTTCAAAAAGTGGGACCATCAGCGCTTCGAGGTGATCCTGGATACGATCATGGTCAAAAGGCATCTCGGCTTGGAAACCTGGAAAACCCCAGTATGGAAAACGATTGATATCGGCCGTGAATTCCCCGCCGGCATCGTCTCCATGTTCGAAACCGTCCAGCAGGCGTACTTTCCCGAATTCAACGGCAAGATCACAGCCGAGCACTGGAACGAAGCATATCGCGACATGATCCGCGCACAAAAATTATTCCATGACCCATCCGGCATAAAACGGCTGCTCAGCTTTGGCCAAATCGAACCTCTCGTCTACAAAAGAAACAATCCTCCGCGGGACTACATGAACGAAGCGAAAGCCATATGGCACGACCCTACTTCGCTTGAGATCACATCGGACGAAAGTGCTTGGGAGCTGTGGGAAAAAGCGCTGCTTGACGGGAGAAAAGTGCTGGATGCTGCCTCGGCGGTATTTGCCGGCCCGGAAGACCGGGAAGAAGCCTTCTTGCGCTTTTCCCGACATCTTGGCAACGTTTCATACGAAACCGGCAAAGCGGTGGACGCCGGAGCCAAAATCAGCTTTGCCGATCCCATTCTTTAACCGTTCTCCGCTTCGCGGCGGCCTTTGTCCAGATTGACCCGGGTCAGCATCAGCATGCCGGCAAGAAAGAAGAAAAGCAGGGAAACGATGCCGATTCGTCCCGATCCGGTAAGCTGATTGACCAAGGCAAAAACAAAGGGACCGATAATGGAAGAGAATTTTCCCGAAATCGAGAGGAAACCGAAAAATTCCGTAGAGCGCCGTATCGGCACAAGCTTGCTGTAAATCGAACGGGCGATCGCCTGGCTGCCGCCCTGGACAAACCCGACGATGATCGCCAGCACATAAAAATGCAGTGCAGTCTGCATGAAATAGCCGAGAATAATCACAATCACGTAGATGAAAAGCGACAAATACAAGGATGGTTTGGAGCCCAGTTTTTCGGCGATTTTTCCGAACAGCAGCGTGAACGGAATGCCCACGAACTGGGTGATCAACAGCGCAATGATCAGATCGTTGCGTCCGATGCCGATGTTCTTGCCGTAAGCCGTCGCCATGCTGATCACCGTGTTGATGCCGTCGTTGAAGAACCAGAAAGCGATCAGGTATTTCAGCAGTTCGGGATAGCGGGGCAGATGCTTGAAGGTGTTCCATACCCTGCTGAATCCGGTGGATGCCAGCTGGCCGAAATGCTGTCCGGTCGGCACGGGCTGGATTTTTACATGGCGAAACAACGGAAGTGAAAACACCAGCCACCAAACGGCAACACTGAGGAACACTCCGTGCATCGCAGACAGCGTGTCCTTGAATCCGAACAGTCCCGGCTTCATGATCATCGCCAGATTGATGGCCAGCAGCAAACCGCCTCCAACATAGCCGAGCGCATAGCCTTGGGAAGACACCATATCCCTTTTTTCCCGCGGCACCAGATCGGTCAGCAGCGAATCGTAAAAGGTATTGCCGCCCGAAAAACCGACGGTGCCCAAAATGAACAACAGCGAGGCGAGTATGTAATCGCCCTCCCCGACGAACACGTATCCGGAGGTAGCCAAAATTCCAATATAGGCAAAGGACCGCAAAAACCGCATCTTCCAGCCGGACATGTCGGATATTGCCCCAAGCACGGGAGCAAGTATCGCAACGATAACCATGGCAATAGAATTCGTATAGCCCCATAATGACAGCACCGTATTTTCCGACAAGTTTTTACCCGCCACATCCGCATAAAAAATCGGCAGCACTGCGGCAAGCATTGTCGCGGCAAAGGCGGAATTGGCCCAGTCGTACATGATCCATCCGCGAACCGCCCTTTTGTCCATCCGTTCTCCTCCTCGGGTATCTTCGAATCGATTGATTTGTTCCAATAATCAATATTAATGATGATTCTACATAAATTGACACTCTCCTGTTCCGCCTGAAAAATTTAATCTTCCGATGACAAGCTTGGAGGGGGATATCGGTTTAGGGTTCGACTGCTTTCCGGCAAGGAGGCAGCAATGTCCAGTCCGAACCTGACAGACCAAGAACCATCGAAGCATATGCTTAAAAGCGAAGTTCTCCGACTTTCATGGTTCTAGGTCTCTCAGGTCCTCCCTTAGGCAACGGAATGCAAACTCGCCCAAAACCGATATCCCCCTCCAAGCTTTATGATTCTCCCATACTGGTGAACGGTTTTTTTTGCCTATGATTATGCTAAAATAGAAAGGCAAAACAGTTTTAGAAAGGATGATTGTTGCAATGAAGTACCGACCATTAGGAAAAACGGGTATCCAAGTCAGCGAAATCAGCTTTGGAACCTGGGCGATCGGAGGCTCATGGGGCCAAACCGATGATAACGAATCTTTGCGAGCGCTGCAGGCGGCCATTGAAGCCGGCGTCAATTTTTTCGATACCGCTGACGTTTATGGAGGCGGACACAGTGAAGAGCTGCTGGCGAAAGCGACGGCAGGCCGGGAAGACGAAATCCGCATCGCCACAAAGTTTTGTCGTGCCGGGGACATTCATGATCCCAAAACCTATTCGCTTGAACAAGTAAAGGAATATTGCGAGCTCAGCCTGAAAAGGCTTAATCGGGAAGCTTTGGATCTGTACCAAATCCATTGCCCGCCAACGGATATATTGCGCGACGGCAGTGTGTTCGGCGTACTGGATCAATTGAAGGCCGAAGGGAAAATCCGTCATTACGGCGTCAGCGTGGAAACGGTGGAGGAAGGCTTGATTTGTCTGGAGCAGCCCAACGTGGCGGCATTGCAGGTAATTTTCAACCTGTTCCGGCAAAAGCCATTGGATACGCTGTTCCCGCTTGCACATGAAAAAGGTGTCGGCATTCTCGTCCGTCTGCCGCTGGCCAGCGGGCTGCTGACCGGAAAATTCACCAAGGAATCCACATTTGCAGCAGACGACCACCGCAATTTCAACCGCGACGGTGCCTCTTTTAACGTTGGCGAAACCTTTGCCGGCCTGGAATTTGCCAATGGTGTGGAGTTGAGCGATCAGCTGCGTTGGATCGCGGAAGGAAGAGGGAATATGGCGAAGGCATCATTGCGCTGGATTCTTGAGCATGAAGCCGTCAGCTGCGTGATACCGGGCTTTAAGAACGTCAAGCAGGTGGTTGATAATCTGGACGCAGCCAACGTGCCTTCCTTTAGCCCCGAAGAACTGAAGCGATTGCATGATTTTTATGCGAACAAGGTGCACGATCTGATCCGCGGTCCTTATTAAAAGAAAATTTTCTGCGGAAAATTTTGGTGTAAACGCTTTATAATTTGTTACATAAATGAAACATTGCTGTTATTGAATCATAATGTTTCTATTGTAATATAATTAGCAAGACCCCCTTTTAATAAATATATGGATAGGACCTATTCCCGTTGAATAGGTCCGCTTTTTTTGTCGGCATAAGGCGTCAGAGCTCCACCATCATCCTGCTGCGCCGGCGGAATACCGCCCATTCTTTGAAGCCGATTTGCTTCAGCCTGTTCCTTACCTGCTCCCACTCATCCCCGACCCTTGACGGAATATGCGCATCGGAGCCGAATGTCACCTTCACGCCGTAGTGAAGCGCTTTTTCCAATATTTCGTCCGATGGATACCAGCCGCCGGCATCCTTGGTTTTTCCCGATGTATTGATTTCGATCGCCACATCCTGATCTCTGATTACCTTAAGCGCCCGTTCGTCGGCATCTGTGCGGATATCGGAAAATGCCGGATAAAAACCCTTCATCGCGTCAATATGGCCGAGAATATCGAACATTCCGGATCTTGCCGAATGTTCGATCAGCTGATAGTAGGCTTCCTTGGCGGCTATCTGCTGCCCTTCGTTCAAACCGTTCCAGCGCTTTTTGTTGAAAATGCTCAGCCCTTCGCTAATATGCACAGAACCGATAATAAAATCGAAGGGATATTTTTCATAGACTCTGCGGTAAATCTCCGCATGCTCGAAAAAAAAATCGGATTCAACGCCAAGCAAAACTTCTATTTTTCCTTTATACGCCTCTTTCAGCTGAAGCACTTCATCGATATAGCGGGGAAACTCGCTCTTGGCCATGGCGATTTTCGGATGAAGGTGATCCTCGCTGCTGCCGAAATAGGGGCTGTGGTCGGATACTCCGATCAACTCCAGACCCTGCTTCACGGCGGCTTCGATGTAATCGCGAATCGTTCCGTCGGCATGGCCGCAGCGGTTATGGTGCGTATGAAAGTCAAATTTCATTTTGGACCTCCTGTACCTTATTCCGAACCCAAAAATTGCGTCTCCGGCATGCCCTTCAGATCGAGCAAAAACTGCTGCAGCGCGGAATTCAAATACCTGCCGGCTTTGTACATGACCCCCACCGGATGGACAATTTCCAGCTCATTTACCTGAATCATTTTTAATTTGCCCATTCGCAGCTCATCTGCTATCGACATTTTGGAAATGATCGCCGCACCCAGATTCAGCTCCACCATGCGCTTGACTTCCTCGCTGCTGGACAGCTCCATTAATATGCGCGGGGAGATTTGGAATTTGTTGAAAATCTGGTCCAAAAACCGCCTGCCTGCCGTCTCGGGAGAGAGCATGATCAAAGCGATGTCCTGCAGCGATTGCAATTGGATGTGATTGAATTTTGCCATCGGATGCTGCGGGGATACGACAAGCTCGAAGGTGTCGTAATAAAGCACAGAGGCCTCCAAATGGGGACTTTTCTCAAATAAATAGCCGATGCCGATGTCGACCATCCCGTTTTCCACACTGGTCATGATCTGTGAAGATGGCATGGAATGAATTGTCGTCTTAATAAAAGGATATTGATCTTGAAAGTAAGACAGAACCCTCGGCAAAATCTGCATCGCGATGGAAGTTGTCGTACCCAGCTGGATATGGCCCTGCGGCATGTTCTCCAAATCGGTCAGCTTTTGCCTGAGTTCCTCCACCGTACGCAAAATAATTTGCGCATGCTCCAAAAATAGCCTGCCGCTGTCTGTCAATGTCACCGGTTGTGTGCGGTCGATCAGCACCGTGTTGAATTCTTCCTCCAAGCTCTTGATTTGCGCGGAAACTGCCGGCTGTGTCAAATTTAGCAGTTCACCGGCTTTGCGGAAGCTCATCGTTTTGGAAATCGTTTGAAGCGTTTCAAGCTGATTTAAATTCATGGTCAGCCTCCTTATCAAACGTTTTTATCAAGATGAAAAAAATGTTAAACATCGCTTATTGATCATTATAGTTCATGCGCTATCGGCGGGCAACCCGGCTCTTCAGAGGACTGCCTGAAGTTGCAGATAATCGGGTGCAAACGATATAATTAAAAGGTAATTCAATATGTGAGGGCAGGTGCACAATGTACGATTACCATCATCTGGTACATGAGAAAGAGCAAAGCCGAAGCAAAAAAACGCTTTGGGCCACCTTGATTTTAACCTTGTTTTTTACAATCGTGGAGATTGTCGGCGGGCTCGTCTCCCATTCTCTTGCGCTGTTATCCGATTCCGCCCACATGATTTCCGACGTGATTGCCCTCGGCCTGAGCATGACGGCGATTTACATGGCGACCCGCTCGGCCAATGCAAAATATACATTTGGTTATCTGCGCTTCGAGATCGTGGCTTCGTTTCTCAATGGACTGGCGCTGATCATCATTGCAGCCGGCATATTCGTGGAAGGCGTGCGCAGATTTATTCATCCCCAAGAAATCGACTTCGGTCTGATGCTTGTCATCGCCAGTATCGGACTTGTAGTCAATATCGTGCTTACGATTATTCTCAGCCGCAGCATGAAGGAGGAGAACAATCTCAACGTGCAAAGCGCGCTTTGGCATTTTATCGGCGATCTGCTCAGTTCGATCGGCGTCATACTGTCCGCATTTCTAATTTTCCTCACGCACCGGACATGGTTTGATCCGTTAATCAGCATCGTCATCGGCATGATTATTTTTATCGGAGGGGCAAGGATCATCAAGGAATCCTACTTGATCCTGATGGAAGCCGTTCCCGAGCATTTCGATCTGGATCAAATTCGTGGCGAAATTGCCGCGGTTGAAGGTGTGGAAGACGTTCACGAAATGCATCTTTGGGCCATATCCACCGAGCACTATTCACTGACAACCCACGTTTTTATCCATGAAAATATCCAACCCTTCTGCGTCATTCTGGGTATCACGGAATCGTTGAAAGAAAAATTCGGGATCGAGCACATAACGGTCCAGGTCGAGCATGCCAACATCCATCCACACGGCCAGTACGGCAAGGCTTTTCTGGAGAAAAAAAGACATCGTGACTGCCCATAATCCGATTGCTTTCGCAAAGTTGTCAAATGAGAAAACCTCTATCGAGGCATCCCACAGGTGAGCGACCGTATTTAGAGGTAGATTTTATCGCCAAATAGAATTTTATGGGGACTAAGTTGTGCCAGAACTTATAAATTCTATTGTGGTCAAAAAGAGGGTTGTCTCAAGCGCTCCTGAGACAACCCTCTTTCTATTTTCAGCTGTGCAGCCATTTCTTGAACAAATGCTTGCTCGTGTCCGCATTCATCGCGGCAATCGATGTCGTCAAGGGGATCCCCTTCGGGCAAGAGCGCACGCAGTTTTGCGAGTTTCCGCAGCCCTCGATGCCGCCGTCCTGCATCAGTGTTTCCATCCGCTCTTCCTTGTTCATTTCACCGGTCGGATGAGCGTTAAACAAACGAACCTGGGAAATCGCGAACGGTCCGATAAAGCTAGTTTTATCATTTACGTTCGGACAAGCTTCAAGACACACGCCGCAGGTCATGCATTTGGAAAGCTCATAGGCCCACTGGCGTTTCGATTCGGCCATGCGCGGTCCCGGACCGAGATCATAAGTGCCGTCGATCGGAATCCATGCCTTGACCCGCTTCAGGCTGTCAAACATTTGGTTGCGGTTGACTATGACGTCGCGAATGACCGGAAAAGTCTTCATCGGCGCGATCCGCACCGGCTGCTCCAGCTTGTCGATCAAAGCCGTGCATGCCTGGCGCGGCTTGCCGTTGATCACCATCGAGCATGCCCCGCACACTTCCTCCAGGCAGTTGGACTCCCAGCAAACCGGAGTCGTTTTATCCCCTTTGACGTTTACGGGATTGCGCTGAATTTCCATCAATGCACTGATCACGTTCATATTCGGACGATACGGGATTTCGAATTCCTCCGTATAGGAGTTTGCCTCCGGACCGTCTTGTCGGGTAATGATCAGCTTTACCGTTTTGTTCGCCGTATGGGTATCAGCCATGATTGATCATTCTCCTTTCTTTCCGTCGGTCTTTTTTTCCGTCGAATAATCGCGCTTGCGCGGCTTTAACAAGGAAACGTCGACTTCCTCGTATTCGATCTTCGGACCTTCCGGCGTATAGGTCGCTTTTGTAGTCTTCAGGAACTTTTCGTCATTGCGTTCGGGGAAATCCGGCTTGTAATGCGCTCCGCGGCTTTCGTCCCGCATCAGCGCGCCAATCGTCATCACACGCGCAAGCTCCAGCATGTTCCACAGC
>CAZESH010000066.1:0-16502 GCA_964514665.1 uncultured Caryophanales bacterium
CCCGTAACGTTTAGACACCGGGAATCTGGCCGTGACTTGCAGGGCTTTGTCCATCGCGGCAAGCAGTTCATCTCCGTAGCCCGCACTTTATTCCATAAGTGGAGGCATCCGGTATGCTGATCGGCTTCGCGACAGGCTTGCTGTATCTTGGTTTTTCCGGATGGCTGCTGCGTCCGGTTTTTCAATTTTTGCGGCTTCACGGCGTAACCGCGGCCAATTACCGCAAGAAAGAAATTCCGTCTGCGATGGGAATCTATCTGTGGCTGCTGCTGTTTGTCTATCATTTTTTGTCGGCTTTGGTTTCGATGCTCGGATCGGCAAGGCCGGACGGTTTGTTTCTTGGCTTCGGCATGTTGGGGCGTGCGGTTCTGCCTCATTCGCTCTTCTTTGCGGCCGCAACCGCCGTATTCGTCGCCGGTTGGATAGACGATTCTTTGGGCGACAAGCGGGTCAAGGGATTGAAGGGACATATCGGGATATGGCTGAAAAACCGCACCTTCACGACCGGGCTTTTCAAGCTGACCGTCATTGTGATGAGCGCAATATGGCTTGTCTCCTCGCTTTCCGGCGGTTTTGCAGAGAAGGCGGTGTCGGTGCTTCTGATTGCCTTGATGACCAATACGCTCAACCTGCTCGATCTTCGTCCGGGAAGAACGATCAAGGCTTTTTTTCTGCTGCTCATTCTGCTTGCGGCTGTGGGAGTCAGCTTGGTATGGATCGGTTATCTGATCCCTTTTATTTGCGGAGCGCTGTTTTTACTGCCCGTCGATCTCAGAGCCGATGCCATGCTGGGGGATACGGGCGCCAATTTGCTGGGATTTGCTGCAGGTTCCGCCTTCGCTCTTGCCTCGCCGTTATGGGCGAACATCGCCGCAGCGCTTGTTCTTTCCCTGCTGCATTGGATCGCCGAGCGGCGCTCGCTCACTGAATTGATCGAAAAAAACCGCTGGATTTCTTGGCTTGACCGGCTTGGCCGTACTTGACGAGGCATGTGTCAGCTTCGCTTTTTTTGCTTGAACCGGGAAGCTACATAGTTTCGTTTGCGATCCCTGAAGAAAATCCATCCCCCGATAAAAGCCACACCGGCGGCAAAAAGAATGACCCCTGCAAGGAATTTCAGCCAAGGAAGAGGGTCCGGGCCGAGGGCAGCAAAGAAAGCCTCCTGCATTAACAAAAAACCATACGTTGCGGCAATTCCGGGAATGACCAGCAGCAGTACGGCGATCAATCTTGCTGCTATTAATCTCATTTGGCAATCCGTCCTCTACGGTAGAATGAAGCGTTCGTCCAGATGCTTGACCGCTTACGGGTAATTATTATACCCTTTCGGCGTGAGGTTTTGAATAGGGTCAACGGTTTTTCACGATATCCCCTATATTTCCGGTGGCGAAAAAGGTTAAAATAAAAGAGAAATGCCAATTCGCGACGAAGCGTACATATTAGGAAGTATAATCGGAATGATTTTCAAGATCGGGAGGACGAAGCATATGACAAAGCATTACGACGTGGTCGTATTAGGCGGCGGGATCGGCGGTTATACCGCAGCGATCCGCGCCGCGCAGCTGGGCAAGACGGCTGCAGTAGTGGAAAAGGACAAGCTGGGCGGAACCTGTCTGCACCGCGGCTGCATCCCGAGCAAGGCGCTGCTTAGAAGCGCGGAGCTGTTTCAAACGATGAAGACAAGCTCCGAATTCGGAATTGAAACGGATTCGGTATCGCTGAATTTCCGCAAGGTCCAGGAACGCAAGCATGCCGTTGTGGAGCAGCTGCATAAAGGTCTGGGCTTTTTAATGAAGAAAAATAAAATCGATGTGTTTCGGGGGACAGGAAGGATTATCGGACCTTCGATTTTTTCGCCGCGCGGCGGTACAGTCAGCGTCGAGCTGGAAGACGGGGAAATCGAAAACCTGGTGCCCGAGCATCTGATCCTGGCCACCGGCTCGAGACCCCGATCGCTGCCCGGTTTGGAAGCGGACGGAGTCCATATTTGGACAAGCGACGAAGCCCTGCAAATGGACGAGCTGCCCCAATCGATCGTGATCGTGGGCGGGGGCGTGATTGGTGTGGAATGGGCTTCCATGCTCAGCGACTTCGGCGTCGAGGTTACCGTCGTGGAGATGGCGCCGAATCTGGCGCCGACCGAAGATAAGGAAGTTTCCCGAGAGCTGGAAAGATTGTTCAAAAAACGAAAAATCCGCCTGCTTACCGGGGCCAAGCTACTGACGGACACGCTAAAAACCGGCGAGAGCGGCGTCTATGTGCAGGTTGAGCATAAAGGCGAAAAGATTGTGCTGGAGGCTGAAAAAATGCTCGTTTCCGTAGGCAGACAAGCCAATGTTGCGGAAATCGGGCTGGAAAATACGGAAATCAAATTGGAAAATGGCGTGATTAAGGTAAAGGAGACGATGCAAACCTCGGAATCGCACATTTATGCGGTAGGCGATGTCAATGGAGGCATGCAGCTGGCCCACGTCGCAGCCCACGAGGGGATCATTGCGGCGGAGCATCTGGCCGGCGGAGAAATATCCGCTTATCCCCAGCATATGACGCCCCGCTGTATCTATACCCGTCCGGAAATCGCCAGCGTCGGACTGACCGAGGAACAGGCGAAGGAGAAGGGACTAACGGTGAAAAGCGGCAAATTTTCCTTCAAAGCGCTCGGCAAAGCAATGATCTTCGGGGAATCCGACGGCTTCGTCAAGGTGATCGCCGATGCCGATACCAACGATCTGCTTGGCGTGCATATGATCGGACCGCATGTGACCGACTTGATTTCCGAAGCGGCGCTTGCGCAAATTCTTGATGCTACGCCATGGGAAATCGGACAGACGATTCATCCCCATCCAAGCTTATCGGAGGCGATCGGAGAGGCGATGCTTGCCGTGGACGGCAAAGCGGTCGGGATGTAAGGAAAAAAAGGGATTTATCATTTTCCTTTTTTAACGCTAGGTAGTATAATAGTTTTAACCAACTCTTAGTACCTGGTTATAATTTTAATTAAAGGAGGATGTTCTCATGATCAATGAAGCTCCTACAAGCCAGGAAATGAAGCATAGACAGCTTGGATTAAGCGATCAACGATTGATTGAAATGTATACAGTGATGGTGACTGCGCGCAAATTCGACGAACGCGGGCATGTGCTGCAGCGTGCGGGCAAAATCCCGTTTCACGTTTCCGGATTCGGACAGGAAACCGGGCAGGTGGCCGCCGCATTCGCTTTTGAGCGGGAAACGGATTATTTTTTGCCGTATTATCGCGATTACGGTTTTGTCCTGAGCGTCGGCATGACTTTGCAGGATTTGATGCTTTCGGCTTTTGCCAAGGCCGAGGACCCGAGCAGCGGAGGCAGGCAGATGCCCGGCCATTTCGGCTATAAGAAGCTGAATATCGTCACCGCCTCAAGTCCCGTATCGACACAAGTCCCCCATGCGGCGGGAATCGCCTATGCGGGGAAAATCAAAAAGCAGCGTTTTGCCGTTTTCGTATCTTATGGAGAGGGCTCCAGCAATCAGGGCGATGTGCATGAGGGTATGAATTTTGCCGGTGTACATAAGCTTCCGGTGATCTTTTTTTGCGAGAACAACCAATATGCGATTTCCACGCCATATGCCAAGCAGGTCGGAACCGCGCGAATTGCCGATCGCGCAATCGGCTATGGATTTCCCGGCATTCGCGTGGACGGCAACGACGCGCTTGAAGTATACCGCGTGGTCAAGGAAGCGCGTGAAAGGGCGATGAGAGGGGAAGGTGCGACTTTGATCGAGGCGATGATGTACCGGATCGCTCCGCATTCCACATCCGACGATGATATGCTCTACAGAAGCAAGGAAGAAGTGGAAGAGAACAAAGCAAAGGACGGCATTCCCAAACTCAAGAATTATATGATCGAATGCGGGATCTGGAGTGAGCGCCAGGAAGAAGAACTTCACGACGAGCTGCAGCAAAAAATTCAGCAAGCTACCCAATATGCCGATAAAGCGCCTTATCCCGAACCGGAAGAGACCTTGAAGCATGTATACGGGGATCAAGCGGAGGGGGAAAGGCCGTGACGGTAATCAAATATATAGATGCGATTGTGTCGGCAATGCGCGAGGAAATGGAGCGGGACGACAATGTGTTTGTGCTTGGCGAAGATGTCGGCGTGCGCGGAGGCGTTCTGAATACGACCAAAGGGCTGCAGCAGCAATTTGGCGAGCTGCGCGTACTGGACACGCCGCTGGCCGAGTCCAGTATTGTCGGCGTCGCCATCGGGGCTGCGATGTACGGGCTTCGGCCGGTCGCGGAAATGCAGTTTGCGGATTTTATTTTTCCGGCTACCAATCAGATCATCAGCGAAGCGGCCAAAATCCGCTACCGCTCCAACAACGATTGGCACTGCCCGCTTGTCGTGCGCGCTCCTTATGGAGCTACAGGCGGCGGGGCTTTGTATCATTCCCAGTGTCCGGAATCGGTGTTTTTCGGCACGCCCGGATTGAAAATCGTTGCGCCCTCAACGCCTTATGACGCCAAAGGGCTGCTTAAGGCAGCGATCCGTGATGACGATCCGGTGCTCTATTTTGAGCATAAAAAATGCTATTTGTCGCAAATGCAGGACGTGCCGGACGACGATTTCATCGTGCCGATCGGCAAGGCCGACGTCAAACGCGAAGGCGGGGACTTGACTGTGATCAGCTACGGACTGACCGTGCACTTTGCCCTGCAGGCCGCCGAGGAGCTGCAGCAAGAAGAGGGGATTTCCGCCCATGTCTTGGATCTGCGCACGCTGCAGCCGCTGGATAAAGAAGCGGTGCTGCAGGCTGCCGCCAAAACGGGCAAGGTGCTGATCGTGCACGAGGACAATAAAACCGGGGGAGTCGGCGCCGAGGTGGCGGCGATTATCGCCGAGGAGCTGCTTTACGAATTGGATGCGCCGGTGATGCGGCTGTGTCCGCCGGACGTTCCGGCCGTTGGGATGAATCCTTCGATGGAGCGGTTCTACCTGCTGAACAAAGACAAGGTGAAGGCGGAAATGAAGAAGCTTGCGCTTTATTGACGATAGCGGCGTTTTCAGGCTCATTTCGTAATCCATTCCCGCAGGAGCCGGGGAGCGGCAGCAGCCGCGCTTTTCTTCGCGGGAAAGATTTGGGAGGTTTCAGATGAAAGGAACGAGAACGATTGGAACGGAAGTCACCGTCCCTCACCTTGCCGAGAGCCTGGTCAGCGCCACGATCGGCAAATGGCTGGTCAAGCCGGGAGATACGGTGCAGCAGTACGATGTGATCTGCGAGCTGATCACGGAAAAGGTCAATACCGACATGCCGTCGCCTGTCGAAGGCGTGGTCAAGCAGCTGGTCGCCGCAGAGGGCGAAACCGTGGAAGTCGGCGGTGTGATTTGCATTATCGAGGAGCCGGGTCAAGCGCAATCGGCCGAGAGCGCGCAAGCCGGGAACGCAGAGCCTTCAGCGCACGATGCCGCTCCGGCAGCGGATCAAAGCATGCGGCACCGCTATTCGCCGGCCGTACAGCGGCTGGCGGCGGAGCATCGAATCGATTTGCAGCGCGTGACAGGCACGGGCTTGGGCGGAAGAATCACCCGCAAAGATGTGTTGGAGATCGCGGCAAACGGCGGCCAGAAGCCGGATGAGCGCAAGCCGCAAAGCGCCGGCTCCGCAAGCGAGGAACGGGCAGAAAAGCTGCCGGTTCGTTCGACCGGTCTGCACTTGTCGGAAAGTCCGCGCATTCCGCAAATCGAAGTCAACGAAGCGCATAACCGCGGGGAATATTTTATTGATGTGACGCCGATCCGCAACTTGATTGCCACCCGGATGAGGCAAAGCGTGTCGGAGATTCCCCATGCTTGGACCATGA
Organism: uncultured Caryophanales bacterium; assembly: GCA_964514665.1. Taxonomy (GTDB): domain Bacteria; phylum Bacillota; class Bacilli; order Paenibacillales; family KCTC-25726; genus CAZESH01. The sequence continues at coordinate 5,849 of CAZESH010000066.1, forward strand.
TCGAAGTCGACGTGACGAATCTGGTCGTGCTGCGCAATAAGCTGAAGGACGAATTCAAGCAAAAAGAAGGCATCAACCTGACCTATCTGGCTTTTATGCTCAAAGCTGTGGTCAATGCGATCAAGGATTATCCGATCATCAATTCGGTTTGGGCGGTCGACAACATCATCGTCAAGCGCGACATCAACATTTCGCTTGCCGTCGGCACCGAGGATTCCGTGATCACGCCTGTAATCAAAAAGGCCGATCAAAAGAACATCGCCGGGCTTGCCCGCGAGATCGACGGGCTTTCCCGCAGGGCGCGCAGCGGACAGCTGAAGCTCGATGAACTGCAGGGCGGAACGATCACCGTGAACAACACCGGCTCCTTCGGCTCGATTCTTTCTTATCCCATCATCAATTATCCGCAGGCAGTCAATCTCACCTTTGAATCGATCGTCAAACGACCGGTTGTGATTCAAGATATGATCGCGGTACGCTCCATGGTCAACATCTGCCTGTCGCTCGATCACCGCATTTTGGACGGCGTCATCTGCGGAAGGTTCCTGCAGCGCATCAAGGAAAATCTAGAAGCATACGGTCCGGATACACGGCTCTATTAAGCTTTTCTCTTAACGAATTTGACTGGAAACGGGGGCTTCGAAAGCTCTTCGAAACCCGTTTTTTTATTGTAGATGTTCAAATTCTGTGCTGTTGAGGACTCAGTATCCTTTATTTTTGAAAAATGGCGCGATTACGCGAATGTACGGACATACGGTACGCAAGACTTGTGAAAAGATGGTTTTTTCAAGATTAACGGATCTACGGAATCGTGAGCTGGTGCTCGACTGATAATAAATACCGTCTTATGGAGCCCGCCAGACCTCTTGTGAGGTCTGGCGGGTGTTTATGTGCGCCCGCTATGGGCGTTCAATCGCTATAGCTGCTTTTAAAATACCTTGACGTTTGGATATCGTCCAGAACTTTGGGCTCAAGTAGGTTCGTGTTGCAATACGATCCATCGGGCTTACCGCCCCCAAACGGCTTCAAACGAGACAACCTGAACTGCTGAAAAGAGCTTCCCTAATTGGTGGCTTGAATCAAAGTCCACTGTTGATTGCTCTGCAGAAGATCTATCCATTGAATGATGTTGGTTCCTTTGGTTTTGGATTCGCCGCTGACGTCCGCAGGCTGCAGGCTGTTGACGTTCATGATTTTAAACGTGCCGTTTCCTGTATCAATGAGCGACCAAGCCTGATTCAAACCTCCGGTGTTTGTATTTTGCTGCAAAACCTGCCCCGGAGTGATTGTTCCGCCCGGTACCTCCAACAATAAACCGCTGTTGCGGCTGACAATGTTGTAATATCCGTTGCCAATCGGCCTGAACTGCCACTCCTGATTGTAGCCGTTATTGTCATCCCATTGAATCACTATGCCTCCCGGAGCTGCGGATTGGCCACTCACATCCATGAGAAGGCCGCTATTGACGTTTTTGATTTTGTACCAAGCCGTTGTGTCTATATTGGTGTAAGTGGAAGGCACTGTGAACGTGCCGGCGGCCGTGTCAATGTTCCATTGATCGAACCAGCCATAGGATATCTTCGTCCCCTGCAGCACCATAGGCAGCCAAATATACCGTGAATCCTGCAAATTGCTCGGATTCCAACGATCCGCCATATACATGTAGGAAGTTCCCGAGCTGCCTTGTATGGGCAAAATAAAGGTGGTTTGGGAGGTGTAATTCGTGCTGCTTCCGATTGAGGTCCATGCGCTCCATCCGCTCGATATGGAAGTTGACGTCGCATATTGCTGATCGGTCGGGTTCCAGCCTCTTTGTTTCGAGGTCAACAGGAAGTACGTCCCGTCTTTCTTCACCATAGCAGGGGCTTCCAGGAAGACATTGCTGAATGTATAGAGAAGACTGGATACGCTCAAATAGTCGGAGGACAACTGAAATATCGTCAAATTGGCATTGCCGTCCACCGCGCTGATCAAATAAGCCGTACCGTCTGAATCTTGATAAAGGCCCATATCGCGGCTATCGTGCCCAAGAGGCTGGAAGCTGCCTTGATACGTATAAGGACCGGTCACCGACGAACTGGTCGCCACCCCCACACGGGCATAGCTGTAATTCGAATTGTCCAGGTGGAAATACATGACATAAGTGCTTGTCGAACTGTTGTAGATGACCTTCGGTCTTTCCACGATGCTGCTGTTTGTCAGATCCCCGCTTGATAACGGAGTCAAGGCATGCCCCTCGAAAGTAAAATTCTTCAGATCCGTTGACGAATAAACGTTGACGTACGGGATCCCTGTCTTGTCTTCACCGAACCAATAATACGTTCCTCCAACCTTGATCATACCTCCGCCGTGAGCCTGGATCATATTGCCGGAAGTATCGAGCCACTGAGTGCCGGGAACAATGCTTACGCTCGCGGCAGACGCCTGTGGGGCGCTCCAAGCGAAACATAAAGATAACAGAAAAAGCGCCAAAATTCCACTAATTCCCTTTACCATTCCAAATCCTCTCCGTTCATCATGATTTTTGAATGGATATCATTGCGGAACAGCTTCCAAGCTATTCCCGTTTACTGCGCTCTCATGATCGCCCACTGTTGGGTTGTGTGATTAATATCATGATATCCATCAATGATGGCGTCATCCGCCTGCGACCCGTTGTACAAATCCAGCATTTTCAGGCTTTGGGCATTTTGCAGCTTGAAGTAGCCCCCGCCTATATCAATGATCGACCACAACTGATTGAGTCCTCCGTTATCATACCATTGAATAATCGGATTGCCGTCAGCCGTAGATGCATTGCTGTTGTCCAGCAATTTCCCGCTCTTCTTATTTTTAATTTTGTACAGTCCGTTTCCTGCAGGAATGATATACCACAGCTGATTGTCAACAAAACTATTCTGAGTCAAAATGATTTTTTCGTTTCTGGTGTTTTGGACAATATTCGCTCCATCCGTCAGGCTTGCCCCTCTAACATCCAAGGCTTTTCCGGAATGCTTGCTCACAATAATGTATGCCTCAGAGGATGAGAAGCTGATCGGATTGAACTGAACATTGCTGTTTAGCGTAATTCCCACGACCGTATCCGCATTATGCTGGATACGATTCAGCCCTGAGATGGTGATGCTTCCGTCCGCATTGGTCACAAAGCTTAATGAAGTTTTATCATATACGTTATACACTGCATTGGCCACATCAGCTCCTAATGGAGGCGTTGTAAATGTGGTGCCCGCATACCCTGGGAGTATATGGATATATATTTTGTTGTCTTTGTAAGTGTATCCGTATTGTCCGTCAACCGGCTGCCAAGGGCCTCCGCGCGTACCATAAACACTTTCACCTACTTTGGATAAGAACGTGCCCACATCTCTCAATGTAGTCTGTACTGTCGCCGGAATGACTCCGTGCCGATCCGGTCCTACATTCAAGAGCAGTGTCATGTTGCGCACAACGGAATCGGCCAAAAGCCTTATGACGCCATCATAGCTCATATAGGTTACGTTATCCTTATATCCCCATGGGCCATTAGCCATTGTTACATCTTTTTGGTATATTTCACCATTTCTGCGAATCGGACCGTTAACGGTTTGGCCTCCTTCTTCATCGCTAATATCGCCCATCCATCCCGAACGCGCATTGACGATCATATTCGGCTGGTATTTGCGAACCATCCCCATCAATCCCAATGGTTTGCCTGTTGAATCGGTATCGCTGTAAGCGGGGTCTATCGACCATTGATTATTGGGATCCCGATATTGACCCGGCTCCCAGAAGAAAGCCGCATCACGATCGGTTCCCGACTGGCCGAGCCAGCCGCCATCCCAGTAGAAGTGGTCGATCTGTCCATAGTGGGTCATTAAATATTTGACTTGCTCATAGACTTCCTCTTTCATTTGTCTTGCATTTTCCTTATGCGCAATATCTGTTGTATAGCCCCATTTATTCGGTTTAACGCCGGTTCCATAAACATCAAATAAACCGGGGTAACGCCAACTCATAGGAGAGTAATAAAATCCAACTTTTAGACCTTTACTCCGCGCAGCCTGAACATATTCGCCTACAAAATCCCTCCCGTGCGTTTGCATACTCGTCCATGCATTCGGATACTGGCTCGGAAATAAGGCATAGCCTTCGTGATGGCGGGTGGTCAGATTCATAAACTGCATGCCGGCATCTTTGGCCAGTTGCGCCCAGGCATTGGCATCGAATTGGTCTGCCGCAAAATAAGAGGTTCCGGAGGAAGGCTGCGCGAAATTGGCATAATCGCTTATGGGAATAGCCGCATTTTCCATATACCATTCGCCTTGCGCCGGACCGGCATAGACGCCCCAGTGAATAAACATGCCGAATTTCGCGTCCTGATACCAGGACAAGGAACTATTTGGCAATTGAGAGATACCCATATCCGTTGTCGGTACCCGGATAGGCAAGTTGCGGGGTTCCGTTACAGCTTGGTCGGAGGGCCCGACGTAGGTTAACGAGACGTCGTCGCCCCAAGCATTCAGCGAACCGCGAGGATAATAAATGTAAATCGTAGCGCCAGTTCCTGCACCTGTCGAAAAATCCAAAGAAACCTGCGTATAATCTACTAAGGCGCTGGAGACATAGATTTCGCTGCCGCCATAATTTTTAACCCCCAGACGCACTTCATCCGAGCCTGAAGCTGTTTTCACATAGGCGGATAAGCTGTACTTGGAGTACGGTTGAACCGTAACAACCTGTTCGGACGACCCTACGCCGCCATTGCCAACCTTAACTGCATAGGAGCCGCTATGCTGGTTGTTATTCACGACGCTGGCATTCCAATTCCCCCACGGACTTAGGCTGCCGGTTTCAAACCCCGGATTGGAGGCCAGATTTGTTGCGGCGGAAGCCGTATAAAAAGGCAGAATGAATACAATTAAACTGAAAACCAAGCTGACAGAAATGAATTTTCCGCGAAAAAGTTGCCGCATGATCGATTTCACCTCTCCTTGAAATGATTTTCATCTTGTAATTCGTCAGCACTTCATAAAACTAGTAACTGCATATGGAGATGTCTGCCTCCGGACATGTCCCCGGACAGCCATTTCCACATGATTAAGGTATTTTTTTAAATTTAAACTTCTGATTATCCACCCCCGAAGCGGTGTACTGCACAAATTGCGTTCCTGCTGTATTGCTTGCTCCAGGCATATCGACGGCTTTCCCGCTATATCGGTTTATGATGACAAAATAGCCGTCAGGTTGCGCGACTAGCGACCATTCATCATTGGTCTGATCCCCAGAGGTGTAGGTTTTCTGAATAATTCCGGCTCCGTTTGAAGTAGAAGCGCCGTCCACCGCTAATGCCATGCCACTGTGAACCGCTGTAATTTTATAATATCCGGAATCGGTTGCAGTAAATGTCCACTTTTGATTATCTGCACTCGACGCCAGCCATTGAAGCACCTTCGCTGATTCAGCTTGACTTGCGCCTGCAACATCCATATTCATGCCGCTATGCTTAACTGTTAAATTATAAGATCCATTGAGAACCGGAATGAGCTGGAACTTCTGATTGTCTGCGGTGGACGGGGGATATTGAATAAATTGTGTACCCGGGTTCAGATTGGCAGCAGGCATATCAATCGCTTTGCCGCTGAGACGGTTGACAATGCGGAAGTAGCCATTCCCCACATTGTCAAGCTTCCACTCATCGTTGGCTGCGTCTCCGGCTGTATACGTCTGTTGAACGATTTTCGCGCCGTCGGAGACCGAAGCATTTTCAACAGCCAGCACTTTGCCGCTGTTGCCGGCAACGATCTTATAGTACAGGCCGTCAAGACTGACCAAGGTCCATTGCTGGTTTAAAGCTCCAGTCGGGTTCCATTGAATGATGCTTGCGCCGTCGTTTTGACTGGCGGAGTTAACGTCCATGTTTAATCCGCTATGCTTCACTTTCAAGAAAAACGTTTGGCCGTTGAAAGCGCCGCCGCCCTCGCTTGGTATGCCCGTAACCGTGTAGGTTTGCCCGGTCTGCGTATCGAATTCAATCCGTTCTGCATTCACAGCGGTGTAATTGACGATATTGCCGTTGTTGTCCGTAACTACAGCGCCATTGATATTCGAATAGAACAATTTGGCTCTGTTGCCGGCAGTGGACGTAATGGCAATCGTTTGCGCCCTCGACTGATTCCATGCAACATCCACCGTAAATCCGCTTCTGGCGCGGAGACCCGAATAGCTTCCGGCAGACCACGAATACGGTAAAGCGGGCAAAATATCAATCGTGCCAAGATGGCTCTGAATAAGCATCTCTGCAACACCTGATGTCAAGCCGAAATTACCGTCAATTTGGAAGGGGGGATGCGTGTCGAATAAATTTTTCAAGGTGCTTCCTGTAATTTGTCCGTTCAGGATGTTGCGGGCATGATCTCCGTCCAGCAGCCTTGCCCACATATTGATTTTATTCGCTTTGCTCCATCCTGTGCCGCCATCTCCCCGGTGATTGAGCGTGATTTTTGCCGCATTGAACCAATCGGGTGTAGATTTGTTGATTTGTTTCCCGGGGTAAAGACCTACCAATTGGGAGAGATGGCGATGCTGATTGTTCGGATCGTCAATATCCTCCTTCCATTCTTGAATTTGTCCATATCTTCCCACTTTAATTGGCGACAGTTGATCACGTTTGGCTTGTAATTCCGCTCTGAAAGCAGCATCCGTATTTAAAATTGCGCTGGCTTCAATTGTATTCGTAAACAGATCCCAAACAAGCTGCTGATCGAATGCACAGCCCTTATTGATCGTTCCTTGCTCGGGCGAAAAACAAGGGGAGGAAACCAGAGTGCCGTCGTTATCCGTCGTCAGCAATTTTGTCCAAAACTGAGAAGCTTCTTTTAAAAGCGGATAAATTCGATTATTCAGCAAGTTGACATCGCCGGAGAAGGCGTAAGCTTCCCAAAGGTTATTCATAATAAATGCGTTGGCAGACGGAGCCCAGCCCCAGTTGAAGTCCCAACCCGGAGCCGTAAAGCCGAAAGGATTGTTCATCGTATTGACGGCCCAACCCCCATTCGTCACGCCAAAATGCTTCTCTGCCGTAATTCTGCCAGGCACGACTAAAGATTCTACATAATCGATTAGCGGGAGCATTGTTTCCGATAGATTGGTTACTTGAGCAGGCCAGTAGTTCATTTGCAGGTTGATATTGAAATGATAATCGCTGGTCCATGGAGGCGTATTGGAATTGTTCCACACGCCTTGAAGATTCGCCGGCAATGAACCCGGTCTTGAAGAGGAAATCAATAAGTACCGGCCGTATTGAAACATGAGCACTTCAAGCGCTTTATCCGGTGTGGAGGCATAGCTGGCGAGCAGCTGATCGGTAGGTATTTGGGGCTTGGTATCATGAAGATTGAGCGAAACCCGATTAAATAACGCTTGATAATCATTCAGATGCCTTGTTTTTAGGTCTGAATAAGCTTTACCGGCGGCAGCATTGACTGTATCCAAAACATGTTGCTGAGGATCGGCGCCTTTGTACGCGGGATATTGATTCACATAATCCGTTCCGGCCGACATAATGACGGTAAGCGCATTTGCGGCGTTGACCGTTATGATCCCATTGCCGGGCGTCAGCGAGCCTCCCTCGTTTAGCACTTTCATGCGGGCTTCATACTTCATGCCATTCGATAAGCTGCCGTTCATCACGAGACTGTCTCCGTTTGCCACAACGGACGCTCCTGTCTGAGCGCTGACTGGCCGCACATTCAGTGTTAATTTCCCGGGCTCACTTGCCGTCAGTCTCATCACCATGACATCGTCGGGGTAGCTGACAAAATAATCTCGTTGGTAGTTCACGCCATCGAACGTATAGCTGACTCTTGAAATCCCGTCCTCCAGATCCAGCTCTCTCCGGTATTGAGAAACTGTCAGGCTGGAAGGCAGCGCATAATCCAAAAAGATACTGCCGAAGTTTTGGTAATTGCCAAAGCCCACGTTTAAGCCTGTCAGGTAGGATTGCGCTTCCTGAGCTGCGCCGCTAATGTCGCCTGCATCCAGCTTGGATCGAACACTGGACAAATGGCCCGCTGCCCCATCCCTGTTACCTCCCGTATAATTAGCAGTACTATTAGGGCCTCCTGTCCATAATGTCTTCTCATTAAACTGAATTTGCTCTTGGTCTACCGCACCGAATACCATTCCGCCAATATGACCATTGCCAATAGGCAAGGCCTCACTTTCCCAATCGGCTGCCGGGCGGGTATACCAAAGCGAAAGCTTGTGGTCTGGAGCTACGGCGGTTCCCGTATAAGTCACAGCAGCTGCTTTCACCTGGGCAGGAACAAACAAAAGCGTTGAAACCATGGAAATGATAGCGCTTACAAAAATGGTTTTCGTAATGCTTGCCCTCTTTGCAAATAACATAAATTCCCTCCTTTTTTTTGATTTCGCATCTAGTTTATTTGATTCCAGGATTGATTAACATAAAAAAAATTCCTGAAAAACCTTGAATATTTTCCTTTTTTATATAACCATTTTAGTCACAGTTCCACCCGTTCAACGGGTGGTTTGATATCGCCCTAACTAACTGTGGTCAAAACGTCTGCCGGGCAATTTTCCGTGAGCGTTTGATGTAGGAGAACTTTAGGAGATAACTGATGCCAAACAGGGAGGATTTCATCGATGAGTGAATTTACGGCGGGAACGTTGTTTTTATATGATGATTTACCAGCTATAACGGAGGCAACTCAGCCTTTTAGTAATAAATGTCGGTTAAGAAATTGAATCATAAATGGGGAGTCGTTTTAATGCGTGACGATTTCCTGACTGATTCCAATTCCATTCATGAATTGTTGAAAATCTCCTGCAAAGCACCCGTTATTTACTTTTTAAACGCAGAAGATCACGGTTGGGGATACAAGGTCATGCAAGATGAAAAAATTATTGCTGGACTTGATATCAACTATGAGTTGGATCATCAATTTTTCTTAGATATTGCGGAGCAGAAGTATCCAATTTAACCATGCAAATGTCGAGGTATTTCGTGCGGACCGCTGCTGTCGAGTTTGGTGATAGAGGCGATCAAGAAGAAGATGTGATTGCTCCGAAAATTGATAAACGCATCCAATCGATCCGTCATTCGGGACAAAAGCAGGACATCACGTATGTGGTCAAACCGGGCGACTGGTTGTCCAAAATTGCCCCGCGATTCGGCATCGGCTGGAGAGACCTTGTGGCATTCAACTCCCTCAGCCCTATATGTCTTAATTCCCATGTAGGCAGCAATTTCAGCGATACTGTGTATTTGCCATTCGCTGAAATTGCTGTGCGCTCCAATTGTGCGGTCCAATGTAGAAAATCGAAATAGCAGCATCCCCCGGTACGAAAGATGACCACTCCATGGGAGCGCAGGGGAAGCAAACGGCCTTATCCGAATATCGCGCTTAGGGAAAATATTAGCGTGGACAACAACATCAAGGCGAGCATGAGATAAACGACAAGCTTGAAAAGCAGGCGGTTTGATTTCATCGGTAATTTTCTCCTTTAAAAGGGTATGCTATCTGCATGGCACTATTTTTTTTGATTTCAGTGACCGGTTTGGCGTGATTGGGCTAAGTTCGCAGGGGATTACTGCGACGGAAAGCAAACTCACTAAGAAACAGTAATCCCCTTCAAACCACGGTCGGTCAAAAGAAACCTGAAATCCAAAAAAATAGTGCCATGCAGATAGTAGTTTAATATCATAATAACGAATTATTCTTATCTTATTGTAGCGCAAGTAGCCCGGCAGTTCAAAAGCTGCTGACGCTGTGTTAAGATACGGGGGAAGAGCTGCAGAGGCAGCAAAGAATGATGAGGAGGAGAATCAAGATATGGTTCAGCCAACCCCGGCTTCACTGATTCAAAAAGATCGGCTGATCGGCCAATTTATCGAGCTGGTAAAGATAGATAGCGAAACGAAGCAGGAGCAGGAGATCAGCAAAGCGCTGCAGGCGCTTTTTGCTTCCTTGGGCTTTGAGGTGCTTGAAGACGATTCCAAAGGAAAAACCGGACACGGTTCGGGAAATTTGATTATGACGATGGAAGCTGCTCCCGGCGGTGAACAAGCGGAACCTGTGCTGTTCACCTGCCATATGGACACCGTCGTTCCCGGCAAGGGAATCAAGCCCAGAATCGATGAGGACGGCTATATTCGCAGCGACGGCACGACGATTCTGGGAAGCGACGACAAGGCGGGAATCGCCGCGCTTGTGGAGGCGGTCCGCGCAGTCAAGGAACAACAGCTGCCGCACAGCCGCTTGCAGGTCGTGATTACCGCGGGTGAAGAATCGGGGCTTGTCGGATCCCGTTCAATGGATCCGAAGCACCTGCAGGCGAAATATGGATTTGCCCTTGATTCCAACGGTAAAGTCGGGTCCATCTGCATAGCGGCTCCGGCGCAAGCGAAAATTTTTGTGACCATTTTCGGGAAATCCGCTCATGCAGGGGTGAATCCGGAGGATGGGATCAGTGCCATTCAGGTGGCCGGCCGCGCGATTGCCAGAATGCCTCTGGGCAGAATCGATCATGAAACCACGGCCAACATCGGCAGCTTTGAAGGCAAGGTGGAAACCAACGTCGTTTGCGAAATGGTTAAAATCGCCGCGGAAGCCCGCAGCTTGGTCGGAGAGAAGCTTGAGCGCCAGGTGGAGGC
>CAZESH010000067.1:0-16215 GCA_964514665.1 uncultured Caryophanales bacterium
CTGTAGGTCGGCTTCTCCGACAGCTTGGGCGGATGGATCGTCGGCAGCACCTCCTCCTGCTGCTCCTTGGGCAGCAGTGAGCAGCCCGAAGCGGCGATGACTGCAAGCAGACTGGCAGACAGCAATGCGCCCCGCAGCCATGTGGGCTTATGTATTGATGAATTTTCCGTCAACCATTTCATAAACATGATCGGCTACCTCCAAAATTGTGGGGTCGTGAGTGGTCATACAAATCGTTAATTGCTCGGACGTTATGATCTCGCGGAAAACGGCCATCACCTGCGCACCCATTTGCGAATCCAGCTCTGCTGTCGGTTCATCCGCAAGCAGCAGCTTCGGTCGGTGGGCAATCGCTTTGGCAACGGCAACCCTTTGCTGCTCCCCGCCGGATAATTCAAACGGACGATGATGCATGCGATTGCCCAAGCCGACGAGTTCCAGACACTGTGCAACCCGATCCTTCCACTGCGATTTTTGAAGATCGGAGGACATGCGCAGAGACAGCTCCACGTTTTCCCAAGCCGATAAGAGCGGCATCAGGGCATACGATTGAAAAATAAAACCGATCTGCTTGCGCCGCGCTTCCGTTCGCTTGTCGTCATCCCAAGCATGGAAGGGATGATTCTCGAAAAAGATCTCGCCCTTCGTGGGCTGGTCCAATCCGCCGATTAAATTCAACAGCGTGGTTTTGCCTGATCCCGATCTGCCTTTCAGCATCACCAGTTGGTTTTCGTAAAGCGTCAGATCGATGCCCTTAAGCACCTGCAGCGTTTGATGGCCAAGCTGAAATGAGCGCTCTACGCCGACGGCCTGTAAAATCGGCATGCGTGGACCGGATGCTTCCGCAGCGGCAAAAGCGTTCACATTCCCCTGTTTCCGCCCATTATCCGAGCCCTCCGGGGAGCGTACCTTTGACAGATTGATTTTGTTCAGCCAACTCAAGTTCCCTGCTCCCCCTTTCTCCGATAATTTCTACGGTGGTTTTTATGTAAGCACTACTGAATAAACGCAATCTTCCATAAAAAAGTTACACATTTTGGCGATTTTTTAATCTTTTTTTAATCATTTTTTAATCTTTTGCAAAATGCTAGATTCACCCTGCTGCCGCAACTATGGATTCATTGTACATCAATCAATAAATGCTTTCACTTCCATTTAGTGGTTTTAATAGTATCATAGATTTCACTTTCGGACAAAGAAAAAACCTTCCGCGGGGGAAGGTTTTTCAAACATTTTATATTAAACTTTTCCGTAGGTTTCAGGCGACTGCTTCCATGCTTGCAGTAGCTCGACGTCCTGCTCGCGGATTTTGCCCTGCTCCAAGGCGATTTCCAGCAGCGTGGAATAATTCGACAAGGAGTGAACCGGGATGTCCTTTTCGGCAAACGCTTGCTCGGCTTTGGCAAATTCGTAAGTAAAGATTGAAATTACGCCGATTGTGCTGCCGCCCGCCTCATTTACCGCTTCGGCCACCTTCAGCGAGCTGCCCCCGGTGGAGATCAAATCCTCGATCACGACCGTTTTTTGGCCGGGGTTCAAAACGCCCTCGATCTGATTTTGCTTGCCGTGTCCTTTGGCTTTATCCCTTACGTAGATCATCGGAAGATCGAGCTTTTGCGCCACCCAAGCGGCGTGAGGAATTCCTCCTGTGGCGGCACCCGCGATCACCTCTACCTCGGGATACAAGGAACGAATGAGGGCAGCAAAGCCCTCGGCGATGCGATCGCGGATCTCCGTATAGGAGATGGTCAGGCGGTTGTCACAATAAATAGGCGACTTAAGGCCGGAAGACCAGGTGAAAGGCTCCTCAGGACTCAGCACGACGGCACCGATACTAAGCAGATCGGATGCGATGCTGCGGGAAATTTGTGATTCAACACTCATGACGACAGCTCCTCTACAATGGATTCTAAAGCGATTCTGGGGCTTTCGGCAGACGTGATCGGCCGTCCCACCACAATATAATCCGACCCGTTGGCAAAGGCCATCTTCGGCGTCATTACCCTCGATTGATCGGATACAGCAGCTCCCTCGGGCCGGATTCCCGGCGTTACAGTCAGGAAAGCCTCTCCGCAAACTCGCTTGATCAGCGGCACCTCGAGCGCCGAAGCCACGACTCCGTCCAATCCGGAGCCTTTCGCAAGCTCGGCATAGTGGATTACGGCATCCTCGATCGAGCCGGAAATGCCGATCTCTTCATTCAGCGTTCGCTTGTCCGTACTGGTCAGCTGCGTCACGCCGAGGATAATCGGACGCTTCAGCCCGATCCGGCGGGAAACGGCTTCTTCGACGCCTTCAAGCGCATACTCCATCATCCTGCTGCCGCCTGCGGCATGAACGTTGAACATATCCACGCCGAGACGGGTGATGCTTTCCGCAGCGCCCTTCACCGTATTCGGGATGTCGTGCAGCTTGAGATCCAAAAATACCTTATGCCCGCTTTCCTTCAGCATGAAGATGAACTGCGGCCCCGCGGCGTAGAACAGCTGCATCCCCACCTTAAAATAACAGGGAAGGCCCTCAAGTTCCGTCAGCAGTGTTTTGGCTCCGGCCGGACTAGGGTAATCCAGCGCCACGATGATCCGTTCCAAGATTTTCGTCTTGCTTTGCGTATCCAAGATTCGAACCCCCTTATCATCTTCCTTCTTGCTTTCCTGAAGAATCAACTGTTTCAGCCCGAAACCTGAATGGCTTGCTTGATCTGCGGCTTCGACATTTGCGAAGGCATCGCGCGGGACGAGAAATTAATCGTCTCCATCATCGTCAGCAGCGCCTTGACCGTATCCAGCGAGGTCAAACAAACAATTCCGTTCTCCACGGCTTCGCGGCGGATGCGGAATCCATCGCGCTCCGGCTTCTTCCCCTTGGTCAGCGTGTTGACGACAAACTGCGCTTCGCCGCTGCGGATCAGATCGAGAATATTGGGCGAGCCTTCACTCAGCTTGTTGACTTTCTCCACGGAGACGCCTGCTGCCTCAAGAGCCGCTGCGGTTCCGCCCGTTGCCAGTATTTTATAGCCCAGCTCATGAAATCCGCGGAGCATGCTGATCGCTTCGTCCTTGTCTTTGTCGGCGACAGTGGCGATAATCGAGCCTGCCAACGGAATCTTCATGCCTGATCCGATCAAGCCTTTGTATAAAGCCTTGGCGAACTGAACATCGCGGCCCATCACTTCGCCCGTCGATTTCATTTCCGGACCGAGAGTGGTGTCCACCCGCCGCAGCTTGGCAAAAGAGAATACCGGAACCTTGACGGAGACAAATTCGTCTTCCGGCCACAGTCCGCTTTCGTATCCGAGCTGCTTCAGGGATTGTCCGAGAATCGCCCGGGTCGCCAGATTGGCCATCGGAATATTGGTTACCTTGCTTAAGAAAGGCACAGTCCTGGAAGAGCGAGGATTAACCTCGATCACATAAACCTGTTCCTTGTAGATGACGTACTGGATATTGACCAATCCGCTTACCTTTAATTCCTTGGCTATTTTCTCCGTGATTTGCACGATCTGCGCTTTAATTTCATCAGACAGCGACTGCGGCGGATATACGGCGATCGAATCTCCGGAGTGTACGCCCGCTCTTTCCACGTGCTCCATAATGCCCGGAATCAGCACGGTTTCCTGATCGCAGATGGCGTCAACTTCGACTTCTTTGCCAAGCATATAGCGGTCGATCAGCACCGGATGCTCGGGATTGATTTTCACCGCTTGCTCCATATAGCTTAGCAGCTCGGCATCGGAATAAACGATTTCCATGGCGCGTCCTCCCAGTACATAGGAGGGACGTACGAGTACCGGATATCCAAGCTTGGAGGCTGTGCCGACCGCTTCCTCGACGGAAGTCACCGTGCTTCCCGGAGGCTGGGCAATATTCAATTTCGTCAGCAGCGCTTCGAATTTCTTGCGGTCCTCGGCGGCATCGATGCTTTCCAGCGAGGTGCCGATAATTTTCACGCCGGCTTTGGCCAGCGGTTCAGCCAGATTGATCGCGGTTTGACCACCGAACTGCACGATAACGCCTTCCGGCTTCTCCTGCTCGATGACGTTCAACACATCCTCAAGGAAAAGCGGTTCAAAATACAGGCGATCCGATATACTGAAGTCGGTTGATACCGTCTCCGGATTATTGTTGATGATCACCGCTTCGTAGCCGGCGTCCTGAATCGCCCAGACGGCGTGAACCGTGCTGTAGTCGAACTCGATTCCTTGGCCGATGCGAATCGGTCCCGATCCGAGCACCATCACTTTCTTCTTGCCGCTTTCGGTTACTTCGTTTTCCGTTTCATATGTGGAGTAATAGTAAGGCGTTGTCGCTTCGAATTCTGCAGCGCAGGTGTCGACCATCTTATACACCGGTTTGATGCCGCGCTGCAGCCGATAAGCGCGGATCTCGTCTTCCTTGATCCATGTCGACTGGCCGCCGGAATAGCGAATCTCGCCGATCGAACGGTCGGAGAACCCTTTGCGCTTGGCATCGAGCAGCAGCTCCGGGCCCAGCTCCCTATCGTTCTTCAGCGTTTCCTCGAAGGCGACGAGTCCTTCCAGCTTGTGCAAGAACCACCAGTCAATCTTGGTCAAGTCCTGGATTTGCTGAAGCTCATACCCCCTGCGAAACGCTTCGGTAACAAGAAACAGCCGCTCGTCGTCCGGTTTTTGCAGCCGGCTTTCAAGCGTTTCCCGGTCCAATTCCTCCGCCTCTTTCAGATACAGGCGGTTGACGCCGATTTCCAGGGAACGGACGGCCTTCTGAATCGCTTCTTCGAAGGTGCGTCCAATCGCCATCACTTCTCCGGTTGCCTTCATCTGCGTGCCCAGCTTGCGGTTGGCACTGATAAATTTGTCGAACGGCCAGCGCGGGATTTTCGCCACAATATAATCAAGCGTCGGTTCAAAGCAGGCGAAGGTTTGCCCGGTAACGGGGTTCCTCAGCTCATCCAGCGTATAGCCGATGGCGATTTTCGCCGCCATCTTGGCGATCGGATAGCCGGTTGCCTTCGAAGCCAGCGCCGACGAACGGCTTACCCGTGGATTAACCTCAATCACGTAGTATTGATAGCTGTGCGGATCAAGCGCAAACTGCACATTGCAGCCGCCCTCGATATTCAAAGCGCGGATGATTTTCAGCGAAGCGGTCCGCAGCATCTGATATTCGCGGTCGGAAAGCGTTTGGCTCGGTGCAACAACGATGCTGTCCCCGGTATGCACACCGACGGGATCGACGTTCTCCATGTTGCAGACGACGATACAGTTGTCGTTGGCGTCGCGCATCACCTCATATTCGACTTCCTTCATGCCGGCGATGCTTTTTTCCACCAGGCACTGTCCGATCGGACTGTAGCGGATGCCAGAGGAAACGAACTCTCTGAGCTCTTCCTCGTTATTCGCGATGCCGCCGCCGGTTCCGCCCAGCGTATAGGCGGGACGGACAATAATCGGATAATTGATTTCATTGGCGAAATCGACCGCCTGATCGACGGTGGTGACAATCGCGCTGTCCGGAATCGGTTGATTCAGCTCACGCATCAGCTCTTTGAACAGGTCGCGGTCCTCGGCCCTTTCAATCGCGCTCAGTTGGGTCCCGAGCAGCTTGACGTTCTCCTGCTCCAGCACACCGTGCTTGGCCAGTTCCACCGCCATATTCAATCCGGTCTGTCCGCCGAGTGTAGGCAGCAATCCGTCCGGACGCTCCTGGCGGATAATTTGAGAGACAAAATCAAGCGTAATCGGCTCAATATAGACCTTGTCGGCAATGTTGGCGTCGGTCATGATCGTCGCCGGGTTGCTGTTGATCAGCACAACTTCCATGCCTTCTTCTTTCAAAGCCTGACAAGCCTGGGTGCCGGCATAATCGAATTCGGCAGCCTGGCCGATGACGATCGGCCCCGATCCGATCACGAGTATCTTCTTCAAGCTGTTATTTTTGGGCATGCTGCAATTCCCCTTTCTTCGCTTCGGCAAAAACCATTTGCTGCGGCTTTTGCGGATTTTCCGCGCGATGCTCGCGGATCTTTTCCAGGAAGGCGTCGAACAAATAACCCGAATCGTAAGGACCGGGCGAGGCTTCCGGATGATACTGCACGGAGAATGCCGGCAGCGTGGAATGCTTCAAACCTTCGACCGTTCCGTCGTTATTATTGATATGTGTCACCTTGAGCGGCGTATTGGCAATCGAATCATCCTTGACGGTGTATCCATGGTTTTGCGAGGTAATGTAGCAGCGATTCGTTTCCAAATCCTTGACAGGATGGTTGCCGCCGCGATGTCCGAACTTGAGCTTCTCCGTATCGGCCCCGCAGGCCAAGGCGAACAGCTGATGGCCGAGGCAAATGCCGAAAATCGGATAAACGCCCAGCAGTTCCCGGATCGTTTCCACGGCATGGGGAACATCCTTCGGATTTCCCGGCCCGTTGGAGAGCAGAATGCCGTCCGGACGCAGTCTGCGAATCTGTTCTGCCGTCGCATCATGGGGGACGACCACCACGTCGCAGCCTCTTTTCGTCAAATCGCGGAGAATTCCGCTTTTCGATCCGAAATCAACCAGCACGACGCGTTCCTTCAAACCCGGGCTGCTGAATACGCTGCGGGTGGAAACCTTGGACACCTGATCGTTCATCAGCGGTGTCGCGTTCATCAGCTCGCGCAGCTGTTGCACGCTTTTGCCCGAGGTGGAGATAATCGCCTTCATTGTTCCATGATGGCGGATTCTCCGCGTCAGCTGGCGGGTATCGATGCCGCTGATCCCGGGAATCCCGTATTCCTTCAAAAGCTGGTCCAGCGAAAACTGCGCACGCCAATTGCTGGGCGTCTCCTCGTACTCTCTCACGACAAAGCCGTGAATGAACGGACGGATCGATTCGAAATCGTCGCGGGTAATTCCGTAATTTCCGATCAACGGATAGGTCATCGTTACAATTTGTCCACAGTATGAAGGATCGGACAGCACTTCTTGGTATCCCGTGATGCCGGTATTGAACACGACCTCGCCCACCAAATCGCCGGTGCTGCCGAATGCTTTACCATTAAAAATCGTTCCATCCTCAAGCATTAATATTGCCTGCAACTTCTCCAACTCCTTTTGCCGCTTTATTTATTTTTCCGACCAGACCACATTTCCCGCCACCATGGTGAGAACGGGCCATCCTTTCAGCTTCCATCCGGTAAACGGAGTATTCTTCCCTTTGGATACAAACGTTTCGGGAACCACCGCACGCTCTTCCTGCAGATCGACAATCGTCAAGTCCGCCGCCGCCCCTGGCTGCAAGCTGCCCCAAGCGAGACCGAACACGCGGGCCGGTTCGGCTGTCATTTTCTCGAGCAAAAATCCCAGGCTCCATTTTCCAGTCTCCACAAATTTGCTATATAACAGCGGGAATGCCGTTTCGAAGCCGACGATGCCGAACGGGGCCAGCTCCATGCCCTTTTCTTTTTCCGCTGGCGAATGGGGCGCATGATCCGTTACGATAATATCCAAAGTGCCATCCTCCAGGCCTTCGATAACCGCCTCCACATCTTTAGGCGAACGCAGCGGCGGATTCATTTTCCAATTGGCGTCAAGTCCGGGAATATCCTGGAAGGAGAGCAGCAGATGATGCGGGCATACTTCTGCAGTGACGCGAAGCCCAAGCTGCTTGGCATGGCGGATCAGCCTGACCGACTGCTCCGTGCTGACGTGGCAAACATGGTAATGTGCGCCTGTCGCTTCAGCCAGCAGAATGTCGCGGCCGACCTGAATCGCTTCCGATTCATTGGGGATGCCGATCAGACCGAATCTTTCGGCGAATTCCCCTTCACTTACCGAGCCGCCCTCAACCAGCGTATTGTCCTCGCAGTGGGCTACGATCGGCAGATCGACGGATCGGGCCAACGCCATCGCGTCTTTCATCATTTGCGAGCTCTGTACCCCGACTCCATCATCGGTGAAGCCGATCGCTCCCGCGGCCTTCAGGGCGGCGAAATCAGTCAGTTCACGGCCAAGCTCGTTTTTGGTGATAGCGGCATACGGCAGCACTCGGGCTTTGTCCGCTTTCTTGGCTTTATCCAGCACCAGGCTGACAATTTCCGGCGTATCCGTTACCGGCCGGGTGTTCGGCATGCAGGCGATCGTGGTGAATCCGCCTTTAACCGCGGACAAGCTCCCGCTTTCAATCGTTTCTTTATGTTCAAATCCCGGTTCCCGCAAATGAACGTGCATATCGATAAACCCGGGAGAAACCAGCTTCCCTGCGGCGTCAATTACAGTGTGTCCGGACTGTTCGCTTTCAGTCAAGGAGTCCGCATGCTTGGCAATTTTGCCTTCTTCAATCAGCAGATGCTTGGTTTTCAAGCCTTTCATTTCGTGATCCCATATTGCGGCGTTTATAATCCATGTACCCATTATTCAAGTCCCCCCATCTTTTTTTCAGGAAAGCGCCCTCTCCAGTACCGCCATGCGCACAGGCACACCGTTGGACATCTGCTGGAAGATTTTTGATCTTTCGTCTTCCACCAGCGCGTCGTCTATTTCCACATTGCGGTTCACGGGAGCGGGATGCATGATGATGGCATGCTTCGGCATGCGCTCGGCGCGTTCCACCGTCAGGCCGTAGTGTTCCCTGTATTCCTCGGCGGTGCGAATCAGGCCGGATTCATGCCTTTCCAGTTGAATCCGCAGCATCATCATCACATCGGAATTCAGCGCCTCCTCGATCGGGACGTAACGTGCATAATCGCCCAAATCCTCGGCCCGCATGTTGTCCGGCGCGCATAATTTGAGGTTCGCTCCGAGCTTGTGCAGCGCCCATACATTCGAACGGGCGACCCTGCTGTGCAGGATGTCGCCGACAATGGCCACCGTCAAGCCCCTGATTTCCCCGAAGTGCTGCTTCATTGTATAAAGATCAAGCAATGCCTGGGTGGGATGCTCGTTGTTTCCGTCGCCCGCGTTAATTAACGGAACGTCCAGCTTTTGCGAGAGCTCGGCAAGCAATCCGTTCGGCGTGAGACGGATCACCGCGGCGTCGATGCCGATCGATTCCAAAGTGCGGATCGTATCATAGATCGACTCTCCCTTCTGCACACTGGACAGCGTCGCGGAGAAATTCAACACCTCGGCTCCCAGCCGCTTCTCCGCCACCTCGAAGGAAAACCTTGTGCGCGTGCTGTTCTCAAAAAACAGGTTGGCCACAAACTTGCCCTTGCAAAGCCCGGACATTTTCTCCTGTTCATGCCAATACTTCGCCCGCTCAAGAATGCCCGAGATCTCGCCGGCACTAAGATCCTTCAATCCAAGCAGCTGTTTGCTGTTCGTCATTTGCGCCTGCATCAGTTATCCGCACCCCTCTGCTGTATAATGACAACCTGATCGTTGCCGTCCACTTCCTCGAATAGCACTTCTATTTTCTCCAGCTTGGAGGTCGGCACATTTTTGCCGATGTAATCCGGCCGGATCGGAAGTTCCCGATGACCGCGGTCAACGAGCACGGCAAGCTGGATCATTTCCGGTCGTCCCTGATCGATCAGTGCATCCATCGCGGCACGGACCGTTCTCCCCGTATAAAGCACATCATCGAATAATATAACCTTTTTACTTTGAATATTGACCGATCCGCTGTGTTTTTCGGAAAGCATCCCTTTATCGGCCACATCGTCGCGGTAAGGCGTAATGTCAAGCTCGCCGACGGAAACCTCTGTCTGCTCGATGGTCCGCATGATGGCGGCAATCCTTCTGGCCAGATAGATGCCGCGGGTACGTATTCCGATTAAAACCAGATTTTCCACACCCTTATTCTTCTCAATGATCTCGTGTGCAATCCGTGTCAAGACGCGGCGAATCGCGGTTGCATCCATAATCACATGGGCGGTTTGAGTCATGAACACCCTCCTTTCCTGCTTTAGTCACAAAAAAACTCCCTGCCTGCGGCAAGGAGCGATTCATTCGTCTTCATCATGCGTTCGCGAAAAGGACATGGAGTTTCCCTTCTTCATATTGGCTTGCAGAAGAGTACTCCGGACGTCCCGTCACGGTCAGAAACGATTACCTTGCCAGTCTCTCTGGACTGAATTAAAGGCCTTATTCAATTACATGAATTATGTCATATTCGACCTTATGTGTCAACTAATTAATGATCAATCAGAAGCTCAGTTTTCTTAAACGCTCGACTGCTTTTTCCGTATTCTCGCGGCTGCCGAAAGCGGTCAAGCGGAAATAGCCCTCGCCGCTTTTGCCGAATCCCACTCCTGGAGTGCCGACAATATGGGCTTCTCCCAGCAGCTTGTCGAAAAATTGCCAAGAACCGGTGCCGTTTGGTGTTTTCAACCAGATATACGGCGCATTTATACCGCCATAAGCATCAATTCCGAGCGATGTGATGCCTTCGCGGATAATTTTCGCATTGGTCATATAATAATCGACCAATCCGCGAATTTGCGCTTGTCCGGCTTCGCTGTATACAGCTGCCGCCCCCTGCTGGGTAATGTAGGACACGCCGTTAAACTTCGTTGTCTGCCGGCGGTTCCACAGCTCGTTCAAGGTAATGCCGTTGCCTTCGCTGTCATAAGCCTTCAGCTGCTTCGGCACAACCGTGTAAGCACAGCGCACGCCCGTAAAGCCGGCGGTTTTGGAGAAGCTGCGGAATTCGATGGCAACCTCCTTGGCGCCTTCCACTTCGTAAATGCTGTGCGGTACATCCGCTTCCTGAATAAAGGCTTCATATGCGGAATCGTACAAAATGACGCATTTGTTGTCCCGTGCATAATCCACCCATTTTTTCAGTTCTGCTTTGGAAAGCGTCATGCCCGTCGGGTTATTCGGATAGCAGAGATAGATCAGATCGACATCGCTTTGCGGCAGCTCGGGCACAAAGCCGTTGCCCGCCGTTGTCGGCAAATAGACGATGCTTTCATATCTTCCCGTCTCGGGGTTGAATTTTCCGGAGCGTCCGGCCATTACATTGCTGTCGACATAAACCGGATAAACCGGATCCATTACGGCGACGATACTGTCAGCTCCGAAAATTTCCTGAATATTGCCGACGTCGCATTTCGAACCGTCGCTGACGAAAACCTCATCGGTGGAAAGCTCGATGCCCCGGGATTTATAATCATGCTCAACGATCTTCTCGCTCAAAAAGCTGTAGCCCTGCTCCGGGCCATAGCCGCGAAAGCTTGCCGCATCTGTCATTTCGTCGACCGCAGCATGCATGGCCGAAACAATGGCATCCGGAAGCGGGCGCGTAACGTCGCCGATCCCCAAACTGATAATCGCCGCATTCGGGTTTTCCTGCATGAATTTCGTTCTCCGCTTGGCAATTTCGGAGAACAGGTAGCTGCCCTGCAGCTGCAAATAATTTTCATTGATTTTGACCATTATGATTTCCTCCCCGATTATGATTGTTTTATAAAAATATGGCTTCAGAGTGCGCGAAGCAAATTTAACAGCTGGTTCATGTCATCCGGCAAAGCGGCGCTAAACTCCAGATAATCCGCTTTTTGCGGATGAATGAAGCCAAGCACGGCGGCATGCAGAGCCTGACCGGTGAACGCTTTGTTATCGCCTTTTGTTTTGCCGTACTGCGGATCTCCGACCAGCGAATGTCCGATAAACTGCATATGTACCCGGATCTGATGGGTGCGTCCGGTTTCCAGCTTGCATTCCAGAAAAGTGTAGTCCTTGAATCTCTCCAGCACATGAAAATGCGTGACGGCGTGCTTGCTGTTTCGTTCCGTAACAGTGAACAGCTTGCGATCTTTCGGGTCCCGCCCGATCGGAGCATCCACGGTTCCTTGGTCATGCTGCACGACGCCATGTACAACCGCGAGATAGGTACGTGTTACCGTATGCTCCTTTAGTTGAAGCGAAAGCTTATTGTGCGCTTCGTCGTTCTTGGCCGCCATAATCAAGCCGGAGGTGTCCTTATCGATGCGGTGCACAATACCCGGCCGCATGACTCCGTTAATGCCCGACAAATCGCGGCAGTGATGGAGCAGTGCATTGACGAGCGTTCCGGAGGCATGTCCCGGAGCCGGATGAACCACCATGCCCCGCGGTTTATTGACGACAATGACGTCGCTGTCCTCGTATACGACGTCAAGTTCAATCGGCTCGGCAGCGATTTCCGCATCCTCGGGCGGCGGAATCGTCAGCTCGATGCGATCATCGGCCGCCAACCTGTGATTGGCTTTGACGGTTTTCCCGTTGACCGACAAGGACTGTTCCTTGATCCACTGTTGAACTTGGGAACGGGAGGCTTGCTCATCCATGGCAAGCGAAACGAATTTATCGATCCGCTCCCCCGCGTCCGCCTCTGTAATTGTCCAACTCAACACGTCCCCCGTCTCTTCCTCTTCCTCGAAGGTAAACGATTCCGTTAAATCACGCTTCATTGCTGTTGATCCTTTGCTCTTCTTTTTTGGCATGGATCAAAGAATCGATGAAAATCAGCACCACGCCGATAAAAATCGAAGAATCCGCCAAATTGAACACGGCAAAAATATAATCGATGTGCCAAGTCGCCAGCGTGAATTTGAAATGAAACTGCAGGAAGTCAACAACTTGTCCGGTGGCGATGCGATCGATCAAATTTCCAATCGCTCCACCCAGTACCATGCTCAGGGCAAAAGGCAGCAGCTTGCGCTCACCTTGGCGAATCAGCTTGTATAAATACCAAATTAACCCAGCCGCAATCACGATTGTGATCACGATAAAGAACAACCTCTGGTTTTCAAGAATGCTGAAAGCCGCTCCCGTGTTGCGGTGGGACGTAATCATGAAAAAATTGCCGATCACCGGAACCGTTTGGTATAACTCAAGGTTTTTCACGACCAGCCATTTGGAAATGCGATCCAAAATAATGACTATCAGGGTGACTAAGTAATAAATCACTTGGCGAATTCCTCCGCATTTTTAGTGTAAATCTGTGCACTTCCAAGTCATTGTAGCACAGCCAAAACCTCAAGTCCATTGCCCTGAAATTACCCTCGGCTAAGACCGCTGTTGTCAGCGCTTCAAGGAATTACCTCGGTAAATAAGCCGCATTCCGCGAACCATAGTAGCAGGTTGAACTCCCTTGTGAAAGGAAGGCGCGCAATGAAACTGACGGAAAAACAGATCAAGCGGATTAAAAAGCAGTTGCTGACGGAAAGAGCCTCCTTGGAGCAAATGACCGACAGAAGCGGGAATTTCGGATTGGCATCCTCGTTTCGCGACTCCACGGGAGATTTGTCTGTGAATGACAATCATCCGGGGGACCTGGGAACGGAAATGTATGAGCGCGGCAAGGATATTGCGCTTAATGAACATGCCGAAAACCAGCTTGAGGATATCGATACGGCTCTGGAACGCATGGAGAAAGGCAACTACGGCATTTGCACGATATGCGGCACTGACATTCCCTACGCGCGGCTCGAAGCCATTCCTACAACGCGCTATTGCCTGCAGCATGTTCCCGAACGCGAAATATCCAACAGACGGCCCGCCGAGGAACGTTTCCTCCGCCCGCCTTTCGGCAGAACAAGTCTCGATGAAGATGACAACGAAACGGAGTTCGACGGCGAAGACGCCTGGCAAATCGTGGAGAGCTGGGGAAATTCCGACTCGCCCGCAATGGCTGAAGATCCCGAGGCGCTCAATTACGACAACCTCTATCTTGAATCCGATGAAAACGTCGGTTATGTGGAAGCTTTGGAAAGCTTCCTCGCCACCGATTTATACGGCCGCCAGGTGATGGTCGTGCGCAATAACGAATACAAGAAATACATGGAAGCTTATCCCGATGAACCGGAAGACGGAAAGCTGTAAATGTCATGCCGGCGCGGCTGGTCAGAACGTCAAAATCTTCTTCCGCCCTCCAGCTGCGCCTGCACGATTTTTACGATTTCCGCAATATATCCGCCGATAATCGGTAAATTCAAAGCCCCCAAAAACTGCAGCAAATACAAGATGGTGCCGGCAAAGATAGTAAAGCCTACGGCGATGCCGATGCCTCTGGCCACCCCTGAGATCAGGTTGAGTACAAGCAGCCTTCCGGGATTGTTCAGAAGCTGCAAAAAATCCGAAATCTGCGCCTGCTCCAGATTGGCTGCGATCTTATGAACCTGCAGCTTGATTTCTTCCAGAGCCTTTTTGGTCAACCCGTCTTTTTCTTGATCTTCCCGCATTATCCCACCCCTCCATAGGCCGGGACTCGATTTAGCCTTTTTATTCTTCTTCGGAAGCAAGCTCTCCATAATGTTCCTCCACAACCGCAGCACAGCGCGGACATAATGTGGGGAATTTGCTGCTCACTCCTGTTTCCGGAGTGATGATCCAGCAGCGCTCGCATTTTTCTCCTGCGGAGGCGCTTACTTTTACGGCCAAGCCCTGCAGCTTGTGGCTGTCCTCGGGCGCTTTTTCTCCGCTTTGCGCCACTCTTGCCGCAGAAACGATGAAAAGCTGATCCAGCGCATCGAATCGAGCCAGAAGCCCGGCTGTCTCCTCCCCTTCGGGATAGAGCACCAGCGAAGCACCCAAGGAATTGCCGATTACTTTATCCTTACGCGCAATCTCCAGAGCTTTATACACATCGTCGCGGATTTCCATGAAGGCATTCCATTTCTCCTCAAGCCGGGCATCATACAAAGAGGCGTCTGCTTGCGGAAATTTGCTCAGCTGCACACTGATCAGATCAACGCCGGGAATATGCTTCCAAACCTCATCCGCCGTATGCGGCAGTATCGGGGAGATCAACTTAGTTATTGCCGTAAGGGCATCATATAATACAGTTTGGCAAGCCTTTCTTTGCTCGTCATGGGGTGCGCTTACGTACAGTCTATCCTTGACGATATCCAGGTAAAATGCGCTCATCTCCACAGCGCAGAAATGATGCACCGCTTGGTAAGCCAGATGAAAATCATAAGCGTCATAAGCCTTCAGCACTCTTTCTGTCATGCGATTAAGGCGGATCATGGCAAAACGGTCGAGCTCGATCATTTTGCCATTCGGTATTCTATCCTTAACGGGATCGAAGCCGGTCAGATTTCCCAACAAAAACCGCAGCGTATTGCGGATTTTCCGGTATACCTCGGAAATTTGGCCGAGGATTTGATCGGAGATGCGTTGATCCGACTGATAATCGACGGAAGAAACCCACAATCTTAAAATTTCCACCCCGAGCGTGTTGCACACTTTCAGCGGATCGATGGTATTGCCAAGCGATTTGGACATTTTGCGTCCTTCCCCGTCCAAGGTGAAGCCGTGGCTGAGAATGCCTTTGTACGGTGCGCTTCCCTTCACTGCGGTGCTTGTGATCAGCGAGGAATTAAACCAGCCCCTGTACTGATCGGAGCCTTCCAAATAAAGATCCGCCGGCCAGCGCAGCTCCGGTCTTGCTTCCAATACAGCCGCAAAGCTGGAGCCGGAATCGAACCATACGTCCATAATATCGGTTTCCTTGCGGAAGCTTTCCCCGCCGCACTGCGGACACTGCGTTCCCGACGGAAGCAGCTCGCTTTCATCTCTAACAAACCAGGCTCCGGAGCCTTCCTTGGCGAACAGCTCGGCAGCATGCTCGATCGTCTCGTCATTGACCAACGGGTGATTGCAATTGCGGCAGTAAAAAATCGGTATCGGCACGCCCCACGCACGCTGACGCGAAATGCACCAGTCTCCGCGGTCGGCGATCATGTTGTGCAGACGCACCTCTCCCCATGCCGGCGTCCATTTAAGCTGCTTGATTTGCTCAAGCATTTCCGCCCGGAATTTGTCGATCGAGGCAAACCACTGCTCCGTTGCCCGGTAGATCACCGGCTTTTTCGTTCTCCAATCATGCGCGTATTGATGCTTGATGAAGCTTAGCTTGAGCAGATGACCGCTTTGCTGCAGCATTTCGCCAATCATCTTATTGGCAGAATCATAAAAGACGCCTTCGAAGCCCGGCGCTTCGGCAGTAAACTTCCCCTGATCATCGACCGGGCACAAAACACCCAGACCGTATTTCTGCCCGACTGCAAAATCCTCCTCGCCATGTCCCGGCGCGGTATGCACACATCCCGTTCCGGCTTCAAGCGTAACATGATCGCCCACCATCACCAACGAGTCTCGCTCGTAAAACGGATGCTTGCAGATGACGCCTTCAAGCTCGCTTCCTTTTATTGCTGCGAGCACCTCCGCCTCTTCCCATTCCAGCTCCTGCTTGACGGCGGATAATAGCTCCTCGGCAACGAGGAATTTGCGGTCCCCTGTCTGAACCAGCACATAGCTGTAATCC
>CAZESH010000068.1:0-16050 GCA_964514665.1 uncultured Caryophanales bacterium
ATCCATACCATGCTGGGCTTTGTCCAGAATATTGCGCAGCAATCCCATATGCTCGGCTTGAATGCCGCTATTGAAGCGGCACGCGCCGGAGATTCCGGCAGAGGCTTCAACGTGGTTGCCCTGGAAATCCGCAAAATGGCCCAGCAGAGCCAAAAAGCCGCGGAAGAAATCGGCAACGATTTAAACCGCATGCTTGCATCGATCCGGAAAATGAACGGATTTATCCACGAGGTCGCCGCTTCCTCGGAAATACAGTCTGAGAATCTCAAGGAAACCAATGCCGCCTACAGCCGCATTTCCCAGACTGCCGAACAGCTGGTGAATGCATCCAATATGAATTATCGTGGAACTAACGTATAATGAATATCGTTAAAAAACTTTAAAACGAGGTTCATTATGAACAGAAAAACACCTAAAGAAATCCTCTTTACCGTGACGGATTCTGCGGAACTGCTGCCATTCCTGCTGGAAAAATTAGCGAGGATGGGCCGCAATCGGGTCAAAGCGATGCTGGCGCGCGGACAAATTTCCATTGACGGGAAGGTGGAAACCAAATACAATGCCCGTCTGTCGAGCGGACAGACGGTTTCCGTCAGCTCTGTTGCGCAGGACAAGCAATCCCCCATACGAGGGTTGGAGATTCTATATGAGGACGAAGATTTGATCGTCATTGACAAACAGGCCGGACTGTTATCGATTGCATCGGAAAAGGAAAAGCATGATACAGCCTATTCCTTCCTCATGGAACATGTACGAAAAACCAATCCAAGGAACCGGGTATTCGTAGTCCACAGACTGGATCGCGACACCTCCGGAGTGATGCTGTACGCCAAAAGCGAAAAGGTGCAGCAGGCATTGCAGCAAGCATGGAAGGAAGCGGTCCCGGAGCGCACTTACATCGCCCTGGTTGAAGGAAGCGTCAAGCAGGAGGAAGGCACCCATACATCGTGGCTGAAAGAAAGCAAAACCCTGAAAATGTTCTCGAGTCCTGTGCCCAATGATGGACAGAAAGCTGTCACCCACTTCAAAGTTTTGCAAAAAACGCAAGCTTATTCCTTATTGGAAATCAGACTGGATACCGGAAGAAAAAATCAGATACGCGTTCACATGCAAGACCTCGGTCATCCCGTTGTCGGCGACAAGAAGTATGGCTCGCGCCAAAACCCGATTGGCCGGCTCGGGCTCCACGCCCAGGTGATCGCCTTCTATCATCCGGCAACCGGCAAGCTGATGCGTTTTGCTGCAAAGCTTCCGGAAGCTTTCCTGCGGGTGTTTAAATCCGCCTAATGAGACGGGAAAGAAGTCCATCCGTCAACCGACCCAGTCCACTCCCATTTCACTTCGCCCAAGTTTGTCGAATTTAGGTTAAGCACCCAATCAGCATCTGGGGATTTGCGTACTATAAAGGGCAAGGGAACAGTCAAATCCGTTATGGGAGGAGGCGTTCAAATGGGTGGATATGCAGCAGGGGCAGCTGAATACGGCGGTATGTGGACAACAACCGGCGTCATTCTCGTCTTATTCATTCTGCTGGTTATTGTTTCTCAGGCTTGGTTGGTATAGCTTTGGGAATGAAGAAAGAGGCTTCCCTTTGGTTTAATGGGCAGCCCCTTTTTTCTGATAACCTATCCTTTCACGGAACCTGCCTTGATGCCTTCGACAATTCATGCGTGTTACCGCATAAGTCACGAAGCTGCTTAGAATGACGGTGAGTACGACCGAAATCACAGTAATCGCAACGCTGTTAAAAAAATACAAGCTGATGTGCCCTTGCGTCCAAGCCGCTTCCTCGTCCGAAGACGTGGAAACAGCCCTGTTGGGATTGATTTACTTTTTCTCGTCCTTGGTCATTTTGAACATTTCCCCGATTGCGCCTATGCTGCCCAAAGTCTCAATTGCCCCGGACGGAATGAACACCTTGTTGGCCTGACCATTGGCCACTTCCTTCAGCGCTTCGAACGACTTGTAGGCCAGCACATTCTCATCCATCTGCGCCGCCTTCAGCTGTTCGATGCGATTGCGTTCCGCGGCGGCCACCAGCTCGATGGCCTTTGCCTGGCCTCCCGCTTCCAGCTCCTGAGACTTCTGAAAGCCCTGAGCCTGCAGGATACGTGCCTGCATTTCCCCTTCCGATCTGAGGATTTTACTGGTTTTATCCCCTTCCGCACGAAGGATCATGTCCTGTTTGGCCGCTGCAGCCTCAAGGATAATGGCGCGGCGGCTTCGCTCCGCCTTCATTTGTTTATCCATCGCCTCCTGAATGTCCATAGGCGGCTTGATATCGATCACTTCCACGCGTTCGATGCGAACGCCCCACTTTTCTGTGGCTTCATCCAGCGCAATGCGGATTTCCGTGGAGATCTTTTCGCGTCCGGACAAGGTTTCGTCCAATTCCATATTGCCGATGATTTGCCGCATGGTGGCCGTGGTGATGTTGCGGACACCCATGACGTAATCGGAAATGCCGTAAGTCGCCTGCTCCGGACCGACAACCTGATAGAAAATGATCGTGTCGATCTGCACCTGCACATTATCCTTGGTGATGACGGTTTGCGGCGGCACATTGGCCTGCTGGATTCTCAGATCGTGAAACATGCGAACCTGATCTACAATCGGAATCACCACATTCAGTCCCGGCGACAGCAGCCTATGGAACTTGCCTAGTCTTTCAATGACTCCCACCACTTGCTGCGGGATGATTTTGACCGACATGGCTACCAGCACGACGGCCAAAATCACAATAACGACGATAATTACTAAACCTGTCATTTATTTCACTCTCCCTTCCATTTGTAAACATGCAGCAATGTGCTGCTGCGGCTGACCACAATCACCTTATCGCCCTTTTGCAGCGATTCGTCCGAGGTTGCACTCCAGGTTTCGCTGCCTACCTTGACAATGCCGACAGAGCCTCCATTGATCTGCTCGATCACTTCCCCCTGCTTGCCGATCAGCTCGTCGATCGCATCCTTGTAACCTTTGGCGCCTTGTATTCGTTTGGTGAACGGACGGGTAAAGAACGTAAGTCCAACGGCAACCACGCATCCCACGAGGATTTGCAGCAAAATCAGATGCGGGAAAATCAGCGAGATCACCGCGGCCGCGAACGCTCCCACGCCAAGCCACAGCAGGTAAAATGTAAACGTAGTCATTTCAGCGATAATCAGCACCACACCCAATGCAAACCAGACAATCCACATCGACATGCGTCTTCACTCGCTTTCCTTGTTCGTCATAACTAGTTATACGTTAATTATAAGAAAAAGTATTCAAAATGGCATTAAATAAAAAAGGACTGTTCCGCGGTCACTGAACATGACCGGGGAACAGCCCCTGACCGCAAGCTGCATTTATGCCGTTTTTTTTCTTTGTCTGCTGTAGATGTCGACCCAAACGGCCAATACCAAAATCGCCCCTTTGACGATCTGCTGCCAGTAGGTGTCCAGGTTCATGATGCTCATGCCGTTGTCGAGGCTGGCCATCACAAGCGCGCCGATGATTGCTCCCGAGATTTTGCCGGAGCCGCCCATCAGGCTTGTGCCGCCGATCACGCAGGCGGCGATGGCGTCCAATTCGTTCATGTTGCCCGAGGTCATCGTCGCCGCGTTGAGCCGAGCCGTCTGAATCAGGCCGGAGATCGCCGCCAGCGTGTTGCTCAGCACGAAAACCATCAGAATCCGCCACTTGATATTAATCCCTGACAAACGGGCGGCTTCCGGATTGCCGCCTATGGCATAGATCTGCCGGCCGAACACCGTGTTCTTGGCAATCACGCTGAACACCAAGGCCAGCACAATGACAATGATAAAGGGTACGGGAATGCCCAAGTATTGATTCATCAAGTAAACAAAGCCGAGAATAAAAATCCCGTACAACAATATTTTGGCCGCAGCCAAAGGCACGGGCTCGGTTTCAAAGCCGAATTTGTGCCGCGAAGCGCGGCGGTAGATGATCAGCACGACGGTGGCAATAAATGCCACAATGCCCAGTACCAAGCCCATTCCGGGAACGATATAAGCCTGGCCGATCGCCTTCATGCTCGGGGAAAGCGGCGCAATCGTCACACTGCCGGTGATCATCAGCAATAGGCCTCTGTACAGCAGCATGCCGCCCAGCGTTACGATAAAGGCCGGCACCGCCCGATAGGCGATCCACCACCCTTGAAAAACGCCGATCAAAGCGCCGAGCGCAATGGTTACCACGATGACCGGTACAGTGTTCCAGTCATACCATACGTTCAACACCGCGGCCACGCCGCCGGTCAGACCGACAAGCGAACCCACCGACAAGTCGATTTGACCGGCCACAATCACGAGTACCATGCCGATTGCCAGCACGGCGGTCCCGGACATTTGCAGAAACAGATTGGACAAATTTCTCGCCGTTAAAAAAGTGTCGCTCATCGTGGAAAAGAGCAGCCAAATCGCGACAAGCGCACCAATCATCGTATACGCGCGAATGTCCATCTTGAACCAGTCGCGGATGCTCGCAGATGATTTCACGCTTACATTCGAATCCACATTCATATTCACTTCTATCTTCCTCCTGTTGCAGCCGTCATAATTTTTTCCTGTGTAGCTTCGCGATAATCCAAGACGCCCCTGACTTTACCTTCACTCAGCACCATGATGCGATGGCTCATGCCCATTACCTCCGGCAGCTCCGAGGAAATCATGATGACCGCAACACCCTTGCTCACCAGCTCATTGATAATGGTATAAATCTCAAATTTGGCGCCGACGTCAATTCCCCGCGTCGGTTCATCCATAATCAAAATTTTCGGTTCGGTCATCAGCCATTTGCCCAGCACGACCTTCTGCTGATTGCCTCCGCTGAGCGTGCCAACGATGGTTTCTACTGAATTTGCCTTGATTCTGAGCGATTGCAGAAAGCTTTTGGCGCTGCGAATCTCCATGTTATCGTTAATCAAGCCGCTGCGGGAAATAAAGCCGAGGCTGGACATGCTGATATTTTGCTGGATGTTCATCCCGAGCACCAGCCCGAATTTCTTGCGATCTTCCGAGACAAGTGCGATGCCGTGCCTAATGGCATCCTTGGGATTTTGGATTTTCACTTTCCGTCCTTCAATCTCAATCTCGCCCTCAGCCTTGCTGCCGTATGAGCCGAACAAGCCCATCACCAGCTCCGTTCGGCCTGCTCCCATAAGTCCGGCTATGCCTAAAATTTCGCCCTTTCTCACCTCGAAGGACACCTTATCCACCAATTTTTTTTGCGGCTGATCCGGATCCCATACGGTAAAATCGCTTACTTTCATGACGACTTCCCCGGGACTCGCTTCGATGCGCGGAAAGCGCTCCTTGATTTCCCTGCCGACCATCGTGGAAATCACTTTGTTCTCCGTCCATTGATCGATCGGCAGGCTCGATACCGTCTCTCCGTCGCGAAGCACCGTCACGGTATCGGCTATGTCGAAAACTTCATTTAATTTGTGGGATATATAGATGCAGGTGACGCCGCGTTTTTTGAATTCCCGCAGAATGTCCAGCAAAATCTTGACCTCCTGCTCGGTCAAAGCGGCAGTCGGTTCATCCAGAATAAGAATCTTCGCATTCTTGGACAGCGCCTTGGCAATCTCCACAAGCTGCTGCTGGCCGATGCCCAGAGAGCCGATCAGCGCATCCGGCTTGATCCCCTTCAAGCCGACCTGATCCAGCCATTTTCCACTCTCCCGAAACACCGTATTCCAATCGATCATTCCGAAACGCTTCGGCTCATTGCCGAGGAAAATATTTTCACCGATCGTCATTTCCCGGACCAAGGCCAGCTCTTGATAAATAATCGCGATTCCCGCATGCTCCGCATCCTTGATGCCGTGAAAATGCCTTTCCGCCCCATCGATCAGAATCCGCCCGTCGAAACTTCCCGCGGGATAAAGTCCGCTCAGCACCTTCATCAGCGTCGACTTGCCTGCTCCGTTCTCTCCGCACAGCGCATGGACCTCGCCTTTTTTCACTTCAATCGTGACATTGTTCAATGCCTTGACGCCGGGAAACTCTTTTGTGATATTCTCCATAGCGAGTGCAATCGTCATTTGCGTTCTCTCCCCTGTGAAATAAACACAAGGGACGCAGGCCAAGAGGTTTGCACCGCTTCACTGCCTCCCTTGTATAATAAATCGGCCGTTCTCTATTTGACGTTCTTGTAAACCTCTTCTTTTTTGTGGAATCCGTCAGCAATTACGGTAGCGTCCATATTGTCTTTGGTTACGGCGATCGGATCGAGCAGAATCGAAGGAACGTCGATCTTGGCATTATTTACCGTTTTGTCCGTTTGGATAGTCTCACCTTTCGCTAATTGAATCGCCAGCTCCGCGGATTTTTCCGCCAGTTTTTTGATCGGCTTGTAAACCGTCATCGTTTGCGTGCCTTCCACTACCCGCTGGCAAGCGGCCAGCTCTGCGTCTTGTCCGGAAACCGGAATTTTCCCTGCCAGTCCTTGCGATGCCAGCGCTTGGATAACGCCGCCAGCCGTGCCGTCATTGGCTGCCACAACCGCATCGATTTGGTTGTTGTTGGCGGTCAGCGCATTCTCCATATTGTTCAGGGCGTTGGACGGATTCCAATCCTTCGTCCATTGATCATAAACCACCTTGATATCGCCTTTGTAGATGAGCGGCTGAAGAATATTGAACGCGCCTTGCTTGAACAGATGCGCATTGTTGTCCGTATCCGAGCCTCCGATATAAACGTACTTGCCTTTCGGAGCTTTCTCTACGATTGCCTTCGCCTGCATTTCCCCGACCCGTTCATTATCGAACGAGACATAAAGATCGACGTCCGAATTCTTGATCAAACGATCGTAAGAAAGCACCTTGATTCCCGCTGCATGCGCTTTTTCCACGATCGCCGCGGAAGCCTCGGCATTATGCGGCACGACCACCAGCACATTCACGCCTTGGCTGATCATATTTTCCGCCTGATTGATTTGTTTGGCATCATCGCTGTTTGCCGACTGCACGATCACATCCGCGCCCAAAGCTTCAGCTTTGGCCTTGAATAAATCCCTGTCCTTTTGCCAGCGTTCCTCTTGAAGCGTGTCCAAGGAAAAACCGATGACGATTTTTTTGTCTGCTTTCTTGCTTGAATCACTGCCCCCTGAAGTGCTTTTCGCGTCCCCGCCGTTGGAACCGCTTGCCGCCTTGTCACTGGTTGTTGTGCATGCTGCCAAAGACAGCGTGAAAACCAATGCCAGTGCTGCGATTGCCAACTTTTTAAAACTTTGCTTCATCCCAAATCTCTCCCTTTTTTTTATTGAGATCACTTTACCAAGTTATCAGTAATAAACCGCTTACACTCGGATTTTTGCTATACTTTTTTGCTAACATCAGGATTTTTTTAACCGCTTACACTTTTTGGCTTTAAGTCTGCTGCTCGTCATGGAATTGATCGATCAACTGCTTCAATGCATCCGTTTTCGACGATAAAGCGCTCGTCAAGCCGACAATCCGGCGGGTGCTGTCCTCCTGCTCTTGCGCATTCGCGGCAATCTCTTCGCTTGCCGCACTCTGTTCGTCCGTAATCAAGACGATTTCATGAGAGCTTTCCAGCACGCCGCCAATCGCCCAGGCTGTCTGCTCCACTTCGCGTTTCGTCGTTTCCGCATTATTCATCACCTGATGGTTTGTACCGCTCATTGCCGAGAACATCTCCAGCGCTTCCTTCATCTGTTCGTTCCCCTGCTCGATAGACTTCGTATTCTGCTTGAATTGCCCGATGATTTTGGCTACTTCCTTATTGATTTCATTCAGCAATTCCACAATTCCGATCGAGGATTGACCGGTTTGGTTGGACATTTTGCGGATCTCCTCTGCGACTACGGCAAATCCCCGGCCTTGCTCGCCCGCCCGGGCCGCTTCGATGCTGGCATTTAAAGAAAGCAGTTGGGTTTGCTGAGAGATATCCGTAATCAATGTGTTGATCTCTTCTATCCGCAGCAGCGTGCGCTGAAAAGCATGCATCGAGATTTGGGTTAACAGATTTTGCTCCTGTATGCTGTTCATATTGGCAAGCACTCCCTGAATCTGCAAATGGCCTTTTTCCGAACGCGCATTTGCCGCGGTGGACAGCTCATAGGTTTCTTCCGCGAACGCGGCCACTTGATTCAAACGCTGCGCATACTGCTGCAGGGATTGATGCGAATCCTGCGTTTTTTCCATCTGAACCAGCGATTGCCGGCTTAATTTTGTAATCGCCGAGGCAATTTCATCCGAGGAAATCGACAGCCGCTCGCAGTTCTCCTCGATTTGCCGCGAAGATGCAGCCACTTCCTGCGTCGTGCTGCGGATTTGCCGGACCATGCGGCCGACAGTATCCAACACTTGATTCACATTTTCCGCCATCTTGCCGATTTCATCGCCGGTATCCAGCATGATTTTGCGGCTCAGATCTCCTTTTGCTTGGCTTAAATCCTCCAGAACCCGATTGATTGTGCGGATCGGACCGACAATCGAACGTACGATCCACCAAGAGAGCAGCGCCGACACCAAGAAAGCAAGCAGCGACGAAGCGACAATCACGCCTCTGCCTTTGGCATACTGCTGACGGTTCAGCGCGGAGGCATGACGGGCTTGGCTCTCATTCACCGCTATCAGCTTGTCCAAACCGTCGTTGATGCTCTGCAGAAACCTTTGGGCGGCATAATCATACATCAGTCTGGCTCCATCAAGCTTGCCTTGATGAACCTGATCGGCGATTTGCCGATGCGTATTTTCGAAAGCGTCGAAATCGGTAAGGAAAATTTGCGCGATTTGCTTGCCTTCCGCAGAAATGGAGTGCGCCAAATAATCGTTGACCGTAGTTTTCAACGATTGACTTAATGACGCCAGCTCTTTTTCCGTATCAGCCGACCCCGTTTTAAGATACTCCCGTTCCACTTGATCGAAACGGGCGACCGTCAGCTTCATTTGATAAGCCCTGGAAATGCTCGGCATCCAATTGTCGGTGATGCTGAGGGTCGTTTTATTGATCTTGCTTTCCGTCATGATCGAAAATGCACCGAGCACAACCAGAAACAGGCAGAGCACGCCAAAACCCAGACTGAGCCTGAAGCTACGGACAATTTCCAAAACCGTTTGTTTTTTCGCATTCCTGAAATCCCCCTATTTTTTTGAAAGCGCTTTGATTTGTGTGTTTATACAGTAGCACAAGCAAATAAGGGGATTGCACAGGAATACCTGTACTTTCTTGGCATTCCTATCATTTTTTAAGCTGATCCGCTATTCCAGAAACTTTTTGCGGTATTCGGTCGGGGATAAGCCGCATATTTTCTTGAACACGCGGCTGAAATAATTGGGGTCCTTATAGCCGATTTCCAGAGCAATTTGCTTGAGGCTTTTCTCTGGATCGTGCATCAGACGCTTGGCCATGTCGATTCTGCACTCGGTCAGAAAGTCGATGTAATTGGTGCCGAACTGCTCTTTGAAAATTTTGCTGATATAAAACGGACTTAAATTGACATGGGCAGCAACCATTTCCAGAGAAATGACGCTGTACGCGTGCTCCTGCACAAACTGCTTCATGCTTTGATAAACATCGGGAGCAATTTGCTCCCGCAGACGCTTTAAACCGTTCATAAGCCGGTCTACGACCATGCGCGCCTCCAATTTAAGCTGCACGGCGTTTTCCGCCCGCAGGGAGAACAGCGGTTTTTCCACCTCCACACCCAGCTCTTCCATCATCCTGGCCAGGATCAGCAGGATTTCCAAACAGCGCTGCTGATTTTCATGAATGCCGCAGCGAGCAGTCTCATAGTGATCGATCATCTTTTCAATCATTTCCTTTACTTCTTCCCCGTTGCCTTTTCTTGCTTCCTCCAGGATGCTTTTTACCAAATCCATGACCGGCTTTCCATCCCTCTGCGGAAGTCCGCCCAAATCCTCGAAGAAGCGGTGTTTGGCCGCCAAATGGGGGTCTGCGGAAGCAAGCAGCGCCTCATGATAGGACATGCGCACCTGCATTAAGTCTTCCACCCGCCTGCCGATCCCGACAAAACAGGAGAAAGGAAAAGAATAAGCCAGATTGACGATTCTGCGCGAGAGAATCGAAGCGTAAGCTCGATAAGATTGTCGACTGTCGGTCATCACGATGAGCGGCACCTGCCGGCCCGACATCGCGCCGACCCACACCCGTTCCTGATCCTCCAGCTCCTGCTTCAGACGCTGATAAACCTGCAGCAGCTGGCCGGAGTCCGTTTCTCTCTTGGGGAAGAAAAACACCACCATGACAAACGCTTCATGCTGGGCGGAAACGTCCAGCAACTCCATGACTTCACCCAGCTGAACACTGTGAATGTGATCGAACAGCAGCTGTGTCACAAAATCCGCTTCCATCACCGGAATAACCTTTTCCAAGCGGGATTGCTGCTGTCTGCGCACCTTGATTTCCTCCGATTCGCGGCGCACCTTGTCCACTACCTTCTGCACCGTGGAAAGGATCACGCTCGCTTTGCTCGGCTTTAACAAGTAATCCTCCACACCCAAACGGATGGCTTTACTCGCATACTCGAACAGGTCATAAGCGGACACAATAATAAACTTGATCGACCGGTTCGATTCACGAATCAGACGCACAGCCTCCAAACCGTCGATCCCCGGCATGCGGATATCCATCATCACAATATCCGGACGAAGCTCCTCCGCCAAGCGAACCGCATCCATTCCGTTATCGGCTTGTCCCACAACTTCCACGCCCTCAAGCTCAAGCTCGATCATCCGCTTCAGCGCCATTCTTTCCACTTGCTCGTCGTCCACGATCAGTATGCCGGTCATCGCTTATCCTCCCTTATCAGCGGAATCAACAGCTTGATGCATGTGCCGCATTCCGGTCCGCTGGAAATCTCGATCACATTGTCGGTTCCGAAGAAGAGACGCAGTCTGCGAATGACATTGGAAATTCCGATGCCCGTCGAATGTCCCTTGAACTCTGTATCTTGATACGTTCCCTCGAGGATCGCCTGAATTTGTTCTTGCTCCATGCCCGGTCCGTTGTCTTCAATTTCCACTACGGCATGCCCGTTTTGCCGGTTCACCCGGATCGCGATCACCCCGCCTTCGAGCGTTGGCTCCACCGCATGAATAAAAGCATTCTCCACAAAAGGCTGCAGCGTCAAACTGGGAAGCTCCGCCGACAAGCACGACTCCTCGACAGAAAGCGCATACAATACACGCTCGTTAAATCTCGCTTTTTGAATGATCAGATATTCCTCGATGCCGTTGATTTCGTCCTTCAGCGTCACGCTTACATCCAGTTTTCGCAAATTGTAGCGCAGCAGGCCGGATACCGAACTGATCAGATCGCTCGTTCCCGTCGCCCCTTCGATATATGCCTTCTTCGCCAGCGTATTCAGCGTATTGAACAGAAAATGCGGATTGATTTGGCTTTGCAGGCTTTTCAGCTCGCTCTCCTTGAGCAGCAGCTTATGCTCCTGAAGATCCCGCTCTATCTGCGCCTTGTTCTGCATTTCGCTGATCAATTCCTTGATGTTGATCCGCATTTTCTCAAAGGTACGGGCCAGAAATGAGATTTCATCATTGGTCCGGATGGTGATCGGATGATCGAAATTGCCCCTGGCGATCTCCCGTGCCGCCAATGTGAGGCTGCGGATCGAGCGGGTAATGCCCGTGGAAAACCGGTAGGAAAACAGCAGCAGTCCGAATGAAGCCGTGGCCAGCATCCACAGTCCCATGTTCTTCAGATTGTTGCTTTGCACAATGATTTTGCGGTAGAAATCGTCATAGGTCGTCAGCTCTCGGCTGAGCAGCGAAAGCGTTGCATCTGAAATGTATTTGGAAATCTTGTTCCCCTCGTCGAACAAATTTGCCGCCAGCTCGTTTCTTCCGTTCTGCTTCGAGGTGACGGCAAGCTCCATCGCTTCGATCTGGCTGTCGATCATATTTTGATAGTTGACGAGACTGAAGCTGTTGTTTTGATTTTGCAAAATCGAAAGCTCGGTTTCGATTCGCTTCATGCTGCCGCTGATTTTTTCGTATTGATCCAAGTTGCTTTTAGTCGCTGAAACCATGTATAAATTCAAGGCGGTGACGGCGTTTTGGCTTAATTGTGAAGCTTCCTTCATCAGCATGTACCGCTGCAAAATTTCGTTGTATTTACGGACGGTGTTTTGATTGATGAAGCTCATAAACAACCAGGTGCCGGCCATAAACAGCCAAATGATCAGACTGAGCAAAATGATTTTTTTCTGTATCGTATTCAATCAAAATCCCTCATTTCCGATCGTTTCCCTGAAGCAGGCGGATGGGCACATCATAACTCGTTTTGAGCGGCAGATTGCGTCCCTCCAGCCACTGCACGATCAGATCCAGGCTTGTCCTGCCCATTTGCTCCGGCTGATGTCTGAGCGTGGCAAGCAGCAGGCCCTGATGCAGAAGCTGCAGCATTTCCGGGTTGTCGTCAAAGCCGAAAATCGCATAGTCGGAAATTTTTGCCCGCGCGCTGATCGTATGGATTACACCGCTTCCCGCATCGGCACTAAGCAGGACGAAGGTTTTGCAATTCGGGTAGCGGTTGAGAATTTCCCGCGTTTCAACCAGAGGATTCGAATCCGATCCAGAAAAATGCTCCACGATGCGGATATCCGGAAATCGCCCGATTACATCGCGAAAGCCTTTAAGTCGTGCCTTTTCAAAATTGCTTAAGGGATGACCCGCCACCAGAGCCACCGTGCCTTTTGCATGCAGTTCGGCGACTACCTGACCCGCGATCATCGTTCCTTCGGAATAATGGTTCGAACCGATATACGATCTCCTCAGACTGTTCGGGGCATCCGTTGAAATGGTCATGACGGGAATGCCTTTCGTGAATGCCTTCTCAATCGCCGCATTCAGCTCTGTCGTATCCTCTCCTTGCACGACAATGCCATCGACCTTCGAAGCAATGGCGATCTCCATATACTTGACCAGCTCATTCGGATTGGGACGAAACGCCCCCAGAAAATCGACGGCGGCATGATGAACCGGAGCAGCCTCGTCAGCCCCTTGCTTTACCGCGTCCCAAAAAGGGGTTCCAAGCTCCTCGGAAATATAGATGATCCGGTAGGTTTCATTTTTAACCGGCGCGCTGTCAAAGCTCAGCTGCCCTTGTCCGCGAAACAAAGCAACGGCATAATTCATGAAAATGAACAAGGTGGCCAAAAAGCCGACCAATAAAAAACCAATCGCAATCCTTCTCATAGATCCTCCCCATTTGAATGCGGACAAGCTGATTCTGTTTTGATTAATTGTAAGCACACGGTCAAAAAATTGTAAAGAGGGGTGTTCCGAAAGCATTAATTGACTTGGGGCAGCCCCTACCCGAGCATGATCGAACCAGAGAATGTGTTCGGTGAAATGGGGAAAAATCGGGGATTCCTGCGTTTTTAAGAAGGCGGCAATGGACCAAAAAATTAAAAATGGTTGAACAGCCTCCTGCTCAACCATTTTTAGATCAACCTGCAGACCCTCCATGATCTTGCAATGCTTAAAGGCCTCTGCAGCAGAAAGCCACATGCTCCTTGGCCCGCTCTTCCATCTCCTGAAACGACCGCCTCGAATGAATATAATGCGTAATAAATCCATGCATTGACAAAAACAACAGCCAAGGCATGCTGTTATCTTCCCGCTCCATTTCCGCCCCGGCCTTGGTCGCCTCATGAACAACCTTGGAAAACTGATCAAAGCATGAGGTTTTCATCGGATGGCAATACCGGATCAGTTCGGGATCGTTGATTAGGAACATAATCTCATAATGGTGGGGATTCTCCAGCCCGAAGCGGATAAACTCCAGCATAATTTGCTCCACCGTAGTTTTGACGTCGGACGATGGATGACAGTTCACCACCTCGTCAAACAGCTTGTTCAGCATGGTGAAATCCTCTTCAATCACCGCGTGGAACAGCTCCGCCTTTTCCTTGAAATGATAGTAGATCGCTCCGTGACTGTATCCCAGCTCTCTACCGATCGTTCGCATGGAAACTTGACGGTAGCCCTGGGTGGCAAACAAATCCCGGGCCACATGCATAATCTTCTCTCTGCTAAGCTCCTGTTTAACAGCTCTTCTCCCCAATGCTAGCTACCCTCTCTTTCTAACCCTTAATGCAGCCTTAATTGTACCCTGTTTAATTTTCATGAATTTATGTAAATTATAGAAAGAATTTAATTCGATGTCAATAAAAAATGAATAATTATGCATTTATTGAGTGTAAATTAATATCCCCTTCAATGCCGTAATGGGTCTTAAAGTCTATTAAAGTCTTATTCTTTCTGATTTTTTAAAAATTTTCATATATTCACAATTTGTATAATTATAATTTTCGAGCGAAGTATTGGCTCTCGCCCAAACGAATCGTGCCTTGTCCTTGCGTCAAGTCGGTCAGCCAAGCGGCGACCTTTTCGCTTTCGCTGTGCAGGGGAAGACAAGTCAAGGTCACTTTTTCTGTAAAAACCGTCTCACCCAGCAATATTTCACGGTTTCTCAATTCGTTTTCCAGCTTTCCCAGCCAAGTGTAATCCACTTCGACCGCAATTTCCCGATGCAGCACCTGCTCCACCTCTCCCGCCGCTTCAATGCCTGCCGCCGCCCCCTCGGCGTATGCACGGATCAGCCCGCCCGCTCCCAGCATAATCCCGCCGAAGTACCGTGTGACGACAACCGCCGTGTTCTTCAGTCCGCGGTTTTTCAACACTTCAAGAATCGGCCTTCCTGCGGTTCCGCTCGGTTCGCCATCGTCGGACTGCTTTTGGAATTGATCGCGTTCTCCGGCAATATACGCATAGCAGTTATGGGTAGCGGAAGCATGCTGTCTGCGAATCTCCCCGATGAATGCCAGCGCTTCCTCATCATTGTGAACCGGCTTGGCGTGTCCGATAAATCTGGACTTTTTGATGACGATTTCCTCTGAACCGAATTTCGCGACGGTTTTGTAGCGTTCCAGCATCGATTCGACCTCCTGTTGCTGTTATTTTAGCAAAAACCGCTCCCATAAAGGAGCGGCGCGGCTTTTTGGTAAAATTGGCTGTTAAATGTACAAGGTGATGCCGGAATACGGCGTCTTACAGTCTCGATTCCAGCTTGGCTTTTTCTTCTTCAAAGCCGGACTTGCCAAGCAGGGCGAACATATTCTTCTTATAGGCCTCTACTCCCGGCTGATCGAACGGATTGACGCCGGACAGATAACCGCTTGCCCCGCAGGCTTTTTCGAAGAAATATACGAGATAGCCGAACCAATACGGAGAAATTTCCGGGATCGTTACGATCAGGTTGGGCACGCTTCCGTCGGTATGCGCCAGCATCGTGCCTTGAAAAGCCTTTTTATTAACAAAATCCAGCGTTTTGCCGGATAAGAAATTCAATCCGTCCAGGTTATCCTTGTCGCTGCCGATGACGATTTCTTCCGCCGATTTCTCCACTTGAATCACGGTTTCGAACAAATTCCGCGAGCCCTCTTGGATGAACTGTCCCATGGAGTGCAAATCCGTCGAAAAGTCTACCGAAGCCGGATAAATGCCTTTGTGGTCTTTGCCCTCGCTTTCACCGAACAGCTGCTTCCACCACTCGGAGAAGTAGTGCAGAGACGGCTCATAATTGACCAGA
Organism: uncultured Caryophanales bacterium; assembly: GCA_964514665.1. GTDB lineage: Bacteria > Bacillota > Bacilli > Paenibacillales > KCTC-25726 > CAZESH01. Next base: position 15,606 of record CAZESH010000068.1, read on the forward strand.
ATTTCAATCGCCTTGCCCTTGCGGTACAACGCATTGCGCACAGCTGCGTATTGATAGCTCTGGTTGCTCGCAACATCGGGATCGGCATATGCTTCGCGGGCATCGGCAGCGCCTTGCATCATCGCTTCGATATCGATTCCGGCTGCTGCGATCGGCAGCAAACCTACCGCCGTCAATACAGAATACCGGCCTCCCACATCGTCGGGAATGACGAACGATTCATAGCCTTCCTCGTCGGCGAGTTTTTTCAGCGCGCCTTTCTCGCGGTCGGTCGTCGCATAAATCCGCTTGCGGGCTTCTTCCTTGCCGTATTTATTTTCCAGATACTCACGGAAAATGCGGAATGCGATGGCCGGCTCCGTGGTCGTACCCGATTTGGAAATCACATTGACGGAAACATTCTTGCCTTCCAGTGCCTGCAGCAAATGAGTCATGTATGTAGAGC
>CAZESH010000069.1:0-15888 GCA_964514665.1 uncultured Caryophanales bacterium
AGGGATCTCTTCGGATGCCAAAACCGGATGTGACGACTCGCGATCGAACCGGCCAGATATCGGGCGTTATCCGCTCCAGACGGAATTGATCCTGCATCTGCTGCTTAAAACCGTCAAGTTGTCCGGAAAGCTGCTCCATCTCCGCCTTCATGGCGTCATAACGGGCTTCCAGATCAGCGGAGAATTGCTTCATTTCTTGGGAATTGATCGATTGTTCGATACCTCCTTGGTGCGAATTCGCGGCGGGCGCCTGCGAGATCGAGACCGGCTTGTTTCTTTGTGCGGGCAAATTGCCGGAGAGCGAGCGGATTTCCGCTTCCAGCTGTTCGATTTCTTTCAGTTTCGATTTTATATGGTCGGCTTGGTCGGACAAGATCAGATACTTTTCCTGAAGCTGGCGGATTTCCTCGTCTTTTGAGCCGACGATCTGCTGTCTCTGCTGTTTTTCCATGGCAATTTGCGCCGATAAGTGTTTAATGCTGGTTAATTGCTGTGATCGCATGCTGTACAGCCAAAGGGAGGACGATATCAGGACGGCCGAACAGGAAGCGGCAACCGCAAGCGGTGCCCAGGAAGGGAAATTTGTTCGCCATACCGGACGATTTGCGTCGCGAATAAGCACAAATGTCATTTTTCCTTTTTTCTTGATCTTTTTCATGATGCGCTCCTTTGGAGGAAGTTCTATCTAAATGTATGTCCCCGCGATGAGAGATATACTGTAAAAAGTCGCTGCCGATCGTTCCAAAGCGTAACATTCGAAGCTACGGTCCCGAACAATCGGGGGTTGCTTTTTTGCCTGAATGGGGTATGATGGTTTTAAACAAGCCAGTTCATGCCGGATCGGTACATCCTTTCCCGCAGGGCGGCACGCTAACAGGCTTGATTCATAGGAAACTTCCGGGGGGAAAAATCGGCGTAAACGCTTGCAATTTTTTCCCGGACGGACATAAAACCGCTCGCTGTTGTGTAGTCTGTTTATATAGGCATACCATCATATGGGGAGGAAAAAGGATGTCTGCAAAAACCAATGATGAAGTGATGGAAAGCGTGAAAGAATTAACCCGCATTTATCGGCCGTCCAATCCGCGAAAGTTTGTCCAGGAATATGTGAAAAAGTACCGCATTCAAGGAGGGTACGAGGAAGAACTGACGCATGTGGTTAAATTGGAACTTGGAAAATTAAAATAAGCTTGAGATCATGAAAGTCCCGTCTCCGTTGGCGGGATTTTATTTTTTTTCGGGCTCGGTTTACTTGCGGGGATCGTATTTTGCCTGAATGATCGTGTCGATGGAAATTTTCAGCTTATCCGCGAGCAACACGATAATTTCGATCGGAGGCTTTCGCCTGTTCGTTTCGTAATGGGAAAGTGTCGGCCGGGATATTCCCAACTGCTTTGCCAGCTGCTCCTGCGTAATTTGCCTCTGCTTTCTCAGGACAGCGATTTTCTCTCCGATATTCACCAAAACTTCTTCCCCCTTAAACAAAATATGATACAAAAAGTATCAAAGTAAGAATAGATGAAATCCCTGTAACTGTCAATACTTTTGCAATTTTCTCATTAAATTTCCACAGGAGGGGATGGGAATTTATAGTTTTCTAAAAAAAAGATACATATAGTATCATAAAGCGGATTTTATCGAAACAGCAGCAGAACTTAAGAAAACAGTGGGCTTTCAAGGATTAGGGGGAATTTATCGGGGGTATAAAAATATTAAATTGCGATGTGTTTTTATCGGTGTTAAAATAATGAATAATATGAAAATTGGGTTTATACTGCCCTCCAAGTCACAAAGGAAAGCGCTCTCTTTCCAATTATTCCCCTGATACGCTTCCCATGTTTTTCATCGAGGAATCTGCTTTTTTCCTCTATTACCGATCATTACGTTCTAGATCAAAAATACTATGATAGAAAGGTTGCACAACATGAAACAATTGGGTTTACCGAGCAAACAGGGTCTTTACGATCCGAGATTTGAGCATGACGCTTGCGGCATCGGTTTCGTTGCGAATATCAAGGGTAAAAAATCGAATGAAATCGTGCATCAGGCATTGACGATCTTAACCAATCTGGATCACCGCGGCGGTCAAGGCTCCGAGACGAATACGGGTGACGGCGCGGGAATTCTCATGCAGATTCCCCATAAGTTCTTAAAGAAGGAACTCGACAAGAAGAACATCACATTGCCGAAGCCCGGACATTACGGGGTCGGAATGGTGTTTTTTTCACCGGATCCGAATCAGCGCAGAGCCTGCAGAAAAATTTTGGAGACGATTATTGAAGAGGAAGGTCAAACCCTGATCGGCTGGAGAACCGTCCCGACCGATGATGCGCTTCTGGGCGATGCGGCCAAATCCGCAGAACCGGAAATCCGTCAAGTTTTCATCGGAAGAAGCGCCGATCTGAAGGATGAGCTAGCCTTTGAGCGCAAGCTGTATGTGATCCGCAAGCGCACCGAGCATGCGATTCGCACATCGGGTATGGAGGGCGGCGAATTTTTCTACTTTGCCAGCTTGTCCTGCAGCACCATTGTATATAAAGGGATGCTGACAACCGATCAGGTGGACACGTTCTATATCGACCTGCGCGATCCAGCGGTGGAGACGGCGCTTGCGCTTGTGCATTCGCGTTTCAGCACGAATACGTTCCCGAGCTGGGAAAGGGCGCATCCGTACCGATATCTGATCCACAACGGGGAAATCAACACGCTGCGCGGCAATGAAAACTGGATGTACGCCCGCCAGGCGGTTTGCGAATCGGAGCATTTCGGCGAAGACCTGAAGAAGATCGTTCCGGTGATCGATCCTGAAGGCAGCGACTCCTCCAAATTCGACAACACCCTGGAGTTTTTGCTTTTGTCCGGTCGTCCTCTTGCACATGTGGCCATGATGATGATTCCGGAGCCGTGGGAAAACCATAAAACGATGGATCCCGTGAAAAAAGCTTTTTACGAATACCACAGCAGCCTGATGGAGCCTTGGGACGGTCCCGCGGCGATGGCTTTCACCGACGGCAGGCAGATTGCCGCCGTACTGGACCGCAACGGCCTTCGTCCGGCGCGTTATTATGTAACCAAGGACGACATGATCGTGATGGCTTCCGAAGTTGGAGTACTTGATATTCCGCCGGAAAACATCGTCAAAAAGGACCGCCTCAAGCCGGGCAGAATCCTGCTCGTAGACACCGAGGAAGGCCGGATTATTGCCGATGAGGAAGTCAAGCACAAAATTGCCAGTCAACATCCGTACGGAGAATGGATCAAGGAGCATCTCGTCGATCTTGAAGATCTCGAGGATGCGGCGGAGGTCCCGGAATACAGCCACGACAAAATCGTACAAAGACAGCAGGCCTTCGGCTACACCTATGAAGACCTGATGAAAACACTAAAACCGATGGCGCTTTCTGGAGTCGATCCGGTAGGCGCGATGGGCACCGATTCACCGCTTGCGGTGCTGTCGGATAAACCCCAGCTGCTGTACAATTATTTCAAGCAGCTGTTCGCACAGGTAACGAATCCTCCGATCGATTCGATCCGCGAGGAACTGATCACGGCAACTGCGACTTCGATCGGACCGGAAGGCAATCTGCTCAATCCGCAGCCGGAAAGCTGCCGTCAAATCCGCGTGAAATCGCCGATTTTGACCAATGATGAATTGGCCAAACTGCGCCACATCAAACGCGAGGGCTTCAAAACGACGGAGCTGCCGATTCTGTACGACCCGCAAAAAGGCGGAGCGGGATTGGAGCAGGCGTTGGAGGATTTGTTCGCAGCTGCCGATCAAGCGGTTGATTCCGGAACGACGATGATTATCCTGACCGATCGCGGCTTAAGCGAAGACAAGGCGCAAATTCCCGCACTGCTTGCCGTGGCAAGCCTGCATCATCATCTGATCCGCTCGGGAACGCGCACCAAGGTCAGCTTGCTGCTGGAATCGGGTGAGCCGCGCGAAGTGCATCATTATGCGCTTCTGATCGGCTACGGCGTCAGCACAATCAATCCGTATTTGGCGCTGGAATCGCTCGATGACATGATCCACCAATCGCAAATGGAAAACATCACCCATGAAAAGGCCGTCTACAATTACGTCAAAGCGTCCACCAAGGGAGTCTTGAAGGTGCTTTCCAAAATGGGGATTTCCACGATTCAAAGCTATCGCGGCGCGCAAATTTTTGAAGCGATCGGCTTAAGCAAGGCATTTGTCGAGAAATACTTTACCTGGACGCCTTCGCGAATCGGCGGCATCGGCCTGGAGGAGGTTGCCCGCGAAGTCAGCATTAATCACACCAAGGCATTCTCGCCGCAAGACGGCAAAGAGAAGGTGCTTGATGCAGGCGGTTTGATGCAGTGGAGAAAAGACGGGGAATACCATCTGTACAACCCGAATACGATCCATACGCTGCAGCAGGCATGCAGAAATGACGATTATAAACTGTTCAAGCAGTATTCGCAGATGATCAATGAGCAGGAGCAGCAGTTGAAAACACTGCGCGGCCTGTTGAATTTGAAGGAAAGCGACGGCATTCCGATCGAAGAGGTGGAATCCGTCGAAGCCATTTGCAGCCGCTTCAAAACGGGTGCCATGTCTTACGGCTCGATCAGCAGGGAGGCGCATGAAAGCCTTGCAATCGCGATGAACCGGATCGGCGGCAAAAGCAATACCGGAGAAGGCGGAGAGGATCCGGCGCGCTTCATCCCGGATGAAAACGGCGATCTGCGCCGCAGTGCCATCAAGCAGGTGGCTTCCGGAAGATTCGGCGTAACGAGCCACTATCTGGTCAATGCCGATGAAATCCAGATCAAAATGGCTCAGGGAGCAAAGCCCGGAGAGGGCGGCCAGCTTCCCGGCAAGAAGGTTTATCCGTGGATTGCCGAGGTCAGAGGCACGACGGCCGGCGTAGGCTTGATCTCGCCGCCGCCGCATCACGATATTTATTCGATCGAGGATTTGGCGGAACTGATTCATGATTTGAAGAATGCCAATCCGCGCGCGAGAATCAATGTCAAGCTGGTATCCGAGGTCGGCGTAGGCACGATTGCTGCCGGTGTGGCTAAAGGACGCGCGGATGTCGTATTGATCAGCGGCTATGACGGCGGAACGGGCGCATCGCCGCGCACCAGCATCCGGCATGCCGGATTGCCTTGGGAGCTCGGACTTGCCGAAACGCACCAAACTTTGATCCTCAACAATCTGCGTGACCGGATCGTGGTTGAAACCGACGGCAAATTGATGACTGGACGCGATGTGATCATCGCTGCGCTGCTTGGCGCCGAAGAATTCGGCTTTGCCACCGCGCCGCTCGTCGTGTTGGGCTGCGTGATGATGCGGGTGTGCCATATGGATACCTGTCCGGTCGGCGTGGCTACGCAAAACCCCGAGCTGCGCAAGAAATATGCCGGAGATCCGGCGCATGTCGTCAACTTCATGCGGTTTATCGCGCAGGAAGTTCGGGAATTAATGGCAGCGCTCGGCTTCAGAACGATTAATGAGATGATCGGAAGAACCGATAAATTAGAGGCCAGAACAGCGGTCGAGCATTGGAAAGCGAAGGGTCTGGATTTGTCCGCGCTGCTTTATCAGCCGGATGTGCCGGAAAGCGTGGGCAAATTCTGCTCCACCAAGCAGGATCACGGCTTGAAGCGTTCGCTCGATATGCAGGAGCTGCTTGAAGCGTGCGAGCCCGCTTTGGAACGCAAGGAAGCGGTCCATGCGGTGATGCCGATCCGCAATATCAACCGTGTTGTCGGTACCATTCTGGGCAGCGAAATCACCCGGCGTTACGGTGCGGAGGGCTTGGCGGACGGCATGATTCGCCTTCACTTCCGCGGTACCGCCGGACAAAGCTTCGGCGCCTTCGTACCAAAGGGCGTTACGCTTTCGCTGGAAGGCGACTCCAACGACTACTTCGGCAAAGGATTATCCGGCGGCCGTCTGATCGTGTACCCTTCGGAAAAGGCGACCTTCTTGCCTGAGGAGAATGTCATCATCGGCAACGTGGCGTTTTACGGCGCAACGAGCGGAGAAGCTTATATTCGCGGAATTGCCGGCGAGCGCTTCTGCGTCAGAAACAGCGGCGTACGTACCGTGGTGGAAGGCGTCGGCGATCATGGCTGCGAATATATGACCGGCGGCCGTGTGGTCGTGCTTGGGGCGACGGGAAGGAATTTCGCCGCAGGCATGTCCGGAGGAATCGCATATGTGCTGGATCGTGACGGTAATTTCGAGCAGAATTGCAACAACGATATGGTCTCGCTCGAACAGCTGGACAATGATTTGGAAATGGAAGAAGTCAAAGGCATGATTCGCCGCCATGTGAAATATACAAGCAGCGAATATGCGCAGCAAATTTTAAACAATTGGGAAGATATGGTTTGGAAGTTTGTCAAGGTCATTCCCAAGGATTATAAACGCATGCTTGAACAAATCGAACAGGTCAAGGCGCAAGGGCTTACCGGGGATCAGGCGATCATGGCTGCCTTTGAAGCCAACGTCAACGATGCATCGCGTGTCAGCGGCAACTGATCAGGAAGAAGCGGCATTATTCGTACAACTATAAGGTTAAAACCAGGGAAAACAGCTGGCCTGCTATGAGCCGTACAGCTTGTTTCCCGAAGCTTGAGGAGGACAAAAATGGGAAAACCCACGGGATTTATGGAATACAAACGCGAGCTTCCCGCTGATCGCGATCCGTTGGAACGCATAAAGGACTGGGAAGAGTTTCATTACCATTTCAGCGAAGATAAGCTGCGCACGCAAGGGGCGCGGTGTATGGACTGCGGTATTCCATACTGCCATACCGGTGTCATGCTGAACGGCATGGCGGCGGGATGCCCGGTTAACAACCTGATTCCGGAATGGAACGATCTTGTTTATCGCGGCTTATGGCGGGAAGCGCTGGATCGTTTGCACAAAACCAACAACTTCCCGGAGTTTACGGGAAGGGTTTGTCCGGCGCCTTGTGAAGGCTCCTGTACGGTTGGTCTGAACGAGCAGCCGGTAGCGATCAAAACGATCGAGCATGCGATCATCGACAAGGGCTTTGAGGAAGGCTGGGTTGTGCCCGAGCCGCCCAAGCACCGCACGGGCAAGAAGGTGGCCGTTGTCGGCTCCGGTCCGTCCGGTCTGGCCTGCGCCGCCCAACTGAACAAGGCGGGGCATCTGGTCACCGTCTACGAGCGCAACGACCGGGTCGGCGGACTGCTCATGTACGGTATCCCCAACATGAAGCTGGACAAGAAAAAAGTTGTGCAAAGAAGAGTCGATTTGATGGCGCAGGAAGGCGTCACGTTTATTACCAATACAGAAATCGGCAAGGATATTCCCGCCGATCAGCTGATGCAGGAATTTGATGCGGTTGTGCTCTGTGGAGGCGCAACGAAGCCGCGCGACCTTGAGATAGAAGGACGGGAATTGAAAGGCGTTCATTTTGCCATGGAGTTTCTTCACAAGAATACGAAAAGCTTGCTGGATTCCGATCATCAGGACGGCAATTTCATCTCCGCCAAAGGCAAAGACGTGATTGTCATCGGCGGCGGAGATACGGGTACCGACTGTGTGGGAACGTCTCTGCGCCATGGATGCAACAGCGTCACCCAATTGGAAATCATGCCGATGCCGTCCGAAGGACGCGCTGCGAACAACCCGTGGCCGCAATATCCCCGCGTTTACAAGCTCGATTACGGTCAAGAGGAAGCGAAGGTGCTGTACGGCAGCGATCCCCGCAAATATTTGATCCAAACCAAGCGAATCGTCGGGGATGAAGCGGGCAATGTGAAAGAGCTGCATACGGTTGAAATTGAATGGAAGAAGGATGATCAAGGCCGATTCATGCCTATGGAGGTTCCCGGCACGGAGAAGGTATGGCCGGCTCAGCTGGTGCTGTTGGCCATGGGTTTCCTCGGTCCGGAGGACACCGTTCTTTCCCAGCTGAATGTGGAACGCGACCCGCGCTCGAACGCCAAGGCCGAGCATGGGAAATTTGCCACCAATGTTGAAGGCGTATTTGCTGCCGGCGATATGCGCAGAGGACAAAGCCTTGTGGTTTGGGCGATTAATGAAGGGCGCGGTGCTGCCCGTGAAGTGGATCGCTATCTAATGGGGCATTCTAATTTGGCATGATCCGTCTCAAGAAGGAGGTCATCCATGGACATCAACATTTTAAGTGCGGCAATGGAGCATACGGAAGAAGAAGGCTACCGGGGAACGGTAAAGCTTGAGCTTGAAGGGCACCGCCGCCCCTATGAAGTGACGCTGCTCAGCAAGAAGGGCAAAACATGGGATTACAGCTTGAATTTTGCCGGTGAACCGGGTCCGGAAGAACAAATTGCCGAAGCGGAAGCGGCTTTGGAGGAAGATGACGATTTGTTCGACCGCATCATTGACGCCGCGATGAACAGACTGCAATAAACAATACGACACACAAAAAACAAGCTGCCGCAAGGCAGCTTGTTTCAACTTGCAGACAAGCTCGAAAGAGAGGGATTTCTATTCTCTAGATCGACTGCTTTTCGGCAAGGATGCAGCGAATAGTCCAGTCCGAAGCTGACAGACCAAGAACCATCGAAGCATACGCTTAAAAGCGAAAATCTCCGACTTTCATGGTTCTAGGTCTCTCAGCTCCTCCCTTTAGCAACGAAAAACAGACTCACTATGGAACAGAAATCCCTCTCCGACTGTGAGGAATGAATATAAAGACCTTCACTCTGGCTTTGTCTTCAATCTGGAACAAGCTGCCGAAAGGCAGCTCGTTTAACATGTCCGGCAGCATTTTCTTGGAGTTAAACCAATGGTCAGCTGGGATTTATAGTTAGATATACTGCACGAGCACAGACTGATAAACCCTCTTCGTTCGGAGTCCGACCAGCTTTTCGACGGGATCTCCATTATGAAACACGATCACGGTCGGAATCGACATGATGCCGTACTCCGCTGCGATTTCCGGTGATTCGTCGCAGTCTACTTCTACAATCGACAACTGTTCAGGGTATTCACGACCCAATTCGTCCAAGATCGGCATTAGTGTCCTGCACGGAGGACACCAGGCCGCACTAAAGTCCACAAGTGTTACCCCCTGTTGGTGGATACTTTCATGAAATGTTCTGCTGTCAACAGCTTGCATTTTCATTCCCCTTTCCCAAGTTTTGTTGTTCAACCAAGATCGATTGGATGCGCTCTTCCAAATTCGATTTGATGTGCTGCAATTGCGTGATTTGCTCATCGATATTAGCTAGTTTCTGTTTGTATATCGGAAGCACTTCTTTGCAGAACGCTTCTTTGTTCTTCAATACGCAGTGCAGAAAACTGACGATTTGACTTGTTGACAGACCGAGACTTAAATACAGTTGAATCGTATGAACCTGTTCCTCCGCGAATGGAGTATATTCCCGGTAGCCGTTTTCGCTGCGCATCGGTGTGAGCAGCCCTTGCTGCTCGTAATAGCGCAAGGAGCGGATGCTGACTCCAGTGCGAGCGGAGAGTTCACCGATTTTCAAGTTTCGGACCTCCTTTCAGTATGGTTTTTCCGGACAATAAAGTCGGGCGCGAATTGCATTTCATAAGCTTCTTTGGGAATATATTGGCATTATAAAGCATGACATTAACGGTATAGTCAACTGTTAATTTCCCCGCACTCAAGACATCCGACAATAAAAGACGGAATACTCTAGGATTTACGGACAGCAATTGACATCATTGTTAGCCGTATTTCTCTATAATAGGGAGTGTGGCAAAAGTGGGCGAGGCTTTTTGGGAGTTCAAGGAAATTAATGGGGAAACGGGGAAACGGGGAAAGAAACATGAAAGAAGCCGGCAAAATAACCATTGCGGTGGAGAAAATTATCGAACAATTGGAGCTGTCCCGCAAAAAACTGGCCTATTACCTGCAGATCAAACAAGAGTCTGTCAGCGAGCACGATAAAGAAGCTATATAGGCGCACTTGTCGGTAAAGAGAAAGTCCCCCGCGATTGGGGGGCTCTATCCGGTTTTTGTTTATTTGAGCGAACGTTCCGCTCTCACAAAAGCTATGAATCTTTTGGCTTCATCTTTAGTCAGCTTCCTGCCGTCAATCGTCAAAGAGAATTTTTCCAGAATCGCTTCATCGGACAATTCCAGCCTGTCGGAAAATTCTCTGACATCGGCATCCAGCAGCCTCTCGGGATCGTTTGTCCGACCCATCAAGTAATCGATGGAAACCTGAAACACATCGGCTAATTTGTTAAGTGTATCATAATCCGGTTCCCGGCGGTTTTTTTCATAATGGGACAAGGCAGCCCGGGAAATTCCCAATTTTTTGGACAGTTCTTCTTGTGTCCAACGCTGTCTATCCCGTAATGCAGCAATTCGTTGCCCGTATTCCATACTTTGCCCCACTTTCAAATCCATGATAATTTAATCATAATATTATTTTTGGATTTTTCATAGATATAACGATACTCATTGTATCACCAAAAACTATTTATTTCAAAGAAACCTTGACACGATACGATACGTATCTTAAAGTAAAAAGAAAAATATAGATACAATTCGTAACCTACGGATCATTTAAGGGGGTAGCTGGTAAAATTTAATAAATAAAAACATGACAAACAAGTCAATTCAGTTGGTTGAATAAGAGTACCGTCAATAAGCTACGAATTGTTTCGAATATTGTAAGGAAACAAACGTGCGCGATACAAGTAGATGACCAAAGGTGGTTTCTTAATGGAAAAGCAAAAAAGCATATACTGTGTAGCCTGTGCTTGTCTGGTTCCCGAAGAGCAGGTAAAGAAAGTGTTTCATACCGGTTTTTACAGAATCCAGTATAGGTTGGGGCTGTGCCTGGCTTGTTCCGAGCCGGCAGAGGCTGACTGTTATGCTCCGCAAAGGTAGGATTTTAATTATCCCTTTCTGCCTGTTTTCTGGCTGCCTCGACCTCCTCGTCGGAGATCGGCTTGTCGCTGTATCGGGCTCGGTTATACAATTCCTCCAGTACAGAGGAAGGATGTTTATCCCGAAATTGGAACAGCGCCTGCAGCGCCTCCTTTGCCGTATAGGATGATCGAAAGCGCCAGCCTTGGTTCATTCCGCTGCGAATTTCGTTTCTGAAAAGGATCCGTATTTTCTCCGAATTGTCCTTCGCCTCGTGTAAATTCATTTCTCTCTTGAATCTTGTTCTCCACCTGTGCAGTGCAGAGACAAAAGGATGACCCCAATCTTTTCCCTCAAGGGTGGATGATTTCTCATCTACATACCCTTCTCCGGTTTGTCCGGAAAAACGTTTGGACAAATAAGCGGCGCCGGCGCGAACAAGACGCAGCAAGACTTTGCCGAGAAAGTACAGCAGCAGCACGGCGATTGACGCGGCCAGAATCCCTCCCGCTATCTCTATAAGCGTCTCAAGCCAGGAATGACCGGATGTATGTCCCGGCCCCCCAAGCTGCATAGGTTTTGCCGGCACAGCTGGCTGATCTCCGACTTTTTTACCCTGAAACAGCGAACTCAAATAGAGCAAGAATAAGAGAATAGATCTGAACAGCATTTTGACCGCTTTCCAAAGGTCGATGATATGGGTGACAAGCAGCACAATCCCGATAAAAAACAGCGTGAGTATGTAATTTCTCCTCGTGATTTCCGCAGGAATCCTTCGGCCGCGATCTTCGCTGTGATCTGCGTTTTGCAGATGCCACCGGTTAATCAGCAGAACTGCGGCGGCAAAAGCGGCGAAGCCTGCCCATGCAGAGAATGTGGAATAGGGCTTAAGTGCAGGGGCATAGCGGAACAAAAACTGGAATAAGAATTGCAGAATCAGAGCCGTCATGATCCAGCCTTCATGAAGCAAGCGGCGCCAACCCGCAAAGTCCAGAAGAAATGCGCGATAAACGATCAGGAAGCTTGAAGCCGTTACGAAAGACATGGCCTTCCAATCGGACATAAAAGCGCCGGCAGCGGCGCAGGCGATGAAGAGCGACGCCGACAGCAGCTGATAACGGGCTTTCATATGGAGTGCAGTCTGCAATGCAAAAGCCAGCGGATACAGGAGCGGCAGCATGAGCAGGAAAAGCACGATTTGATGGGAAGGAATACAGTATGCAGCCACCGCCACAAACAAGGGGAAGAACAGCAGCAGCTCCAATGTGCCTTGCAGCATTCTTTGCAGCATGGTCCGCACAAAATATTTATTCATTTGCGGACATCTCCCTTCTTTTGTCGGCAGAGTTCAATCTGATGATTTCCACCGCATTGCCCATCCGCTGCAAATCGTCGATCAACCTGCGCATTTTCCCGCTGACAAATGCAGTGATGATCAAAATGTCGGCATGGGTCAAGCCGGAGGAGAGATCCTCCTCCAGAAAAGTGTCGATCGGCCGGCTTCTGACAATTTCCAGGCGAGCCATGGTTTCCAGGAGATGGAGCAGATGTGTGCTTCCCGTATTCGCTTCGATCCGCACCGGCTCCCCCGGCTTTTCATATAGCTGCCCATTGCATCCGAATCCCGTTTCCACACCACGGGAAATCGTATATTGGGCGATCGAAGCGGCATAGGAAATCGCCCGTTCGACAAGCTCGGGATCGGTTACGGCATCCCACATTTTTTCAGAAATTTCAAAGTTGACATAGATCAACAAGCGATGCTCGCTTGTATAGTCGCGTTTTTGCACCTGAAGTCCGCCGCTTTTGGCAGTAGCCTTCCAATTAATCCGGTTCAAAGCATCCCCTGCCTGATATTCGCGGATTCCGGCCAACATAAACGGATCCTCGATCAGCCACCTCTTGACGACAATTTCGCCAAGCCAGCTGTGCGAGGGGAGGGGGATGTCCTCCATCGCCATGATTTTCGGATAAACGAGCAGCCCGGCATCGACCGCAACGTTTTGCGACACCGAGCTGATGCCGAGGATGTCCCCGCATGTCATGGAAACGGATGTAAGTCGGTAGTAGCCGCGTTTGGCGCAGGTGATAAAGTGCCTTCTTTTGATCGAAGTGTAGGGCATCAGGCCGAACAGGCTTTTGTGGTTTTGAAAAATTTGTCCGGAGTTGATTTCCAGATTATCCTGATGCTCGAAAAGCAGGTTGGCGGATAACGAGGATTCAAGACGAAGCAAAGGAGCGGGCAGCAGCTTGTCATTGGTAATTTGCTCTACAAGCTCGGTTTTGTCCCCTGCGAAAACGGCCTTGTCGGCAAAATAGCGGGTATAGGAAAGCCGCTTCAGTCCAAAGCTGTGAAACAGCTTTGCCTGAACAAAGCCGAGGATGAGCGCGGTGACGAGTATCGCCTCGAGGTTCATGGCCGATTACCCGTTGAGGCTGGCAAGCGCAACTTCCGTAGGTACGGCGATGTTGTCCATGATTTGCCCCAGCACCGTCTCGGTATGGCCGGGTTTCAGCCGCAGCTCGTTTTTCAGCAGGATGCGATGCGCGAATACAGGACCAACCAGCGCTTTGATATCGTCGGGCGTGACGAAATTTCTGCCCTGCAGAATGGCGAATACTTGGGAAGCCTTGAGCATCGCTTGGCTGCCGCGCGGACTGATGCCGAGCACGATGTCGCCATGGCTTCTCGTCTGCTCGGCAATTTCCGTGATGTACCGCAGCAGTTCTTCCTTGACGTCAACCCCCGAATACGCGAGCTGAATTTGTTTGAGCGTATCCCGATCGATCACCGGGCGGATCAGCTCCAACGGGCTTTCACTTTTGAAGCGCTGCAGCATGCGGATATTTTCTTCGGAGGAGGGATAGCCCATTTTGATTTTCAGCAAAAACCGGTCGAGCTGTGCCTCGGGCAGCGGAAAGGTACCTTGGTTCTCCACGGGATTTTGTGTGGCGACAACGAAAAAAGGAGGCTCAAGCGGCATCGTTTCCCCGTCTATCGTAACCTGCCGTTCCTCCATGCATTCGAGCAGCACCGACTGTGTTCGCGGCGTCGCTCGGTTGATTTCATCGGCCAATAAAATATGGGAAAACACCGGTCCCGGCCGGAATTGGAATTCCCCCAGCTTTTGGTTGTAATAATGAATGCCGCTGATATCCGTGGGCAGCAAATCGGGCGTGAACTGAATCCGTTTAAACGTGCAGTCGACCGTTTTGGCAAGGCTTTTGGCGATCAAGGTTTTTCCCGTGCCGGGAACGTCCTCGAGCAATACATGTCCGGAAGAGAAGAGCGCCACGAGAAGCAGGTCCAACGTATCTTCCTTACCGACAATCACCTGCCCGACGGATGCTTTGATTTGATCGGCCGATTGTTTGATTTCCAGCAGTTCCAAGGGAATCCCCCTCTTAGGTTTTATTCTATCTTTATTTTATTTGATCTTTTGTTTGTTTTAAACTAAGATATTTACCAGACTTTTTTGTGAATACTTACAGATATCGGAATTTTTGCAGGAAAAACCTTGCATCAAACGTCAAAGAATAGGAGTCGGTATAAATGAGTGCAAGAATGGAGGGATCCGGTTGTCACAGGAAATTGTGCTGGAGCTTCAACAGGTAACCAAACGAATCGGCAGCAAAACGATCATTGACCGTCTGAGCTTACAGGTTCCGAGAGGGGAAGTGTTCGGCTTTCTGGGTCCGAACGGAGCGGGGAAAACGACGACGATCCGCATGATGGTCGGCCTGATGTCCATAACAGAAGGGGAAATCCTGATAGGCGGGCACAGCATTAAACGTGATTTTGAAAAGGCTGTCCGTGATGTGGGAGCGATTGTTGAAAATCCGGAAATGTACAAATACATGTCCGGCTACAAAAATCTGATTCATTACGCGCGGATGATTCCCGCGATCAGTCGTGAGCGCATCGATGAAGTGGTGGATCTCGTCGGCCTGAAAAACCGCATTCACGATAAGGTTAAAACGTATTCGTTGGGGATGCGGCAGCGGCTGGGCGTTGCCCAAGCGCTGCTTCACAAGCCCCGGCTGCTGGTGCTTGATGAGCCGACAAACGGACTCGATCCGGCGGGAATCCGGGAAATGAGGGACTATTTGAGAATGTTGGCCAGGGAAGAGCAGGTTGCAGTACTGGTTTCCAGTCATCTTCTCTCGGAAATGGAATTAATGTGCGATCGGGTGGCGATATTGCAGAATGGAAAGCTGGTCGATGTTCGCCGGATCAGGGATGATGCACAGACGGAGACGATGATCACCGTTCAGTATGAGGTGGATGATGCGGCTAAAGCAAAGGAATTGTTGGCCGGGACGGAGTGGCGGCTGCACCCGGTCGACCAGGAGATCGTGCTTACTTTGCCGAAGGAACAGCTTCCGCAGGTGAATGCGCTGCTGATCGGAGCAGGCATAAGTTTATATACGGTCAAGCCGGTAACGCAATCGCTTGAGGATCAATTTCTGGAGATTACGGGAGGAGAACAGATTGTATAACCTGATTCTGAATGAGAACATGAAAATCTACAGCCGCATTCGCACATGGGTGATGGTCGCGATTGTGATCGCCATTACCTGCCTGGCTTCGATTATGCTGTTCAAAATGGGAACGCCTCCGGATGCCGGTTGGAAGGAATCGCTCTCTCACTCCATCGCAGTGCAGGAACAGGAGCTGGCAAGCGGCAATCTGCCGAAGGGAGTCGAGCGGCAGGTGCGTGACAATCTCAAGCTTGATCGCTACCGGATCGCCCATGATCTGCCCCCGGACGACCGTAACCTGTGGTCCGCGGTTAACGGCATGTCGCAGATAATCTTCCTGATCACGATATTCACCGTGATCATTGCCGGAGATACGGTTGCCGGGGAATTTTCCACAGGGACGATCAAACTGCTTTTGATCCGTCCGGTAAGCCGTTCGAAAATTTTGCTGTCCAAATATGCCGCCTCTTTTTTATTCAGCTTATTTCTGTTGGCCGTCCTGTTCTTGACCGCGACCATCGTGAATTTGATCCAGTATGGAACTGCAGGAGCGAATGTGCCT
>CAZESH010000070.1:0-15864 GCA_964514665.1 uncultured Caryophanales bacterium
AGCATGCAGCATGGACGATCTTAGCTTTCAGATCCTGTTATTTATTATGATTGCGGGCTTTTTGGCCGCCTTTATCGATTCTATCGTCGGCGGAGGAGGGCTGATCTCGCTTCCCGCGCTGCTGTTCTCCGGGCTTCCACCGGGGCTTGCCCTCGGCACCAATAAATTGGCCGGCACCTGCTCTTCCCTGACCAGTACCCTTTCCTTTCTAAAGTCCGGCAAAATCCATCTGCGGCTGGCCGGCGCCTTGTTCCCTTTGTCGCTTGCGGGAGCCGCGCTCGGCGCGTACACCGTGCAGCAAATCCCTTCCCACTTTTTGCGTCCTCTCGTAGTCGTGCTGCTAATCGTCATCACGATCTATACGCTTTTGCGCAAAAAAAACTGGAGGAGCCAAAGCGCCTATCAAGGTCTGACGCGGCATAACGGGATTGCACTGTTCGCTGCCGCCTTCGCCATCGGTTTTTACGACGGTTTCTTCGGGCCCGGTACAGGCTCGTTTCTGATGTTTATGTTTTTGCTGACGGGCTTTGATTTCGTTACTGCGGCAGGAAATGCAAAAATGCTCAATTTCGCCAGCAATATCGCCAGCTTGGCGGTCTTCTTGCCGCTGCATGCGGTAAGTCTCCAATACGGCCTCCCGATGGGACTGATGATGATTGCAGGGGCATGGACGGGCTCGCGACTGGCGATCCGCAGAGGCACCGCGCTTGTCCGGCCGCTGTTTATATTGATTACTCTGCTGCTTGTGGGCAAACAGCTGTATGATTTGCTGGGAATATGGATCCGGCGTTGAAGGAGGCCTGCCCCCGATTGGCGGAAGCGGCTCAGGAGGGGTATGATAGAAGCAGCAGACAGCATACATACGAACGGAGTGGTTTGAATGTATTTGGTTACAGCCGCTGAAATGCGCTCCCTCGACCGTTATACCATCGACACGATCGGCATTCCTGCCGCCGTATTGATGGAAAATGCCGGGGTCGCATTGGCTAGGCATATTGAGGAAATGAGCCGTACGATCAAAAATCGCAAGCCGCGTTGGGCAATTCTCGCGGGAAAGGGCAACAACGGAGGGGACGGGCTTGTCGCTGCAAGGCATATGCGCGAGCGGGGAATAGACGCCGTCGTCTTCACTGCGGAGGCGCCTTCCGCTTTTGGCGAGGACGCTGCCAAGCAGTTGGCCATTCTTCGCCACTGGGAGGTTCCGATCGTCCAATATCAGCCTGATTCTATCGATTGGACATCGTTTAACGGCATCGTCGATGCGCTCTTCGGCACGGGGGCGCAGGGTGCGCCGCGCGGCGCTTATGCCGCGATGATCCGCGAGGCCAATGCCAGCGGCTTGCCGATCATCGCAATTGATATCCCGAGCGGATTGAACGCCGATACGGGGCAAGCCTATTCCCCCTGTATCAACGCCAGGCTCACCGTTACGCTTGCCGCGATGAAGCGCGGGCTGGCCGTTTATCCCGGGGTGCAGCATGCGGGTGAAACGATCGTCGCGCCGATCGGGATTCCGGCCGCGCTCTGCAGCAAGTTTGACGTGAACACCTTTCTGGTTACGGACAGATTGCTGCAGGAGCGCTTCGCTATCGAGCTGCCGTTCATGCGTAAAGCCGATACGCATAAAGGCGCCTTCGGTCATGTCCTTGCCGTTGCAGGCTCCCGCGGGATGAGCGGAGCGGGTATACTAACAGCCAAGGCGGCTTTGCGCTCCGGCTGCGGCCTGGTTACCTGGGCGCTGCCGGACCGTCTGCTCGACAGCGCCATCGGACGGGTTCCGGAGCTGATGCTCTCGGGCATCGCCGATCAAGGGAAGGGCGAATGGCACGCAGACAGCGCCGCAGCGCTGATTGCGCTCAGCAAAGGAAAAAAAGCCGCCGTTGTCGGGCCCGGCATTGCCAGATTCGAGCATGACGGACGCTGGCTCCGATCCTTGTGGGACAACATGGAAATTCCCATGGTGCTGGATGCGGATGCGTTGAATATCCTCGCCGATGACGGAAATTTCCCGCCCCGCGGAGAAGACGGCGCTCCGGTCGTGCTGACACCGCATCCCGGAGAAATGGCGCGGTTGACCGGGCTGACCATAGACGAGGTGCAGCGGGATCGGATCACCTGCGCCCGCGAATACGCGCTTAAGCACCGTGTGGTCCTTGTATTGAAGGGAGCGCGGACGGTGATTGCCACGCCTGACGGCGAGGTGTTCGTCAATCCAAGCGGCAATCCGGGGATGGCAACAGCAGGAGCGGGCGATGTGCTGGCAGGTGTTATCGCCTCGTATCTGGCGCAAGGCTTCGAGCCGGCAGCCGCTGCCGTATCGGGGGTTTTCGTCCACGGTCAAGCGGGCGACCGCGCCGCTGCAGCAAGACATGCCATGCATTCGTTAATTGCCGGAGATATGATCGAGGAATTGTAGACGAAGATGTCCGTTATGTGTGAAGCATGGTATAATAATAGTACGGAGCACGGCTTCGTACATAATACGAAAGGGCGGATGGGCCATGTTATTTTCCAATATTTTAGTTGCATTTGATGGATCGGATTTGAGCACAAAAGCGCTGGACAAAGCGATTCAACTGGCTAAGGCGAATCCCGGTTGCTCAATTGAAGTGTTGAATGTCCTGCAATTTCCCAATTTGATTCTGGGAGAGGCATACATCGCTGCCACGCCGGCCATGAAAGAATCGATGCTGGAAGAGACGGAAAAAATGCTTGAAACAGCCGAGCAAAAGCTTAAAAGCCAAGCCGTTTCCTATCAAATCACCACAATCGAAGGCCTGCCAGCAAAAACCATTGTCGATTTCGCCAAGAAAAAAAAATCCGATCTCATTGTTATCGGCAGCCGAGGATTAAACGGGTTCAAGGAATTGGTCTTGGGAAGCGTCAGCCACAACGTCGTGCAGCATTCCGACATCCCCGTTTTGGTTGTAAAATAAATTTGAGAATATATGAGTAAACTGACTTTGTCTTCATTCTGCGACCCGGGGAAACCCGGGTCTTTGCTGCTGGATGGGGACTTTTGCGGCAAAACGGTTTATAATGAATTTATCAACCTGAAAAGAGCGAAATATTTTCCGAGGAGCAATTTCAATGACATCGACTAGCGACAGGAATCATGACGATTCGATCTGGAAATGGTATATGAAGGTGATTCACGGCGCGGGTGCAGGAGACATTAACGCATGGACCAAGCTGGATTTGACCATGCCGCAGATGAAAGTGCTGATGATTCTCAATATGCGCGGGGATTCCACCGTGGGGACGTTGGCCGAGATGCTGAAAACCTCTCTGCCCAACACGACCGGTATCCTCGACCGGTTGGAAGCGCAAGGCTTAGTGGATCGCATTCCTTCAAAAGACGATCGCAGAGTAATCATGATCAGACCGACCTCCGATGCGAGAAATATTTTTCATGAACTCAGCCGCTCGGGCTTTGAAAAAATGAACCGGGTGATTCGCGGTCTCAATGATTCGCAAAGAAAAACGGTAGAGCAGGGGCTGCAGATTTTGGCGGCTGCGCTGGATAAAGACGAAGCCGAGGATTCGGATCATGCGAACAAGCCCTGACTCTTGTGAAAAACATCTTGATTCTGCTTGAAACATGAATAATACTTAATGCTGAATTAATTATTCACATTCAACTAATCATTTAGGAGGCATAACATGAAGTCCGATCAAAAATGGCCGCTGGTCATTTTCAGTATCGGTGTATTCATGGCCGCGCTGGACAATGGCATCATTACATCCGCACTCACGACCATTATTTATTCCTTCGACATATCCACAACATGGGGAGCCTGATCGATCACGCTGTATACGCTCGGTCTGGCGATCAGCGTGCTGCTGGTGCCCCGATCAACATCCTCGCTACGGGCTTCAACGGGCTCTTCTATGCTTCCGCCGTCGTTTCTGTTTTGGCACTTCTAGCCGTAATCATTGCCGGAATGCAGCGCAAAAAACGCAGCAAAACGGTAACGCAACCTGGAAATTAAAACGTGAGAGAGTCAATCTCATGGATGTAAAAAACAGACCTTCCAAGTCTTTAATAGACTAAAGGAAGGTCATCTTATTTTTTTTGCTCTTGGGCAGTCTTACCTGGAAAGTCGTGCCTTCACCCGGCTCGCTCTCGACCTCGATCGCTCCCCCGTGCATTTCCGCAATCCACGAGGCGATCGACAATCCGAGCCCCGTGCTTCCCTGCGTGCGGGAACGCGATTTGTCCACGCGGTAAAAGCGCTCGAAAATCTTCTCTATTTCTCCTCTTGCTATGCCGATTCCCGTATCCCGAACCTGGAGCATATATGCGCCTGCATCGTCTTCCTTGAGCGAAAGAAAGATTTTTCCTCCTTCGCGGGTATATTTGACCGCATTATCCAGCAAAATGTATAGCATCTGCATCAGCTTTTCCCGATCCGCCGTGATCGGGGCTTTTCCCGCAGATTGTGCGGTAAGCTCGATGCCTTTCGCTTTTGCCACGGGAGTAAACAGTCTCGAGCAGTACATCATCACTTCATTCAAGTCGCTTGCTTCATATTGCAGCCTTAGCTCATCATGATCCGATCGGGCGAGAAACAGCAGATTTTCCACAAGCCGATTCGTTCTCTTCAGCTCATCCTTTAGATCTCCTATCGCCTGCAGGGAAAAATCGCTCAACCGCTTTCCGTCCTCCATCTCGATCAGCTCCAGCGTCGTCTGAAAAATGCTGAGCGGAGTGCGAAATTCGTGGGAAGCGTCGGCTGCGAACCTTTTTTGCTGCTCCACCGCCACCCGGATCGGCTTCATCGCCTTACCCGCCAGCACATAACCGGACCATGCGGAGGCAAAACTAAACAGGAACGAGATGAGCAGCAAAAATTCCAATGTATGCTTAAGCGTTTCCACCAACGTCGTGATATCTTTTCCGTAATAAACCATCGTTCCCGGAGAAGCCTGGCTATCCAGCGCGCGCACCGCAACCATCACATGAATCTCCTTGTCGCCGTGAAGATCAAAGCTGAATGATCCTGTCTCTCCATTGGAATGCCATCCCTGCATCTTTTCAAGCAGAAGGTTGGCCGGAACCGGCGAATAATCACTGGCAGCAAGCAGGGTGCCGTCGGATTTCACCACGACATAGAATACATTCGTGCGCCGCAGTCCATTCTCAAGATAATCGTCTTCTTCGGAATGGTCGGTCCCTTTTAACACGTGATGCTTCAGTTCGTTCCAATCCTGTTCGACGAACAGCTGCATGGCCAGCCTCTGATCGTGATAAGTGACCGAGGTCATGATGAAATAAGCGAGCGCCGTAAACAGAAACAACAGCAAGGTCAGTACGGCGGCGTAAGTTAAAGTCAAGCGCAGACGGGTTTTGCGAAAAAGCTCATTAGCCTTCAATTTTGTATCCCACTCCCCGAATGTTGCGAATCAGCGTTTCTTTTCCCGGGATGTCGATTTTTTTGCGCAGCAGTTTGATATAAGCTTCAATCGCATTATCCGATACGTCGCTGTCGAGTCCCCAAATCCGGTCTAAAATCAATTCACGCGTAAGCACTTGTCCTTTATTCTGAATCAGCAAATCCAGCAGCTGAAATTCTCTTGGCGTCAGCTGGATTTCTTGGCCTTCACGGTAGACCTGATGGCTGCTTCGGTTGACCGTAAGATGATGCACATCGATCTGGTCATCCTGCAGCGGCGCGAAATTCCGCCGTGAAAGCGCCTTGATTCGTGCCAATAGCTCGGCGAACTCGAATGGCTTCACCATATAATCGTCCGCACCGATTTCCAAACCGGCAACGCGGTCCTCCACCGTATCCTTGGCGGTAAGCATCATTACAGCTCCCTGATATCCGTTCCTGCGCAGCTGCTCGCATACCTCAAGGCCGCTTTGACCGGGCATCATCCAGTCCAGCACAACCACGTCGTAATGAGTGGAAAAGGCCTGATCGAAGGCATCGCTCCCGTTCGTTACCCAATCGACCCGGCAGCCGTTTTTCTCCAGCATATGCATAATCATTTTACCTAAGCGCAGATCGTCTTCAGCAAATAATACATTCATAGTTTCCTCCGGCATTAAATTGGACAAGATAAATGTAGCTGGTTTTCTTTCAGCCTTTTTTCAGCATTTATCTATAATTTAAATATATCATAGATCCTTGCATTTCCAACAAGGAGAAATTAACAGAGATATTAATAGGAGGAGAGTCAACCTTGTTCAACTCGATTACACCGCTTCATCCCATCATCGTTCATTTTCCCATTGTCATGCTGCTGCTGGGAGCCATCGCCCAAATCATTGCACTGTGGAAAAAGAATTTTTACGACAAAGCGGCAAGCTTCCTGCTGGTCGGAGGATTTCTTAGCGGTATCGCCGCTTATATGACCGGTGACGATGCCGAGGAATTCGCCCGCTCGCATTATCCGGGCGCCCATTCACTGGTGGAAACCCATCAGGACTTGGCATTCTTTACATTGTTCGTCTTTGGTATAGCCATTGCCGCAAAGCTGCTGCGGTATATCCGCCCGATGAAAATCCTGACCGTTGCTGTAATCGCCTTTTCCATCCTTGGTTCGGGGCTGCTGTTTGCCACCGGACATTACGGCGGGCAGATCGTGTATCATTCCAATAATGCACAGGTTCAAGCTCCCCAAGGCAATGCCAACACAGACAGGGATTAAGCTTAATCCGAAGCTTTGGCGAATAACCGCTCTTTCCAGGAGGAAAGAGCGGTTATTCGTTTTTCCATTATAAATCACATTGTCGATTATTGGAGGTTTTGCTATACTGACGATGTAGAAAGCATCGATTAGAATTTTCAGGAAAATAGCGGAAAAGGATGTGCAATATGGACAATTTGATGGCAGCCAAAAGCCAACTTGATACCCGCGAACTGCTGCTTCTAGATTCGGAAGTGAAAAATCGCGGCAAATCAATGCTGGTCGCTTATATTCTGTGGTACTTTCTCGGTTTTCTGGGGGCACATCGGTTTTACATTGGAAAAAAAGGCAGTGCTATCACCCAACTGATTCTGACCATCACGATTGTCGGTTTGATCGTGAATGCGGTATGGTGGATTGTCGACGCATTTTTACTGCACGGCTACATTAAGGAAAAAAACCAGCAGGTTGAAGAGGAAGTATTGAATCGGCTTTTGACAGACAGACAGCAGCAGCCGCCTCATCCGAGCGAGTTGTAAAATGGACGGTCTTCATAAGAGCAACCTCACTACCAATGAGCTGTTGATTTTGCAATCGGAGCTCAGGCATGTGGAAAAATCGCTCGGTTTGGCTTACTTGATGCTGCTGGGCGGCCACCTTGGACTTCATCGTTTTTATTTGAAGCGGTTTGCAACCGGCGCCATCCAGCTGGCGCTCTTCATCATCGCAGCTCTGGGATATTTGGCAACCATTGTGTTTAGCGCAGACTTTGAAACGTTTTCTCCTTTACTGCTCATATTCGCCATTTTGTTCTTCGCGATTCCCGGCCTCGCCTTGTTCATTTGGATCATTGTCGATCTGTTTCTGCTCGGCGGCATGGTCCGCGAATGGAACGAACAGGCGGAACAGCGGATCATTGCGAAAATCGTCGCGATACGTGAAAATAAGCCCTCGCTCGAGCAATGAGAAAACCACTACCCGAGGCTTCCCAAAGATGAGCGACCGCGTTTAGAGCCTGGTATTATCGCCAAATAGAAATCCATTGGGACTAAGTAATGTTCAAACTTATAAATTCTATTGTGGTAAAAAAGCGGTTCAAAATCCTGCCGGATTTGAACCGCTTTTGTGCTTTTCGTCACGGAAAAATGCTTCATTGCTTAAATCGCCAGCCGCTTCACAGCAGATATCATGCGGTCCGGATGGTTCGTGGTGATTTGCAGTTCCGGATGAAGCTTCATCACCTGTTCGATGTGCTGCGGGTCATCAACAGTCCAGGCGATAAGAGAGTACCCATCCCCGATCATTCCCTCGATAAATTGCGCCGTCAGGTAAGGATAAGCCATGGAAAGATAGCTGGCCCCTGCATGTTGCAGCTGTTCCCGCAAAAGCGCGGGCATGCCGTATACAATCAGCCCCGTCTTGACCTCTCCGGCTGCCAAACGGCTCACTGTGCGAATCGCTTCGTGATTAAATGATGTGATGACAGCCTCATTTTCCACCCCGTACTTGCGCACAAGTCCGAGCACCTGCTGTTCCAGCCCCGGGTACATGCCGCCGCCTTTTTTTAATTCAATGTTCAAGCGCCGCTTCCCTTTTACCTCCTGCAGCACCTGTTCCAGCGAAGGAATGCTTTCGCCGCTGTACGCAGGGTCGAACCATCCGCCGGCATCCAATACCGACAGTTGTTCGAACGTATGGTCCATGACCGCGCCGCTGCCGTTTGTCGTACGGTTCAGCGTGTAGTCGTGAATCACGACGGGTACGCCGTCCTTGGACAGCTGCACATCCAGTTCAATCGCTTGAATGCCTGGTTCGTTCAAGGCCAGACGAATGGCGGCCAAGGTATTTTCAGGTGCTTTCCCCGACCAGCCGCGATGCGCCATGCATAGGTTCATGACGTTTCCTCCTTTTGGTTATGCATGATTAAGAGGGAGATTTGCGCCTCCCTCCATGAGTTGCTTCAGGTTATCGCTTATTATTTCTTCAGCAGCTTGTCGCCTTTTTCCGTGGCCGCTTTCAATGCTTCTTCCACTGTGGCTTGTCCAAGCACGGCCCGCTGCGCTTCGGTCATGATGACTTCCTGCAGCTCCTTGTAGCCGGGAACCATCGGACGGGGATTGCCGTACTGCAGCTGATCGACCGCCACTTTAAAGTTCGGGTCTTTCTCGTAAGCCGTTTTCATTTCCTGCGAGGCCACAGCTTCTTTGGTAACCGGCATATAACCGGTTTCCAGCGACCATTTGATCGTTTGCGGCGTATCGGTCATCCATTTGACAAATTTCCAGGCCGCTTTCTTCTTTTCTGCCGACGACTTGGCAAGAATTACAAGATTGGTGCCGCCGGTCGGTACTCCGTAGCTTTTGTTAGCCGGCAGGAAAGCTGCGCCGACATCGAATTTGGCATTGTCCTTCAAACCCTTCAAATCTCCCGTGGAGGTAAAAATCATCCCTACCTGTTGATTGAGAAAATCCTGTTTGGCAACATCCCACGCATTATATTTTTCTCCGGGAGGGTTTTTCATGATGCCCTCTTTAAGCATTTTCACCCAAAAATCCAGCGGCGCTTTTCCGGCTTCGTTGTCGAGCGTCAAATGCTTGCCGTCATCGCTCAGAATCTTGCCGCCGCTTTCGAATACAAGCGCTTCATAGAACCAGATATCAATCGGGGTGGAGAAGCCGTACACGATCGTTTTGCCGCCTTCCCGCTTCGTCAGCGCTTTGGCAAACTGCTCCAACTCATCCCAGCTCTTCGGACCGTTCGGATCGAGATTGGCTTTTTTCAGCATATCGCGGTTGATGTAGAGGAGCGGGGTGGAACGATTGAAAGGAATGGCATACAGCTTGTTGTCCCAGTAGGAGTTTCCCAGCAATCCTTTGATATATTTATCTTCGAGCCCATTGGCGTACGGGCCCAGATCCTCCAATGCTTTGGCGTTGGCAAAGGCGCCGATGGAAGCAATCTCGACCATCGTTACATCCGGTTGGTTGCCGGCGGCAACGGCAGCCAGCACTTTCGCATGGTTTTGGTAATAATCGCCTTGATAAGCCGCTTTCACGGAAATTTCCGGATGCGTCTGGTTAAACTGTTTGACAAGCGAATCGATGACTGCTCCGTTATGTCCGCTGAGCGAATACCAAAAATTGATTTCCTCGGGCTTCTTGTCCGCAGCGGCCGGTGCGGCCTTCTCCGCGGTTTCCGACTTTTTCTCCGTCTGATTCGGTGTGTTGTCAGCCAGCTGTTTGCTGGAACAGCCCGTGAACACAAGCGACATGGCGAGCAGCATTAAAGTTAAAGATGACTTCCAGTTTTTCACTATTGGTTCCTCCCATTTTTTATAAATGTTAACGGAGCTTCTCCATTAACTGCGCAACTGCGTGCGGATACCATCTATTTGCTTTGATATACAAAAGCCTGGATAATTTGCCGCTGGGCAAAAAAGAATACGATCAGGATGGGAACGACCAGAATCATATTGCCGGCCATAATTACGTTCCAATCCTTGCCTCCTTCCGCCGCCTTCAGCATGGCGATTCCGATCGGCAGCGTACGCGCCGAGTCGCTGTTGGTCATGATCAGCGGCCAAAAATAATCGTTCCAATGGTAGATGAAGCTGAACAGTCCGAAGGTCACCATCACGGGAACGGCCATCGGCACCATCACCCTCCACATGATTTTCCATTCCGGGGCGTTGTCCAGACGCGCCGCTTCCATCACTTCATCGGAAACCTGCATAAATGCCTGACGCAGCAGGAAAATGCCGAAAGCGCTGGCGCCGTAAGGCAAGATTAGAGCCCACAGAGAATTGACTAATCCCCATTTGCTCATTTCCACATAAATCGGCAGAAAAATGATCTGCGGCGGTATCATCAAAGCGATCAAGCTTAACCCGAACAATAGATTCCTTCCCTTGAACTGATAGCGGGCGAACGCGAAAGCGGCGGGAACCGCCGTCAGCATTTGCAGAATCAAGATGCCGAAGGAAACGATCAGGCTGTTGCGAAAATAGGTCAAAAACGGTCCTGAATGCCAAGCTTTGGAAAAGTTCCCGAATTCCCAAATTTCAGGAAGAAAGGTCGGAGGAAAACGGAAAATCTCCGGAAGCGTCTTAAAGGAAGTCAGCACCATCCATAAAAAGGGAAACACGAAAATCAGCGAAATCAAGCCAAGCAGCAGCCACTCCAGCGCTTTTAAAGGATAGGCATAAAATCGGGACAAGCTCCTCTCCCCTTTCTTCAACGATAATGAATCCGTTTGGACATGATCAGAAAATGCAGCGCCGTGAGGATGCCCACAAGCAGCAGCAAAATGACGGAAGCTGCAGAGGATATCCCGCCGTTATAAAAGTCCATCCCCTGCTCATAAATGTAAAACACCAGCATGTTGGTGCTGTTGACGGGCCCGCCTTGGGTCATGATGTAGATCGTGTCAAACACTTGAAACGAGGAGATCGTGCTGATCACCAGCAGAAAAAAAATCGTCGGCGAAAGCATCGGGATCGTAATCTTGAACAGCGTCCTCCATGCCGGTGAACGGTCGAGGGCCGATGCCTCGTAAAGCTCCTTCGGAATGCTCTGCAAACCTGCGATAAACACAAGCGTGTTATATCCGATAACCTTCCAAACGCTGACCAGGATCAGTGAAGGCAGGGCGCTGTCGGTGGCCGTCAGCCAGGTATACGGAGGAAATCCGAGTGTTTCCAGCAAAGCGTTCAACAATCCGTACTGAGGATCCATTACCCACAGCCACAGCATGGAAACCGAGACGAGCGAAATAATGTGGGGGCTGAAGACAGCGCCTTGGGCAACGGCAAAAATTCTTGATTTTTTATTCATCCACAGCGCCGCAAAAAAGGCGATGACGACACTCAACACCACAGTAAAAAAAGTATATACGACCGTATTCCCGAGCACCTGCCGAAAATCGGAATCGGTCAGCAGCGTCTTGAAATTATCCAGTCCGACTCCATCCATTTCCGATAAATTAAGCAAAGACCAATCCTGAAAGCTCAAATAAACCATATAGACGATCGGATAAAAGAAAAATACGCTGAGAAATGCCATAGCCGGGGCGACATATCCGTATGGCCGCATGTATTCCAGCCACTGTCCGGCTTTCGCCAGAAAAGGCTGCGTCTTCGCATACTCCGACTTGAGGGCAATCGCTTCCTTCTGCATCACACAATGCCTCCTGCGGCTGCACGTACCTTTAGCGGAGGTTCGGCTTTTCGAAGCCTTGCTCCCGATTCGCGATCAAATACATAAAGGTCCTTTGCCGCTACGCGGAGGCTCACCTCTGCGTTTTCTTCATGCATATTCTCGGGATCGATCTTGGCAATGATCGTTCCTTTCTGTGTTTGAATGTAGTACAGAATCTCGGAACCAAGAATTTCCCGGGAAACAATCCTGCCGTTCAGCATCCATTCGCCCTCGCGCCCCGTCTGCATGCCTGAACCGGGACTGAGTTGCACTTTTTCCGGACGAAAGCCGATGATCGGCTCGTCCGCCTCGCCGTTATCCACCATGTTCATCGGCGGGGAACCGATGAATTGCGCGACAAAGCGATTATCGGGATTGTTGTAAAGCTCCATCGGAGAGGCTACCTGCTGAATGCTGCCTTCATTCATGACAACGATTTGGTCACCCATCGTCATCGCTTCAATTTGATCATGGGTCACGTAAATGAACGTCGTGCCCAACTGCTTATGTAAACTCGTCAATTCCACACGCATCTGATTGCGCAGCTTGGCGTCCAAATTGGACAGCGGCTCGTCCATCAGGAATACCTGCGGCTTTTTCACCATGGCACGGGCCAACGCAACCCTTTGCCGCTGACCGCCAGACAGCTGGGAGGGCTTGCGGTTAAGGAATTCCTGCAAGCCGACCACTCCTGCAATCTCGTTTACCAGCGCTTTGCACTGCTTTGCGGGAATCCCCCGGTTGCGCAAACCGAAAGCGATATTTTCATACACATTCATCGTTGGATACAGCGCATAATTTTGGAAAACCATGGCCAAATCCCGCTTTCCCGGCGGCACGTCATTGACCTTTTGATCACCGATCCAGATTTCCCCTTCTGTTACCTTTTCAAGTCCGGCAATCATCCGAAGCGTGGTCGATTTTCCACAGCCCGAAGGGCCGACCAGCACCGTGAAGGACCCATCGGGTATCGTCAGCTCCAGATCACGGACCACTGCTTGGCTGTTGAAGGATTTGCCCACCTTCTTGAAAGTCACTTTTGCCATTCGCAATCACACCCTTTCACACTGTTTCGGCTGTCCCCCGATTCATGCAAGGCCTCACCGGACTCTTATGCCCAAAGATTGCGGTTACCGATCGAAACGGCTATCGCTCCGTTCTCCACGGCACTGTTCATCTGATCCCTGCTGGCGATCAGTCCCCCGGCAATAATCGGACACCCGACTTCTTTTTTGTAAACTTGGATAAACTCCGGCAGCAGTGCCGGCATGAGCTCCACCGCATCCGGACCCGCTTCCTGCACCGAGAGAATACCCGACCCAATCGATTCGCTGTCGATCAGAAATACCCGCTGAATCGCCAGCAAGTCCAGCTTTTTGGCAATTTTGATCAAACTGTTTTTAGTCGTTACGATCCCATCAGGCTTGACGTATTGCGCCAAAAATGTGATTCCTTCCCGGTCGCAGCTGATTCCGCCGATTCTTTCCATATGGATAAAAACCGGGATGCCGCGCATTTTGAACAGGTCGACATACTGCTTGATGACCCCGATGTTGCCGATCGATAAAACGGCTGCACCAATTTGCGACCCAAGGGCTTTGTCCATTGATTTGAAATTTTTAACGGAAGCGATTATCCGGTAGTGCTCAAGCCGCTTGTAAAATTCATTCTGCTTCATTTAGCACCGCCTTCCGGTTGCAAAAAAACCTTAAGCAGAAGTCCATAAATATTTGCATATTTCGGCTTTTTCCGGCTAAGGTTTCTCCATATCTCCAACCCATGCTATTCACTTGTCCTAATCATCTTAGTGCTTGAATATTATTCACAGGTAAACTCCCTGTAAAATGGTTATAAAGTTTTTTACGACACCAGGTCAAAAAGGCTGCCTGCTAGTCGGATAAATCCAAACTTGCAGGCAGCCTGGCGAGGTGTATGAAAAAAACCAGCTCTATTCCAGCTTTTGCTTCAAATTCAAGATATCCTCGGGATTTCCGCTGACCAGCAGCCTGTCGCCGATTTGGATATCGGTATTGCCGTGCGGCACGATAAAGGATTCACCTCGGTAAATGCGCATGATCAGCACATCGCCCAGAATCGGCAGCTGGCGAAGTGCAACCTGATGATAGCTCGGGTTGTTCACGGTCACCTCGCGGATCGAATCGTCATTTTGCGTAATCAGCCTTACGGCACTCGGATGCTCGATCAAGGCCTTCAACAGCGTTCTCGAAGCATAGAGCGTGGAGAAAACACGGTATCCGTAACGCTGCAGAATATCGTGCTTTTGCGGGTCCTCGGCGCGCACTACCATATTCTTTATGCCCTCGCTCTCGGCGAAATACGCCAGGTCTATGTTCACCTGATCATCCATGGTCGCAAATACAATCCCGTCGGTTTGAAATGCGCCCGCTTCGACCAATGTTTGCGTCTGCAAATCCTTCACATGGTGCAACGTATATTTCTTTTCATTCTCCACGTTAACGGGATCGTCATTGGAAAAATTCGCCGTGTATAAATGAACCTCGTAGCCCTCTTTTTGCAAATCGGCGGCAACGGGCATCGAGATATGATTCGCGCCGATAATGGTCAGAAGCGGAATTTTTTCTTTTGTTTCGGGAAATATTTTGCTGAAGAGGATCGGAAAAATCAGGCTGCTGAGCACGGCGACGAGAATCAAGGCGCCATGCAAATCCTCTCCGATGATTTTCATGTTCAAGGCAATCGTCGATGCCGCAATGACCAAGCTTAGCTTTGCCGACAGCAGCACGCCGGCGCTTGTCACGT
This sequence comes from uncultured Caryophanales bacterium, assembly GCA_964514665.1. Classification (GTDB taxonomy): domain Bacteria; phylum Bacillota; class Bacilli; order Paenibacillales; family KCTC-25726; genus CAZESH01. The sequence continues at coordinate 14,613 of CAZESH010000070.1, forward strand.
GTCTCCAATCGAACCATTTTTTCAAAATCAGCACGGGTATCATTTTTGATACAAAAACACTGACCAGCAATACGGGAATCAGGAGCACGATCTTCCAATTTGTAAACAGCGACCACAATTCCATCTTGGCACCGACCATTACAAAAAAGATCGGAATCAGGAATCCATAGCCGAAAGAATCAAGCTGACGCACAAATTCCTTTTTTGGAGCCAGCAGGGAAACGACAACGCCGGCCAGAAACGCTCCGAGAATACTGTCGGCCCCCATGCTGTCGGACAGCACGACAAACAGCAGGATCAAGGCAAACGTAGCCCGCGTGCCGATTTGTACCGTGCTTTGCGACAAATTCAAAAAGGTTTTGCCGGAGGCAAAGCGTCTGATGAAGAAATAGATAAGTACCACAACCACAAAGAAAAGCAGCAGCAGCCCCATGCTCGAGACATTTTCAGCTTGCAATCCGATATAAAAAGCCAACAGGATCATCGTAAAGAAATCGGCCAGCACCGTGATCAACAACAGCGTTTGTCCCATCGGCGTATCGATGATTTTCTTTTCCTTCAGCACGGGAACCACGATGCCTAGCGACACGGTGGCAATGATCAGCATCATAAAAAACGGCCTGCTTGCCAAGTGCATCGCAACAAGGCTTAGTGAGAGCAGATAAGAAACCGCCAATATGCCAAGGAAAATCACGCTCGAGATCATCAGCGGATTGTAGGCCGTTCCCTTCTTGCTTCCACGCCGGGAAAGCGAGGAAAAGTCAATCTCCAGACCGCTTAGAAACATTAGGAAAATAAAACCGAACAGCGAAATCGACTCCAGCCAGCGGTCGCTTCCTACAAGATTGAATCCGCTCTTGCCGATGATCAAGCCGGCAAGAATCTCCGCCACGACCACGGGAAGCACCTTGATTCTGAATTTATACAGAATAACCGGCACCAAAAACGCAAGTGTGACCACAATCATCAGCGACGTCAAAGATTCTCCGGATTGTTCCATATTCCAATCGCCTCGCTTTCTTCCAGTGTAGTTTCCGCAATTCTTTTTCAGATAGTAAGATTATACATGCCGCTTAATTGGAAGTACAGGAAACAAGGTCCTGCATTTGCATCGTTTTTTTCCTTCATGCTATGATAATTGCAGACTTGCTGCAGCTTGCAGCAGGCTCCCTGCGGAGGTGACGAAACGATGTGCGGACGTTTTACGCTGATATTATCATTGGATGAATTGCTCGCATGGTTTGGGGTGAAC
>CAZESH010000071.1:0-15726 GCA_964514665.1 uncultured Caryophanales bacterium
GATCATGACAGCGCGATCCACCGCGTGGAATATATCGTACTGCGCGAGCTTGCTTTGAATGCGGGGCGCATATCGGGAACGGCGGCCTTCATCGTCACCGTTTCCTTGACAGCTTCCATGCGGGTGCTGCTGATCCTTATGCTGGTGATCGGTTCTGCGCCGATTATGGCTTGGGTTTTAATGAGAAATGGCTTGCTTAATATTGTCCATCCGGTTGACAAAAAGAGATAATCCGATACAATTAGTGGGTATAAATGCGAAAAGTGCGAAGGACGGATGATCCCATGACAAGAATGGTCGATAATATCACGGAGTTGATCGGAGACACCCCTGCCGTCAAGCTGAATCGAATCGTTCCCGAGGATGCGGCTGATGTTTATGTGAAATTGGAATATTTTAATCCCAGCGGAAGCGTGAAGGATCGCGCGGCATATAATTTGATCGCTCAGGCAGAAAAGGACGGGAAGCTGCAGCCGGGTGCGACGATTATCGAACCGACCAGCGGCAATACCGGCATCGGACTGGCGATGAATGCCGCGGCAAAAGGATACAAGGCGATTCTGGTCATGCCGGATAACATGACCAAGGAACGGATCAACCTGCTGAAAGCCTACGGGGCGGAGGTCGTGCTGACCCCTTCGGCGCTAAAGATGCCCGGTGCGATCCAAAAAGCGCTGCAGCTGCAGCGGGAAATTCCCGGCAGCTTCATTCCGCAGCAGTTTGAAAATCCGGCCAATCCGGCAATCCACCGCGTCACCACGGCGGTCGAAGTGCTGGAACAAATGGAAGGCCGGCTCGACGCCTTCGTTGCTTCGGCCGGTACCGGAGGCACGATCACCGGCACCGGGGAGGTGCTCAAGCGCCATCTGCCCGATCTTGAAATCATTGTCGTGGAGCCGAAGGGCTCACCCGTATTGTCCGGGGGCAAGCCTGGACCGCACAAGCTTGTCGGAACCAGCCCGGGCTTTGTTCCGGCTGTGCTGAATGTGAACATTTACGACAGCATCGTACAGGTTGCCGATGAAGACGCGCTGGTGACCACACGCCGGCTGGCGGCGCAAGAAGGCATTCTCGTCGGACCGTCCTCGGGTGCAACCGTATGGACCGCGATTGAAACGGCCAAAAGGCTGGGCAAGGGAAAAAGGGTGCTCTGCATTGCACCCGATACGGGAGAACGCTATTTGAGCATGGAGATTTTTTAACGAAAGTTGATGGATCGGGGAGCGACTCGTTGGGTTGCTCTTTTTTAATTCACGCTTTTTTCTCCGGATTGATTACGATTTGTCGCCGGATAAGGTAAAATGGTACAACGACTATGGAATGGAGCTGAAAAAATGGGCAAGGATGAGACGATTTTGACGCAAGAAGGCTTGGAGAAAATTAAAGAGGAGCTCCGGGATCTCAAGACGGTCAAGCGCAGGGAGCTGGCTGAACGGCTGAAAGTGGCGATCAGTTACGGTGATCTTAAGGAAAACAGCGAATATCACTCCGCCAAGAATGATCAGGCATTTATGGAAACAAGGATCCTGACGCTGGAGCGGATATTAAAGAACGCCCGGGTCGTGGATCCGGAAAGCATGAGTTTGAACGAAATCAGCGTAGGTTCTGTGGTAATCCTGCATGATATCGAATTTGCAGAGAAGCTCGAATACCGTATCGTGGGTTCGGATGAGGCGGACGTGACGGAAAACAAAATCTCTTATATGAGCCCGCTGGGAAAACAGCTTTTAGGCAAAAAAGTAGGCGACATTATTAACGTCGAAGCCCCGATGGGCATCATTCAATATGAGCTGCTTGAAATTAAAATGAACTAGCCCTGTCTTTTGATTTTAATTTAAGGATTGCTCTTGATCAAGCTTTCAGCCTGAAGCTCTTGCTTGATTTCGTTGGAGACATTTTCTATTCCCGGGAACAAATCGTTCACCGTCAATCCGTAATGGAGAAGCTGGGTATTGATCGATTGACGGGCTTCTTTCTTGAAGATAATTATATACAAATAGTTCGAGCTGCCCGAAAGCTGATTCAGCGGAACGGTTTTTTTCGTTGCTGCATCATAAAGAGCCAGCCCCAGTATGAGTTTTTATCTTCAGCGTAGGGGAAGTAGGGAACCTCGTCCAAATACGGATAAGCAAGCGAGCGGAATTTGGATAAGTAGACAATCTCGGATTGGGCTCCAAGAGTTCTGGCAATAGTCGGATCCAGATTATAGGAGGTACTCTTCACGCCCCGAAACCACAGTTCACATGATCTAGGGCTTCCTGCAGGGCAAACTTTTTGAAAAATTTGATCAACGGCCTTTAAGTATTTTTCAACAGAATCGACTCCTGTTATCTCAAATATCCCATCTGTACTCGATTTAGGCATCCTTTGAGATCTCACCATCGTTTATTCTCTCCCCCGTTTCGATTTATAACACAAAATATGTGCGTGTGCCCACAAAGGTTACGATCGATTGCCGAATCCGTGACAACAGGAAAAAAAGCCTTGCGAGATGCTTCTGGCACCTGCTTGGCTTTTTATTAACGACGATTGCAACGCCGCCATTGATGAAAATGATCTTTAGATGATTGCTGCAAAGCCGCCTTCGCTTTGAACCGGCTTTTTTTTCTTTGCAGCTACGGGCAATTCGTTGTAATATGAAATATAATGCTTTTAGCGGTGCCTGAGCGATTAAGACCTAAGGAGGTTCATTAATGAATGAACTCAAGCAGAAAATACTCGATATTTTAAAAGAAGATGCCAGACGCAGCCCGGAGCTGATCGCAACGATGCTTGACCTTCCGGAAGCGGAAGTGCGAGCGGCGATCAAGGAGATGGAAGACGACAAAATCATTGTCAAATATGCCACGGTCGTCAATTGGAGCACTTATGAAGACAAAGTGACGGCGCTGATCGAGGTTTCGATCACACCGGAGCGGGGGCGCGGCTTTGATGCGATAGCGGAAAGGGTTTACCTGTTTCCGGAAGTGAAAAGCGTCTATTTAATGTCGGGAGCTTACGATCTGCTCGTCGAGATTGAAGGGAAAAGCCTGAAGGATGTGGCGGGCTTTGTTTCCTCCAAGCTGTCCACGCTGGAATCGGTGCTTTCGACGAAAACCCACTTTATACTGAAAAAATACAAGCAGGATGGAATCATCTTCGAGGAGCATGAGGGAGATCATCGCATGTTGATTTCACCGTAAAGGGAGATTCGATATGAGTCAACAAGACCTGAAATTTAAAAATAAAACGATGAGCGATTATTTATCACCGCTTGTAAAGGAAATCCCGCCTTCGGGCATCCGCAAGTTTTTTGATTTGGTAAGCGGCAGCAAGGATGTCATTTCGCTCGGCGTAGGCGAACCCGACTTTGTTACCCCCTGGCATGTACGCGAAGCGTGCGTTTATTCGCTGGAGCAGGGGAGAACGACCTACACGGCGAATGCCGGATTGCTCGAGCTGCGGGAGCTGATTGCGCAATATTTGCACGACTCCTTTGATCTGGGATACGAACCGACCAATCAGGTGCTCGTCACAGTCGGCGGCAGCGAAGCGATTGATTTGGCCGTGCGTGCCCTGGTAATGCCGGGGGATGAAATCTTGATTGCGGAGCCGAGCTTTGTCGCTTATTCGCCGATTGTCGCCATAACGGGGGGAAAGCCGGTTCCTGTGGAGACCTACGCCAAGGATGACTTCAAACTGACGGCAGAAAGCCTCAAGGCTAAAATCACGAGTAAATCCAAGCTGCTGTTCGTCTCTTACCCGAATAACCCGACCGGCGGCATCATGACCTATGAGGATTGGCTGCCGATCGTCAAGCTGGTGGAAGACAACGATTTGCTGGTGATTTCCGATGAGATTTATGCAGAATTGTCATATGGAGGCAAGCATGTCAGCTTTGCATCCATGCCGGGAATGAAGGACCGGACGATTCTGGTCAGCGGCTTCTCCAAAGCTTTTGCCATGACCGGCTGGCGGATGGGCTATGCTTGCGGACATCCGGAGTTGATCGGCGCGATGCTGAAGATTCACCAATATACGGCGATGTGCGCTCCGATTACCGGGCAGGTGGCAGCGATTGAAGCATTGAAGAACGGCCTCGAGGAAAAAGACAAGATGGTGGAATCTTACAATCAGCGGCGGCGCTTGGTTGTGAAAGGATTTCGCGATATCGGCCTGGAATGCCATGAGCCCAAAGGCGCATTCTATGCCTTCCCCTCGATTCAATCGACAGGACTTTCTTCGGAAGACTTTGCGCAAAGATTGCTTGTTGAAGCAAAGGTTGCGGTTGTGCCAGGCAATGTTTTTGGCTTGGGAGGAGAAGGATTTATCCGCTGCTCGTATGCGACTTCAGTCGCACAGCTGACGGAAGCGTTGGAACGCATTGACAAATTTGTGAAAAATATCTGATTTTTCGAAAATAGTATACAAATATTGATTAATATTGGTATAATATGAGCTATTAAGAGGAATTTCCATCTTCATTCAGGATTTACTCGTGTCGAAACAACAGGGATTTTGTAGCAGAGCAGAGGTGGCAGGTACTGAGTGCTGATTCATAAGGGGGAATCGATTTGGCAGTGTCAAAAATGCATCTGATGAACGGGCAGGGGCAGTATGGCAGCTGGAATCGCGGTGTTCCCGATGACGAGAATTCAACCCACAGAAGGAATCAATTGTACAATGTGCTCTCAATGCTTGAAGAGGAAATCCGCTTTTTGAGAAATCGCATGGAACAGACGATATTACTGGAAAAGTCCCTTACATCCGAGAATGTCATCAAGATCAGCAGCCTGCTGGATGAGAAGATCAACGAGTATTTGCACCATAAAAAAAAGGGCTAGGGAGATCCGGCTCTTTAAAGTTTGGGATCGGGTCAACCGGATTTTTTTCCGGTTGGCTTTTTTTGTGGTATGATGTTTTCGTCGGACTGGAAGCGAAGGGGAAAAGATGAAAAAGAAAATACGAATCCGGATGATTGCCATGCTGCTTGCCGCGTCCGTAATGCTGGCCGGGTGCGGGCAGAAAGAGGCGGATGTGAACGTGCTGCTGATGTCCCGATACGGTGCCACGGATAAGGCCGTAACATCGCTGAAAAATGCTTTTGAGACTTTAGCGGGAACGCTTCCGTTTACCTATACCCTGAATGTCAGTCAAATCTACATGAAGGAAAAACTTATCGTTGAAATCGCCGCGCATACGAATCAAATCTATATCGTTCCGCGCGAGGATTTCGACTCTTTCAGCGGGCAGGGAGGACTTTTGCCTCTGGATGATATCGCGGCTCCGCAGCAGTTTCCGGACGGAGTGAGGGAAAACCCCGATACGCATGAAAAGCACGTTTACGGGCTTCCTCTCGCCAATGCGAAATGGCTCAAGGATACCGGTCTTAAAACAGGTGAATTGTATGCCGTTATTCCGGAGTATGTAAAAAATGCGGACCCGGCCAAGCAGCTTTTAAAGCGGCTGCTTTAATTTGTGAATTGCGGAAGGGAGCAGAAAAGATGAAGGTGTACACCCGTCAGGGAGACGAGGGGAGAACTTCGATTATCGGCGCGCGCGTCGACAAGGACGACATCCGCATCGAAGCCTACGGAACGATCGATGAATTGAACAGCTTCGTCGGGCAGGCGCTTAGCCTCATGGACAAAAAGCTGTACGCCGACTTGAGCGAGGATTTGCTTACGGTGCAGCACGAGCTTTTCGACTGCGGCTCCGATCTGGCTTATGCCGACCCGAATAAATCTCCTTATAAAGTGACTGCGGATATGACGCAAAGACTGGAACAATGGATCGATCGATATGACGAGGAAAATGCGGACATCACCCGCTTTATCCTTCCCGGAGGATGCGCCGTGGCTTCGGCCTTTCACGTATGCAGAACGGTCTGCCGCAGGGCCGAGCGTCTGGTGGTGACGCTGGGGAAACAGGTGCAGATCAACGAGGAGGTGCGTCGCTACATCAACCGCTTGTCCGACCTCTTCTTTGTCGTCGCGAGAACATCCAACAGCCGTGAAGGCATTTCCGAGCCGGCGTATCTGCGAAGCGCAGAGGTGTTCCGCAAACAGTCATGAGCTATTATGAGCCGATAGCTTACACGGTACCGCCGCAGGAAGAGGGAATGCGGCTGAAGACGATTTTGCACAAACGGATGAATCTGTCCCGCAAGCTGGTATCCCGTTTGAAAATGACGGACAAAGGCCTGACCGTAAACGGCAAGCGCACTTATACGGACGTTGTCGTGCAAGCGGGCGATACCGTGGAAATACGCATGGAAAGGGAAATTTCGCAGGATATCCTCCCCCAGAACATTCCCTTCAAGCTGTTGTACGAGGACGATCACCTGCTGATTGCCGACAAGCCGGCAGGCATGGTTGTCCATCCGACGCACGGCCATTATGTGCATACGCTGGCCAATGCGGTGGTTTATTATTGGCAGCAAAAGGGAGAGCAGTTTCGTTTCCGCCCGGTTCACCGGCTTGATCAGGAAACCTCCGGCGTTTTGGCTGTGGCCAAAAATCCCTTTGCCCATCAACAAATTGCACAGCAGATGCAGGACGGGCAAGTGGATAAGCAGTATTTGGCGATTGTACACGGCGTGCCGCCGCTGACGGAAGGCACCGTTACGGGGGCGATCGGAAGAAACCCGGAGCAGCCGCATTTGCGCATCGTTACGCCGGACGGCTATGCGGCAATCACCCATTATCGTCTGATCGAAGCTTATGGAAACGCTTCGCTGATCGGGTTGACGCTGGAAACGGGGCGAACCCATCAAATCCGCGTTCATATGAAGCATTTGGGCTGCCCGCTGATCGGTGATAAAATGTATGGTACCGAGCAGCCGTCTGCAGAGCAAGCCCGCTTGGATGCGGCAATCGAGCGGCATGCGCTGCACGCATGGAAGCTGGGCTTCGCCCATCCGCTGAACGGCGAGCGGATCGGCTTTACCGCACCGCTGCCGGAGGATATGCAGAAACTGATCGAATATCTGAAGAAGCAAGAGGGGAGAGCTGAAAAGTGAAACTGACCGTGTATCAATATGCGAAATGCGGCACATGCCGCAAAGCGATGAAATGGCTGGAAGGGCAGGAGGCGCATCTTTATGCCGTACCGATTGTCGAAGAGCCGCCAAGCAAAGAGGAACTCAAGAGTCTGACAGAGTTGAGCGGTCTCGATATCCGCAAATTTTTCAATACTTCGGGAGAAGTGTATAAAGCGATGCGTCTAAAGGAGAAGCTGCCGACAATGAGCGAGGACGAGATGCTGGAGCTGCTCTCTTCCAACGGAAAGCTGATCAAGCGTCCGATCGTTACCGATGGCCGCACCGTTACCGTCGGATTCAAGGAAGCGCAATTTGCGGAAAGTTGGCAGAAAAAATAAAGAAAAACTTTTATGATCGGCATCAATGACGTGTGGCGGCAGTTTGATCAGCCGCTGGTTACCGAATCCCACTAGCGAGGAATACGAAGCGACGCTTGCGCGAATTGCCGAGGAGATCAATGCGATTCTGATCGATACGCAGAAAGCGTTTGAGCCTGTGCTGGCGCATATATACCCGGCAGCGCTTGGATGGGACCGTGTACACCCCAATCCGATCGGGCATATGACTTTGGCCCGGGCATTTCTCGACGGAATCGGTTTTTCATTGGATCGCTAAAGCTGCGGATTACGATAAAGGAGTGTGGCAATTGGCCAAAGCGAGAACGAAATCAAAAAGCGGTTGGGGATGGCTGGGTGCCACTCTCTTGCTGATATTAACCAAATTGAAAACTGTGCTGCTGCTTGGCGCAAAGCTGATCGGGCCGCTGTTCAGCATGCTGATATCGGTATTGGCTTACGCCTGGCTGCTTGGCAAAGTGGGAACTGCCGTCGGCTTGGTGCTGATGATCCTGATCCATGAGCTTGGTCATGTCTGGGCGGCAAAGCGTGTGGGCTTGCCGGTCACTCTGCCTGTTTTTATTCCTTTCGTCGGCGCGCTTATCATGACGAAACGAAATCCCCGCGATGCGGTGACGGAAGCGTTCGTCGCATACGGGGGGCCACTGGTCGGCAGCTTGGGAGCGCTTGCCAGCTATGTCCTCGGCGTTTGGCTGCAGCTGCCCCTTTTGATTGCAATCGCATATATCGGCTTTGTGCTGAACCTGTTTAACCTGATTCCGATCCATCCGCTTGACGGCGGCCGGATTTCGACCGCGATTTCGCGCTGGCTATGGGTTGTCGGGCTTGTGGCAGGCGTGGTTGTGCTCTACTTCATGTTCAATATCATTCTGTTGATTATCTGGATATTTTTTGCCTGGAATTTATACAAAAAATTCGTGCAGCAGAGAAAAAAAGAGCAGGTATTCGCCCGCGGCTTCCAACTGGAAATCCCGATCGAACACCTGATTCAATACGGCGCTTTCATTCCCGGAGAAAATCATCGCGCGGAATTATCGTTTACGACCTTTTCCAGCCTGGACGGCGAGCAGCATGTCGAACTGCGCTGGGACAGCATGGGAGTCAAGCATACGGTGAAATTCAATGAACAGATGATTGTCCTCCGGGCAGTGATCACGAGGGTGGCGCGCCTTCCCCAGGAGCAAACCGAACCTGAAAGGATCGTGGCCTACGGTGCGCTGGAGGGCACGCCGCACATTAATGATAAATATTATGATGTACCGCCTGCCACCCGTTGGAAGTTCGGGCTTGCGTACGGGGGGCTGGCTGTTTTTCTGTCCTTGATGATCTGGACCATCCATCAAGGGTTCACGGCTGGCACATGGTAAAATTTTTCATGCTATAGGAGAGAATACGCAATGATCATACAGGGCTCTGACCGCCTGTCTTTGATGGGATCGGCGATTTTTGCGGAAGTGGCGCAGTGGAAAGCCGAAGCTCGGGAAAATGGGCTGGACGTAATCGATTTGGGCATCGGCAGCCCCGACCGGCCTCCATCCCCCAATGTGATCCGGGCGCTGCAGCGGGGCGTGGGCAATCCAGCCAATTACCGCTATCCGGATTCACAAGGAACGATCGCTTTCCGCCGCACGGTGGCAAAATGGTATGAACGGCGCTTTCGCGTGGAGCTTGATGCTGAAAGCGAAGTGCTGACGCTGATGGGTTCGCAGGACGGCTTGGCTCATCTGGCCATGGCGGTTGCCAATCCGGGAGAACTTGCGCTTGCCCCCAATCCGGGTTATCCGATTTATGCGGCAGGCCTCGCCCTGGCCGGATTGCAAACGCACTTTTATCCGCTTAGGGCGGAGCACGGTTTTTTGCCGCAGCTGGAAGCCATTCCGGAGGGTATCTCCCGTCGCGCCAAAATCATGATTCTCAATTACCCCAATAATCCCTTGGCGGTGATGGCCGATCGTGCCTTTTTCGAGAAGCTGGTGAGCTTTGCCCGCACTAATGACCTGCTGATTGTGCATGATCTTGCTTACTCGGAAATGGCCTTTGACGGCAATGAACCTGTCAGTGTGCTGGAGATTCCAGGGGCCAAGGATGTCGCGGTGGAGTTTCATTCTCTGTCGAAAAGCTATAACATGGCGGGCTGCAGAATCGGTTATCTTGTCGGCAATGCCGATGTCGTGCGCTGTCTGCACATGCTGAAAGCGAATATCGATTACGGCGTATTTCTGGCCGTGCAGGAGGCGGGAATTGCCGCGTTGGAGGAAGACATGAGCGGCGGCGGCTCCGTGGCTGCGCTCTATCAAAGGCGCAGGGACATTGTCGTTAAAGGCTTGCGCTCCGCAGGCTGGAGCGTGCCGAAGCCGCAGGCCACGATGTTTATCTGGGCGCCGATTCCAGCGGGATGGACATCTCGACAAATTTCCCGGGAAATGCTGCTTCGTATCGGAGTCGCTGTCATTCCCGGCGATGCATTCGGTTCGGAAGGCGAAGGCTACGTCCGCATCGCTTTGGTTCAGGAGGAAGCGCGGCTGGAGCAGGCTGTGGAGCGAATCGCCAGATTTTTAAACGAAAATAAATAACAGTCTGTAAATTGTGGTGCGAGCATGGCTCGCACTTTTTTACATTTATTAGAAAAAAGGGTTTTATGGATAAAAAGGAAAAATGGCGGATATTGTAGAATGTAATACAATGGTTTTTATGACCCTCACAGAAACGGATCAGGAGACTCTATGAAAAATGCTGCAATGATCTTCTCATTAATCGCGATTTTCTTTTTTATCAGCGGATTTTCCTTTGAACCGATACCTTACCGGGATGATCTTACGGTTTATGTACAGAAGCATGGTGTTGAGCTGGCCAAATACGAGCCGAAGCAAGGCGCATATTTAGGGGCCTACGTACTGCAGGATAATTTGGTTCAGCAAAGCATGAAAGCCTTTAACGAACGAACGGAAAAACAGCATGCCAGTTTTTTTAAGTATGTCGGCTACGGGAAGCCTTTTCCCCGGGAATGGGTGGAACAGGTTAAGCGTGCGGGTGCATTTCCGCAGATTGCTTGGGAACCCAATGACGGTTTGGAGGAGGTACGCGACGGTCCATATTTGAGACAGTTTGCCGAGGATGCGGCAAAGGCCGGCGTTCCGGTTTTTCTGCGTTATGCAAGCGAAATGAACGGGACATGGACGTCCTATGACAGCAATCCGCGAATGTATATCGAAAAATGGCGTCTGGTGCATGATGTGATGGAGCAGGAAGCGCCCAATGTGATCATGCTCTGGACCGTGTTCACCTTTCCGGAAGAAACGATCCCGCGCTTTTATCCGGGAGACGACTATGTAGATTGGGTGGGCATCAACATCTATAACGTCGTCTATCATAACGACAGCCTCGAACCGCAGGATTTGGCGATCGGTGAAGATCCGCTCAGGCTGTTGGATTATGTGTACAATACGTTCAGCTTCAGAAAACCGATTCAGATTTCCGAATTCGGAGTATCCCACTATACTTCAACGGACGACCGGTACTATCCCGAGTTTGCCAAAGACAAGCTCCGCCGCATATATGGCCAACTTCCGCTTCGCTACCCGCGGGTAAAATCGATTTATTATTTCGACGTCAACAATTTGATCAATGCACCCGAGCACAGAAAAATCAACGATTACTCGGTTACAAGCGACGTCAGCGTGCTGCAGGTCTACAAGGATTCTATCGCCGACGATTATTATTTGACGAAAGCGGAAAATCATCAGAGCGAGACCACGGATCAGGTGTATTCTTATAACGGATTTGTGTTTCAAGCGGCGGGAAAAAGCTATGCCCACATCGATTTTTTCACGAACTATTTGGACCTCGAGGTTGTGAACCGCAGCGATAAGGACATTACGCTAAGCGATGGAGAAAAGCAGGTTGCCTTTGCACCGAAATACCGCAAGGTAGACCGGACATTTTTCAAGAAAACTTTTGCTGCTACCGGACTGCCGGTTCGTGACGTTGCTGCCGCTTTTGGCTACGCGGTAAGCTTTGACAAGAAACAGAAGATGATTTGGCTGCACAAGAAATGAGGCCCCGCGTTTCGGCTTCGGATCCGCGGGATTATTTTTTCGGAGGGAAACGGACTGCTGCATTTATTTCAAAAAACGTTTGATTATGCTCAGGCTGTTTTTTACATTCGGATAACGGAAGGGGAGATCAAAGCGCGTAGTTTGCCGCAAGATGCTTTTGCTGCGGCTGAAGGCATCGAAACTGGCTTTGCCGTGATAGGAGCCGAAGCCGCTGCTGCCGGCGCCGCCGAAGGGCAGGTAATGGGAAGTAAAGTGATATACGGTATCGTTGACGCACCCGCCGCCGAAGGATACGCTTTGCATCACATGCTCCTGAATCGATTTGTCGGCGCAAAAAAGATAGAAAGCGAGCGGAGCCGGACGGCGCTTGACAGCTTCGACGGCCTCTTCCAGATCGCTGTAGGCGAGCACCGGCAGGATGGGTCCGAAAATTTCCTCATGCATCACCTCGTCCTCCCAAGAGATCCCGGTAAGTACGGTCGGTTCCATGCTTAGTTTGGCGCTGTCCGTTCTGCCGCCGATCAATAAAGTTCCGTTTTCCGCTAATCGGCGCAGACGATTCAGGTGCTTTTCGCTTACGATACGTGTGAAATTCCCGGTCTGCAGGGGATTTTCGCCGTAGAGCGATTTAACGGCCTCTGACAATTCCTGCAAAAATCGTTCTTTAATGCTCGCATGCACATACACATAATCGGGGGCAACGCAGGTTTGCCCGGCATTGAGAAATTTCCCCCAGGCGATCCGCTTGGCCGCCAGCTTGATATTGGCATCCCGATGCACGATGCAGGGGCTTTTCCCACCCAGCTCCAAAGTCACAGGTGTAAGCTGAACAGCCGCCTCCTGCATCACGATGCGGCCTACGGCTTCGCTTCCCGTGAAAAAGATATAATCGAATTTCTCCTTCAGCAGCCTCTGATTGGTTTCCACTCCGCCTTGCACAACGCTGATATAATCATCGGGAAAGCTCTCCGCAATCAGTTCCGCCAGCACTCGCGAGGTTTGCGGCGTAAGCTCGGAGGGCTTTACCACCGCGCAATTTCCTGCTGCGATGGCGCCTGCCAGAGGCATGAGAACAAGCTGGAACGGATAATTCCAAGGGGCGATAATCAGCATTCTTCCGTATGGCTCGGCGACCGTACTGCTGCGCGATCCGATATGGGTGAGGGGCGTTTTTACTTTCTTGGGCTTCATCCAGGAGCGAAGATGCTTGCTGATGAAACGCAGCTCCTTCAGCACCAAGCCGATTTCCGTGGCGTAAGCCTCGAATTCCGATTTGTTCAGATCGCTCTTTAGCGCTCGGGAAATGGCCGCTTCATGCTTTTTCACGGCTTGTCTCAGCTTTTCCAGCGCAGCCAGGCGAAAGGACGGATCCATGGTCTGCCCCGTGCGGAAAAAGGCGTTTTGTTTGGCGGTCAATAATGTGAGATTTTCCATTGATCATCCCTCTTTGCTTTCATCCGCCAGATCGGCTCCCGGCCAAGATACCGCGCCATCACCATACGGTAAACCTCGCTCATCGGATAAGGACGTCGGCAATTGGTTTTGCGCTTTTTCCATAAACTGCGGCAGTACGAGCAGATAAATCTTTCCGCTCTTCCGGCTCAAAAGCAATTGAACCAGGTAAGAAGCGATAAATCCGGGGAATCCAGTAATCAAATATACATTTGACATTGCTTTTGCACTCCTTTGCGCGAGGGTTGGCATTTCAGGGCAAACGCTTTCAGATTATGCTACAATAATCGTTGGGGGGCGGTGCCCGGCTGCCCCTCAAGAAGAAAAAGCAAAGGATGATCGATATGTTCGAACACTTGGTTATATTTAAGTTTAACGGATCGGTAACGGAAAAGAAGGAAAAAGAGCTGCTGGATAAGCTGTTGGCCTTTAAAGGGCGGATTCCTGGTATTGTCGATATAAGCGCAGGCATCAACGTAACGGAGGAGACGGCGAACAGGCACGGCTATTCGCTAGGGCTCAGGGTTACCTTCAAGGATAGGGAAGCGCTGCGCGAATACGGTCCCCATCCGCTGCATCAGGACTTCGTCAGTTCGCTTGACGGCATTCTTGACAACGTTGTCGTTGTGGATTACCCGATTATTCAAGCTTAAGGGGTTCACTAGAAATTATACCGGACATCTGTGCTGGATGAAAGGCAAATCGCTGCTGATTTCCGGCACGAGGAGCAGGAGGAAAGCGCAATGATCGTACGCAATTTTTTGCAGTCGGAAGCGAGGCTGGCCAGCAGTCATCATGGAGAAGGTTTGGTCAGAAGCGTCAAGCTGTTCTCGGAGGTGGATTTTTTCAGTCCCCTGAGATTTTTGTATTATATGGAAATGCCTCCGCAAACCTCGATCGGCTATCATCAACACGGGCGTGATGAGGAGATGTACGTAATCTTGCAGGGGTCGGGAAGGATGACGGTCAACGGAACAGTACGTGAAGTTGCGGCCGGTGACGTCATTTTGAACAAGCCGGGCTGGAGCCACGGACTGGAGAACATTTCAGAAGAACATACACTTAAGCTTCTGGTGTATGAAGCAAAGCTTTGCGAAAATCAGTCAGCGACCGTGACGGATTTGCGACAGGAGGGAGAAAAGGTTGAATAAACCGGCGGTTTTCAGCATGGTGGGAGGCGGCTTTCGCGCCCAGTTCTTTATGCGGATCGCCAATGCGCTGCCGCAGGAGTTTGCGGTCGGAGGCATGGTGGTCCGGGATGAGGGCAAGGGCAAGGAGATGGAACGGCAATGGAATATCGCTACATACAGGACGCTTGAATCGCTCTTGGAAAAAGAGCAGCCCGATTTTGCGATTCTTTCGGTGTCGCGGCAGGCAAGTCCGGAATATTTGTTGAAATTGGCCGAAGCCGGTATTCCGGTACTGGCGGAAACGCCTCCGGCTCCGGATTTGCCCGGGCTTTTGACGCTGCATGAACAGCTTGCCGCCAAAGATGCGCGCATTCAGGTGGCCGAGCAGTACCAATTTCAACCGATGCATGCGGCGAGACTGTCCGTCGTTCAATCCGGTCGGTTGGGCAGCGTCACGCAGGCGACCGTCTCGATCTCGCATTTGTATCATGCCGCCAGCCTGATGAGGCGATATTTAGGCATAGGCTTTGAAGGGGCGCAGATCCGGGCGATGCGCTTCGAAGCGCCCGTAGTGGCCGGTCCCGACCGCAGCGGCCCGCCGCGGGAAGAGCAGCTTGTGACACTGCCGCGGGATTTGGCATGGCTGGACTTTGGAGGGAAGCTGGGCATTTACGATTTCACCACCAATCAGCATCGTTCCTGGATCCGCTCGAATCATGTGAGCGTGAGAGGGGACCGCGGCGAAATTTTCGACGACCGCCTGAATTTGCTGGCCGATTTTGCAACGCCGCTGCATTTGGAGCTGAAGCGGGTGAACAAGGGGGAGCGGGAGAATATGGAGGGCCATTTTCTGCAGGGGATCCTTGCGGGCGAGCAATGGGTATACGAGAATCCGTTCGCGCCTGCCCGCTTGTACGACGACGAGATCGCCGTCGCCGCCTGCATGCGCAAAATGGCCGATTATGCCGCCGGAGGTCCCGATTTTTACGGATTGGCGGAGGCCTTGCAGGACCATTATCTCGGAATGATGATCGAGCAGGCGATAAGAACGGGAGAAACGGTCGAGACCGTTCGTCAGCCATGGGCGGGAGGTGCTGTATGACAAAGGTGCGTTGGGGCATTATCGGCTGTGGCGACGTGACGGAAGTGAAAAGCGGACCCGGCTTCCAGAAGGCCGAGCATTCCGCTTTGACCGCCGTAATGCGGAGAAACGGCGGACTGGCCAAGGATTACGCCGAGCGCCACGGTGTGGCGAAGTGGTATGACGATGCTGAACGCTTGATCGGCGATGCGGAGGTGGACGCGGTTTATGTGGCGACGCCGCCGGCCTTTCATCTGGAATATGCGCTTGCCGCTGCGAAGGCAGGCAAACCCGTTTATGTGGAAAAGCCGATGGCGCTGAATTACGCTGAATGCGTAAAGATGATCGAGGCTTGCAAGCATGCCGGCGTGCCTTTGTTTGTCGCTTATTACCGCAGGGCGCTGCCCAGATTTTTGCAAGTAAAGGAGCTTTTGGACAGCGGAGCGATTGGCGAAATAAAATTTGTGTCGACGGTTCAATATCGCCCTTTCCAGCGGGATGAAGCGGACAGACTGAATCCACCCTGGCGGATTCAGCCTCATTTATCAGGGGGAGGACTGTTCTTCGATTTGGCCAGCCATACGCTCGATCTGCTGGATTTTTTGCTTGGACCGATCGAGCAGGCTTGCGG
>CAZESH010000072.1:0-15664 GCA_964514665.1 uncultured Caryophanales bacterium
CTTGTCTACCTTGCGCTTGTCTATATCCGCCAACACATGCTCCAAAGCAACGGCATTGCCGTGAATGTCGGAAATCAAGGCCAATTTCATAAACTTCACCCCTGCATCATGATTTGGTATAAATTTACCACTCGAGGAGGGCAAAGTTCAAGGGCTTACCCTTTGACGGCACCGGCCGTCAAGCCTTTTTCCACTTTTTCCTGAAGCAGTACGAAGGCGAGAATCGGAGGCAGCACCGTGACGACGATTGCGGCCATGACACCGCCGTAGTCAGACTGTCTTTGAGCAAAGAATGTCAGCAATCCGATCGAAATCGTTTTCAAATTATCATCGCTGATAAATACGAGAGGAAAAATCAGATTGTTCCATGTATGCAGGAAATTAAAGATGGATGCCGTTGCGATGGCGGGCATGGCAAGCGGGATAATGACTTTGGCATACACGTTGAAGGGAGTGCAGCCATCCATTACGGCAGCTTCTTCTATCTCGGTCGGTATGCCTTTCATAAAACCTGCCAAAATGAAAATCGTCATCGAAAGATTAAAAGCAGTAAACAACAATACAAGAATCGTAGGATTGTTCGTAAGGTGGAACTTGCCTAAAGTATAGGATAAAGGAATGATCGTGGTTTGAATCGGGATCATCATCCCTGCCGTAAAATACAGATAAACAAAACCTTTCAGCTTGAATTCAAATTTGGCTAAAATATAAGCAGCCAATGTACCGACAAAAGCAGAGATCAGAAGTGCGGCAACCGTAAGAACGATACTGTTTTTAAAGTATATTCCCACCTTCCCCAACTCCC
Source organism: uncultured Caryophanales bacterium (assembly GCA_964514665.1). Lineage (GTDB taxonomy): Bacteria > Bacillota > Bacilli > Paenibacillales > KCTC-25726 > CAZESH01. Next base: position 806 of record CAZESH010000072.1, read on the forward strand.
ATGCTCTTGCATAATTTTCAAAATGAAATTCCGTTGGAAATGAAAAAGGTTTGGTAAAAATCTCCGTGTCTTTCTTTAGTGAAGAGATCACGCTGAAATAAATCGGATATAAACATAGAATGGAATAAACAATCAAAAATCCATAATACAGTACATTTTTTATATGTTTTTTCATCACATACCGGCGGGGCTGGAAAGACTGAACTTGGGAAACCATGTCTGCACCTCACTCCTAACTTCTCTTCTTTTTATCTCCATACCTGCACTCAGAACCGATTAATCATTCTTGGTCGACATCACTTTCAAGCTGAGGACAGTAAATAAGATGCTCAACAACAGGATCACAGTGGAAATGGCGCTGCCTAACCCGTAATGATTGTATTTATAGGCTTCGTAATACATTAATGTGGCGGGAACATGCGTCATTCCGTTAGGTCCCCCTTCGGTCATGACGAACACAATGTCGAATATTTTCAATATGCCGGTAATCACCAAGACCACTGAAATCTTAAGCGATTCCCAAATCATCGGAATCGTAATGGTGAATACTCTTCTGAACGTACCCGCTCCATCAATGATGCTGGATTCGATCACTTCATGCGGAATGCTCGTTACCGCAGCAAATCCGATTGTCAAATAATAAGGGGTACTGGACCATGCCGTGACCAAAATAACACTTGTCATTGCTGTTGCGGGATCGATCAACCAACCATTCGTCCAATTGTCCAATCCCAAGAAAATCAATATATGATTAAGCACACCATCTTCATTCGGAAACAAGATAAACCGCCATAAAAGCGATGTTGCAGTTATCGGCAGCACTAAAGGCAAGAAAAAAGTGGCTTTGAAGAATCGATATCCGGGTCTAAAACTGCTTAACATGATTGCGAACAAGTACCCGATCGGAATCTGGGTTAAAATACTTAGCACTACATACCACAAAATGTTTTTTAACGATTTTATGAATTGTTCATAAGATAATAAGTCAATAAAATTCTGCAGCCCGACAAATTTTAAAGGCACGCCCTGAATTCCCGGCCATTCAAAAAAAGACAGGTAGATGGAATGAAATACCGGGATGACTTCAAGCAGGGTATAAATCAAAATCGCCGGTATCAGGAAAAGGGTAATCACTCTCAAACTTTTTCTATAATGCGTCATATGATATCCACCTTTTATATACGGACTCCTGTTTAATAGAGGATTCTCACAGACCGAAGCAAGCATCATTTCGATCTGTGAGATCCTTTAAGTTGTCTATCTAATTTTTATACCGTTATACCGACTATTTCTTTTGACGATCAATTTCTTTTTGAATTTCAGCGGCAGCTTTTTCGGCCGAATTGCCCAGCAGCATGCCAATGATATTATTGCGGCTGACATCGATCATGGAGCTTAACGTATCATAATCAAAGTAATCTCCGCCCGGATTTGTAACCGTACCCATATATGCCGTAATATCTTGCAGCAGTTTTGGTTTGCCAGGTTTAGACGTATCTACGTCTTTTCTTGCAGGAATCAGATTATATTTGTCATAACGAAGCTGCTGCGCTTCTTTGGAATGGAAGAATTTTGCCCATTCGATCGTGATCTCTTTATCGTACCCTGTCAGTTTGCCGCTAAACACGTGTCCGTTTGTGAACAACACGGAATCCCCTTTGAATTGCTCCTTGTCCGTGAAGTAAGGGAACGGGAAGAAATCGATCTTATCTTTAACCGGCGAATTTTCGATATCCGAAATGAACCAGGCTCCATTCAAGTCCATCGCATATTTTCCGCTGAAGAAGCCTGCTCTTTCCGTTTCAAAGTCGATTCCTTCGAAGTTTTTCTCAAAAGCGCCTTTTGCTTTCAAATCTTTCAGCCATTGCAAAGATGCAACAACATCCGGGTCTGTCCATTTTGCAGTACGCGCTCCGATATCTTTCATCTTGTCGACACCCGCCATACGATAAACAGCGTTCGTATGAATGTGTCCCGTTCTCCATGTATCTTTCGCACCGACGCCCCATGGAATGATATTTGCCGCTTTCAATTTATCGATCACATCATAAAGCTCATCCATGGTTTCCGGTTTTTTCGTAATTCCGGCTTTCGCGAACAAATCTTTGTTGTAGTAAATGACTTCCGGGTAATAAGCGAACGGTATGCCATAGATGCCATTAACGCCATATTTGCTTAGATCATAGTAGCTGAAGTTGGAATCGATAAATCCGCTTGACCATTCTTTGTCTTCCAGAAGCGGAGACACATCCATAAGCAAACCGTTTTTCGCGTACTCGGCCAACGGAGCGCTTCCATAAATAATGAACATATTAGGCAAATTTCCCGTTGCGATATCCGCTTTCAATTTATTGTTATAAGCCGCTTCTTCAGATATCGAATCATCTTGGAATTTTACATTCGGGTGAAGCTTAGTGAACTGCTCCATCATTTCTTTCAGGTACGGCGCCTGAGGGTCGGTTCCGGAATATCTTGTCAAGATGCGAATCGTGACTTCCGGATCTTTCTTTTGAGTGCTGTCCGTCGCTGCCGCATTGTCCGAGCCTTCAGTATTCTTCGTTGCTTGGGCAGCGGATTCCTTGTTGCTCCCGCCAGAGCACGCCGCCAGCGTTGCCCCCAATAGCATCAGCACCAGCACAAAATTAAACGCTTTCAATAATGCTGATTTTTTCATGTACATCCTCCCTTTTCTTTATCTGATTTTTTGTACTGCAACTTCATTATAAAAGTGGAGCTCCGTATGCTAAATGGATGTATTTTAGGTTGACGGGAGTTTTTTTGGGATTAATCGATCTTTTTATTTTCCAGATATTTTTTGGGAGTCAAGCCAAATTGACGTTTGAACCGTTTGCTAAAATAATAGTGATCGCTGTAACCGACATCATAGGCCAGCGTTTCAATATTGACAAAATCATCCTGGTCCAAAATTTCCTTCGATCTATTCAAACGGCAAATATTGATGTATTCCACTACCGATACGCCCATTTCTTGTTTGAAAATGGAACTTAGATAGGAAGAGTTGACAAAGATCTGCGATGCGATTTCTTCCAGCGATAAATCCACTTTACAAACCTGTTTCTCGATGTAGCACTTCGCTTTCTCCACCGTTTTGCTGATGCCCCTGTTCCGTTTGCCGAACACAAGCTCAATGCTTTTCTGATATAACTGATTGACGAAAAGGCGCACATCCTCCACCGTTTTCATCTCCATGAACAGTTCGAGCAGATCCCGCTGAATGATTTCTTTGGGAAAAAAACCGTTTTCTTTAATAAATTCAATCGCAATGGACGAAATATTCATCGCCAAAAAGACGCTGTGTTCTTTTCTATATTTCAACCTTTCCATCTCTCGGAAAATCCCGTCTATTACCGGATGAATTTCATTGATTTTTCCCAGACGCAAAGCTATGAGCAGATTACGTTTATCCTCATCGTTGAATAAAATCAGTTTGTCATTGTCGAAAATTTGCGAATCATAGACAAATACGCGATCATGCCCTGCTGCAAATCGTTGTTTGACTGCATGATCGGCCTCCCTGTAAGAAAGATGGAGACGACTATAGCTTTCACAGACTTGACCAATTCCCGAAGAAATGGAAAACCGCAGATGCTGCTTGACAACCGCAATGATTTTTTCGCAGATGCGCTTGATTTCGGCAAGATCCATCCTCTCCTCGCAATGCAATAATACCGTGATCTGTTGATCCGAGCTTGGGAAAACAACCGGGTGCAAATATGCGCCAAAGGCTTCTTCGATAATATTGGACACGGCAAATTCCCACAGTTCTCTATCCTTGCCGTATGGATCCGTTGAGTCGCGATCTTCAATGGCAAAAGCAACGGAGCAAAAAGACAACAAATCATGGGGAAGACCAAACTTGTCCAATTGGGCCTTTAAACTGCTAGCTTCTTCTTCTCCCGAAACCATTCTGCTCAAAAACCGCTGCCTTTCCATAAACCATTGCTGCCTCTGTAAAGCTTCCACGAATATCTTGGTGTTTTTCTCTTCCGCAATCGTTTTCTGGGCCCTGATCAACCCTTCAACGATTTCTTTTGTTTCGATCGGCTTCGTCAAATAGCCTTGCACCCCGGCACGGATCGCTTTTTGGGCGAATTCGAATTCGGAATAACCGGTGACAATGATGGTCTTCGTCATCGGATATTGCTCTTGCACGTATGCGGCTAATTCAATCCCGTTCATAAAAGGCAAATTGATATCCACAATGAGAATATCCGGCTCATATCGATCAATCATTTCCCTGGCTTGCAAGCCGTCCTTTGCCTCGCCGATCATTTCAAAACCGAGATTCGTCCAGTCCACCGACTTTTTGATCGATTCTCTTACCAAGAATTCATCATCCACGATAAGTACAGTAATCAATCAGATTCGCCCCCTCTTTCAAATTCACCAGGCAATGTGATGTTGATTCTGGTTCCCATGCCCGGCTCGCTGGTAATGGAAATCCCAAATTCATTTCCAAAGTGCAGTTTGATCCGTTCATCCACACTGCGCAATCCAAAGCCGAGCTTTTTGCGCTGCTCGGACTCGGACAGCAATTGCTGCACCATATCGGGACTCATTCCGATTCCATCATCTTGAACCGACACCACAACATGGTTATCGGTCATTTTCGCAGAGATCGACAGCGTTCCTTTTTCCGCTTTTTTCTTGATTCCGTGATAAATCGCGTTTTCCACAAGCGGTTGAATCGACAGTTTCATGATCTTTCTTTTCAAAGCTTCGTCTTCTAAATCGAAATCATATTCCAAGCTCTCGCGATATCTCACCTTTTGGATCATCAGGTACTGGCGGGTAATCTCGATTTCCTCGCCGATCGTGATCATGCTCTCTCCCCGGTTGATGACCATACGGTAAAACTTTCCCAGCGTCTGGATGAGCATGATCGCATCCTCTGTCCAACGCAATTTAATTAGCGAAACAATACTTTCTAGCGTGTTATATAGAAAATGGGGGTTAATCTGTGCTTGCAGCGCCAACAATTCATATTCCCGCTTCTTTTTCTGTTCGGTATAAACCTCATCCATCAGACTGGAGATTTGGCCTAACATGCGATTAAAGCTTCTCGATAAATGACCGACTTCATCCTGTCCTTTTTCCTCGGCCCGGATTTCAAACTGCCCCACACCAGCATTGACCATCATTCGGGAAAGCCGGATGATCGGTTTGGATATCGATCGGGACAATAAAAACGACAATAAAATGACCAGCGCAATGCAGGTCAAGCCTGTCAAATAAATGAGTCTGGAAGCCCGCAAATTATCATCCATCAATTCATCCAACGGGACAATGCCGAGAATGATCCAATCCATCTTATTAAAATGCGAGGAAGTGACCAAATATTTGCTTCCGTTCATCTTGAATATCGCCCCGGCCCGATCATGCTGGATCACCCAGTCAAAATAGGGATCCTGCGAGACGCTTTGATTCAGATCTGCTTTATCCAAGGAAGATACGATCAGGCCTTGGCGATTGATAATCAAATATCTTCCCGTTTTTCCGTACTCAACTTCTCGGTATATGTTGGAGATGTTCTGTTCATTGAGATCCATGCGCAAATAACCGACAATGCTTCCGTTCGAAGAACTAACGACATTGCGGCTCATGGAAATGGCAAAAGCCGGATTGATGTCGGTTTGAAAATCGATTTTGTGCAGGTCTTCCCAGATCATTTTGTTCCATTCATGCTTCAACAAACTTTCAGTACGCCTGAAAATCTCAAACCTGTCGAAGGTCATGCCATTGACTTTTCCGGAAGTAACCGCATTACCGCCTATACTGAACAGTTCTATCGAACTGACCGTTCTTCTCGGTTCAATGCTGTTGTCAAAGATGGCTTGGATATTAAAGCTCAAATCGTACATCATCGGGTCGTTGTCGCCGACCGTCTTGATCTCATTCAAATAATCCTGCACAAAAGAATTGGCCAAAAGTGTATTGGACAATGTTTCGGCATTATCGAGCATGCTCGTCAAGCTTTGGTTGATCAGTTCCGAGTTTTGCACCGAATTTTCGATTGTTCGCTTGATCAAGATATCGGATGACGTTTTGTTTGCAATATAAATCAGCACCACAAAAATCAGGATCGAAGCGATGCTGATCAGATTGATTTTGTAGGCAATGGAAAGATTATAATACCACCATCGAAGTTTGGAGATATGGTTTCGCTGCATAAGGTTTCTCCCCCGGGAAAAAAAGATAAATATGCCGACGTCCTTGAACAGGACGCCAGCATATAAGCAACCAAACCTTGGTTTGACTATGAAGATTCCCTTTTATTCCGCAAACTGAATGCTGACCATTTGGTGGCCCCGCACTTCCGGAACCGTAAATTCGACTCTTCCATCCTGCACGGTAAAGCCAAGCTCGGTACCTTCAGGCACACAGGTCACGCTCTGGATCTTTTTCGGTGCATCGATGGATAAGCTCACATTATACAGCGGTATCACATCTTCAATGATATCAATATTTTCGCTTCTGCGCTCTGGAATATAATGGAGCAAATGAGCGACCCAACGATTCTCGGCTTCCTGCGCATTCACGGTAGCAAGCATGGTACTCGGCCCGTCGTGCTCCAGCAAGGATTGGCCCATAAGCATCTCAACGGCGTTCAAGAACAATTGCTTGACCCAACGGGGCGCATTTTTATTGTATTGCGTGAAGATCGGATGGGCAAAATAAATCACGTTCCCGTTTTTCACGATCGCGTCATATCCCGGCTTGCCCGAAGACGGCGTTTGACGGTGTGAACAGAAGTGCGCATACGTTCTGTCGAAATAAGAAAGGATCGCTTGAGCCAACACCTCGGCACCCGCCTCCGCTCTCACTTCCACGCCTTTCATATACATGGCGTGCTCGGTCTGCGGCAAACTGCGGCCAATTTCGTTTTGCGGAATAATATAATCCGCATAATCGAATCTTTCGAAGTATTTTCCGCGCACCAATTCACCATAAATATCGGTCGTCGGATTTTCATTCAATTTGATCCCCAATTGCGGAATGTTGAACTTCGTCTTTCCATGATCCATACCGGATTCGAAGGAAGCGATCAGCTTGCCGCCGCTCTGCAAATACTCTCCAAGTTTTGCCGCAAACTCATCGGAAACAGGAATGTTATCCGGCATGACCAACAGCTTGTACTTGGAAAAATCGCTCTTGGAATCCAGCACGTCAAATTGCTGCGCACTCTCTTGCAGCATCCGTGTAACGCCACGGATGGACACCGGCAAGTTCCCTGCTTCCGCGGCAGTAAATTCCTCTGCGGTAAATACGCCGATTTCCGTTACGGGCGTCACCTGCCTGCACCACGGTTCCTTCTTTTCAATTTGTTCGTAAACCGAACCGATCAATTCATAAACAGGCTCGGAAAGTTTGCCGTTGGGATCGAGTTGATCGCCGATCATCGCCTTCGCACCAAGCGACAGCATATTAAAGCATTCGAATTCAAGCGCCGCTTGATTTTTGAAGGAGTGGAAATCTCCCCACATCGTATGGAATTTCCCGGTTTGCGCCAAGCAATCAAGCCCCAGCGTACGCACATATCTCATCGTGATCGGAAAATGCAGGTATCCCCAATGTCCGCTCGGCAGTGTTTCCAGCTCAAAATGCGAGTAGGCGTCCACAACCGACCTGTGCGCCGTTCCCACGTGACCGCGATTGTAATAAATGCTGCAATCTTTATTGTATTGTCTGACGAATTCCGTCATTTCCAGCTTGAACTCATTGATCATCACCTGCGAATACGCCATTCTTTCTTCAGCGATGTGCGGCTTGTATCCTCTTTCGACCATTTCTTTACGGCAGTGTTTGCATGCACAGCCAGTCGGGAACAGGATATCAAAGAATAGTCCGTCCGCTGCATCGAATGTTTCCAATACTTCTTTTGTATGTGCTTTAAGAAAATCTCTGTATGGCGAATTCAAACAAAGCGTTTGATAAAAACCGGGAACAAACGGTTCTTGGACATCAAGCTCCGCTGCCGCCAGAATGCCCCCGTCACCCGTTACCGAGACCCATTCCGGATGCTCCATCGACGTATAGTAATCCCATTGGACCGTAATATAGATTGGAACCCGAATGCCCCTTTTATGGCAAGACTCGATTTGTTCCTTCAACAAGTTGCGGTTAGTAAGCCCCGGATGGATTCTTTCCGGGTTCAGCTTTGAATCATAATATAAATGACCATGGTGACACCGCGCGAAGCACGTGATCGAATCCACTCTGGCCTTTTCCAACGTCGCGGCGAATTGTTCCGGATCAAAATCGATCGCTACTTGATCAATATCAGGGCTGGTATGAAAATCCAAATGCACTTGTCTGAAACGCAAATCCAATTTACTCATTTTTCAATTCCTCCATCTTTTCATTATCAAATTATTGTTTAATTCATTCCCTCGTTATACTCCGGTCTGCCGCTTACCCAACTCTGATTATGAACCGGCTTCAATATGTCGAGCACATCTTGCAGCAATTCCTCGTCCATCGGTTCAACTACCCAGTTGGCATTACGGATAATATTATCCGGATTTGCCGAACTCACAAGCGTTGTAGGGATCTGCTCGTGCAATGTAGAGTACTGCACCGCCAGCTTGGCGATATCCGCTCCCTTGTCCGCACAATAATCCGCAGCACGCTTGCAAGCTTCCTTCAATTCAGCACTGGCAGGATGCCATTCTGGTGTACCTCTGGTGCTCAGCAGTCCCATGGAAAGCGGAGATGCGTTTACGAGTCCGATTTGCTTTTGTTCCGTAAGCGGCAACAATCCGAGCAACGAATCGTCGTTTAAGGAGTAATGGCAATAGGACAAGATGACATCCAATTCCGCTTGGGGGATCAACTTCTCGAACATTTGCAACGGAAGACCGCTAATGCCGACAAAACGAGCTTTCCCTTGTTCTTTCAAACGATACAAGGCAGGAATCGCTTCTTCCAAAATAATTTGCGCAGGCACGAATTCAATATCGTGCAGGAATAACATATCGACGTAATCCGTGTTCAACCGCGTCAAGCTTTCCTCTAAGCTGCTCACGATTCTTTTGGCAGAAAAATCGAATGTTTCTGCTCCATATCGTCCGGCTTTGGTAGACAACAAGAATTTATCACGGGGCAATTGTTTGATCGCTTTTCCCAGCACGGTCTCCGCTTTCGTCAATCCATAATACGGTGATACGTCAATGTAATTAATGCCCGCATCAATTGCCGCATGCACGGTGTGAATCCCTTCTTCTTCATTCGCATCACGGAACACGGAACCTAGCGAGGACGCCCCAAAACTAAGTACCGATACATCAAGGCCCGTCTTACCAAGTTTGCGGTATTTCATCAAATGCTTCTCCCCTCAAATTTATCGCAATGCAAAACAAGAAGCGCTTTCAGCAATGCGTTCATGTACTAACTCATTGAATCTGAATACTTCAATTTATATTTTATCAACAAATATTGTTTTATAAATAGCGTATCATTGCATATTTATGCTCTATATTGATATAATCATGAAGAAAAAATACGGAAGGGGATTTGCATGAAACCTGTTCGCAAAAATTTTGATTTTGAAGCTGCTTTCCCATTCTCTTTCGTATATAAGGATACCAAAACGAGTCAGCGTGAGCTTCCAGATCATCTGCATGATTGGTATGAGCTGGTATATGTGCACCAAGGAAAAGGCACTTTTTTCATTGATCAAGCATTTTTTGAAATGTGCGAAGGCGATCTTTTCATCATCCCTGGAAATACCGTTCACCGTACCTTTCCGGATTTGGACGATCCCGTCACCTCAACAGCTATCTTTTTCAGCCCATATCTGGTTCACCAGGCTTCACTGGACGATCCATTCACTTACCTGCATAGCTTCGAGCAAGCCAGAAAGTATAAAAAATATAAATGCGAAAAGCCACAAATGGATCGATTAGACACAGAGCTGCATCTGGATCAAATGTACGAAGAGCTGAACGCCCGTAAGCTTGGATATCGTCAGGCAGTCCTGCTGAAGTTCCAGCAAATTCTGCTATTACTAGCCCGAACTTTCATTCCAACAGATCATTTGCCTCTGACCGACTCGCCAGTAAGGCCATTGTGGATGAAAGAAATATTGGTGTATATCAATGAAAATTTAAGCAACAGCGAAATAAGCCTTTCCGTATTATCCAAAAAGGCCGCTGTGACACCTGCCCATTTCTGCCGCGTCTTCAAGCAGCTTACCGGAATGAATGTCACCGAATATGTCAACTTGAAAAAAATCGTCCACGCCAAGGAGCTGCTGCTCGTTATGAATCACAATGTCAGCACGATCGCCTCTACCTGCGGTTTTGAAAGTCCTTCTCACTTCCATCGTCTATTCAAGAAAATTGTGGGGATGACTCCTTCCGCCTATAGGGATGCAAATGCGGGGAAATTGATGTGAACATGCTCTGCATATCCTGGTGGTGGCCATGACAGCTACCATCCGAAAATGCTAACCAAAGTCATCGTTTACACTTACTCTTTCGTAAAGATTTGCTTCCGCGTCTGCAAAAGTACGAAGCTCATTAAGCAATGCTCGGCGATCGCAACAGCTTCAGCAAGACCGATACAAAAACTTGTATACGCCATAAACCACAAGAAGAAAAGCGGCATAGCCGGCCGCAATGAGCAGGATGTCGTGAAGGTTGGCAATCCGGCTCCCGATCAGGGCATAGACGAGCATTCCCGGAAGTTTCCCGACTGCCGAGGCCGCCGCATAGACAACAAATGAAACCGACAGAAGCGCCGAATAGGCGTTTACCAAGGTTTGCGGCACGAGCGGGAGAAGCCGTGCGAACAATATCGCCAAAAACGGGCTTCGCTCCATCATCTCCGTAAACCGTTCGATTTTCTCTGATTTCGCCAGCCACTGCCGTCCTTTCTGTTGAAACGAATATCGCACAAGCATAAACAACAGCAGCGCGGAAGTCCATGCCCCCAACCAGCTGATCAATGAACCGATTACCGGCCCGTAAATAAAGGCGATCGTTCCGATGACAAGGCTGAACGGAATAATCGGGACCAAGGCAAAAGCCGCTGTAAGCAAATAGATCAGGACAAGAGGGACATGTCCCTGCTTCATCCACCCCAGAATCTCTTCCTTAAAGAGAAAAAGATACATGACGGTTCCTGTATAGAAGAAAACGGTCAATCCTCTTTTCATGCGAAACGATAACGCTCCCCGAATTCGTAATGTTGTTTCCGCTATATAAATTTCCCTCCGTCAACCACCACATTTTGTCCGGTCACAAAAGCGGAATGTGCAATCAATGAATAAACTACCTCGGCCACATCAACAGGCGCGGCAATTCTGCCGAGCGGCGTGTCTTTGGCGAGATGCCGGATGTGATCCTCATGGCCTTTAACCCAGCGCGTGTCAACGATTCCCGGAGCTACGCTGTTGACGCGGACTTCAGGCGCCAGTACACGGGCCAACGATTTGGTGACGCTGATGGCAGCCGCTTTCGATGCGGCATATGCGATCGAGCTGCCGAGACCGGTCACGCCGGCAACGGAAGTCACATTCACGATGCAGCCTCTTTGCTTTTTCAAAGCTTCTGCGGCAGCACGACAGCAGAAAAACATGCCCTTCACATTCACATCCATCGCTCTGTCCCAGTAGGCTTCCTTCAATCCTTCCAAGTCATCATGCCCGACAAAATCGGTTACCCCCGCATTGTTTATCAGAATGTCCAATCTTCCGAATCGTTCCAGCGTTTGCGCGACCATCCGCCTGACCTCCTGATCGTCCGCGACGGTGGCCTGGCACAATAACCCTTCCACGCCTTTTTGTTCAATTTCATGCAGCGTATCCACGGCTTCTTGACGGGACTTGGAATAATTGATTGCGATATTGACGCCTTCCTCCGCCAATCGCAGCGCAACCGCCCGCCCGATGCCCGTCGCCGAACCCGTTACCAAAGCTGTTTTCCCTCGCAGCATGTCCGTTCCTCCTCATGGATGATTGTTATTATACTTATATCACTTTTCGGCAAAATAGTCATCGGCACCGATTCAACCATACAAGCCGAGTCGGTTTGATCTCATATACTGGCATAAACAGCTTGGAAAAAAGGCGGTGCATGATGGCGGCAAAATCAAGAAGAAAAAATGATTTACCAACTATAAACTTTGAAATCGTGCTGGTTTTATTCATCCTTCTGGTGATCATTCTGCTCGGCTGGGAGTATTCGATGCATGCCATAAAAGCAAAAGAACCCCGGCAGCTTCAACCGAGCCCGCATCCCTATTCAGGGTGGATGGGTTACCTGCCCTTTGATTTCTGGTAAAAATGGATCGCCATTTCCTTCCGCGCCTCTTTCGGAATCCTTAATTCCCTCCTCCAAAAGAAGCATGCCCTTGTTCAAACTGCGTCTCGCAAATAATGGTAAGCAGCATCGGCAAGTTTTTATCGACCAGGGCACCCCGAATAAGTTACAATGGTACTAATTCTATTGCACGAGGGGATTATTTGATGAAGTATATCAGCACACGGGGACAAATTTCCCCGACAGGATTTATCGACGCGATTCTGATGGGACTGGCCGACGACGGCGGCTTGCTTGTCCCGGAGCATATTCCGCAATTATCGGAGACCACTCTCAAACAATGGCAGCAGCTTCCTTTTACGGAGCTCGCCTTGGAAGTATTCTCCTTATTTGTGAACAATGAAATTCCGCGTGCGGACCTGAAGAAACTGGTCGACGACAGCTATGCAACGTTTCGTCACGAGGATGTAACACCGCTGAGCCGGCTCGATAACGGCCGCTATGTGATGGAGCTGTTTCACGGTCCGACCTTTGCCTTCAAGGACGTTGCGCTGCAATTTCTTGGCAATCTGTATTCCTATGTCTCCAAAAAAACGAATTCGATCATCCACATTCTTGGAGCCACGTCCGGCGACACAGGCGCTTCGGCCATCGAGGGCGTGCGCGGCAAGGAAGGAATCCGCATCTGCATCCTGCATCCGCACCAGAAGGTGAGTAAAGTACAGGAGCTGCAGATGACTACGGTCAATGACGCCAACGTGCTGAATCTCGCCGTAAAAGGCACCTTTGATGACTGCCAGCGGATCATCAAGGAGCTTTTCGCCGACGTCGGATTCAAACAGCAGTACCACCTGCGCGCCATCAATTCCATCAATATTGCCCGGATTCTGGCACAGACGGTGTATTACTTCTATGCCTACTTCCAATTGGCCAAAGAGGGGCATGCCGGCAAGATCAACTTTAGCGTGCCTACAGGGAACTTCGGCGATATATTTGCCGGTTACCTCGCTAAAAAAATGGGACTTCCGATCCACAAGCTGATTCTGGCTACAAACGAGAATAATATTTTGGCCCGTTTCGTGAACGAAGGCATTTATCAACCGGGCGCCTTCCGTGAAACGTACAGTCCGTCCATGGACATCCAAGTCGCCAGCAACTTTGAACGGTATTTGTATTATCTGCATGGGGAAGACGCCGAAACCGTTGCTTCTCTGATGGCACAGTTCAAAGCGGAGGGCCGCATCGACATAACCGGAGACGCGCTGCGGCAAGTGCAATCCGACTTTTCGGCATACAGCGTGGAGAATGAAGAGTGCCTGAACACCATTCGCGCTTACTATGATGAGCATGATTATTTGCTTGATCCGCACACCGCCTGCGGGGCTGCGGCTTCCGACAGGCTGACGCAGGAAGGGGAAGCGGCAGTTGTGCTGTCAACCGCCCACCCGGCGAAGTTCGACGAAGCGATCCGGCTGCGCAATATCAGTCAGTCCTATCCTCGGCAGATCCAAGCGCTGTTTGACAAACCGCAATTCCAGACCGTAGTCGACGGAACCACCGAAGAGATCAAGAAACAGCTCGTCGCGTTTTTTTAATAAAGGCTCGGCAAGCAAATATGGACAAAACTCGGCAAGCGCCGAGTTTTTGTCTTTCATTTGCAGGAACTGCTTGGGAACTCAACGATTGGATAAATCTGTTGACTGTTTTTCGATCATTTTGTTTATCAAAAACTGCATTTTGTCCAATAAAGGGTCTTTGAGTCCCGGAGCAAGTCCCATCTCCTCCATCGTCAGCATCATATGCTGCAGCCACGTTTCCGCTCGTTGCGGATCAATCCCGAAAAAATGCCGTTCCTGCACTTGCTTCACCTCGTCCTGATCCTCCTGCAATGCCCCTCCATGAACCAATCTCGCAATAAACACTTTTTGGCGCTGCTTCAGAACATCAAGATCCACCTTTTTCTCGACAAACATCCGGGAATAATAAGAATCTTGAACAAGCCTTGCATAGAATCGTTCCACCAATTCGTCAATTTGCTCCTGCATCCAATTCCCTCCATTCCTTATCCTTTTACCACTTTACCTTATTCCATTTCACACTCTCTAAACGTGATCTCCATCACATCTTGAAAGACTCTCCCTATCCCCTTAAAACAAGAAGCTTCCGTTGTGATGCACATCACAATCGGCGGGCATTTGATCCGTTATGATAAGACAAAAAAATGAACAGGAGGGAAAATAAATGGCAACCGCTGCCGTTCCTGAAGCCAAAAAGCTGGTGATTACAGCCACGATTCAAGATGCGGCCGAAATGATCGCGGAGGCGAAATCGGATATCCCGTTTTATGCCCATGATATTGTGACGATTTATGAAAGAATGCCTGAATTTGAATACACGTATTTTTGCTTCTACGCTTACGACAGCGCGAAATTGTTTGAGCATATGCTGAAGCCGGTTGATCCGAAATCGTTTTTATCTTTTTCATTGACTGCCCCCGATGCTTTTTTCTACACCCTGTACGGAGGAATGTGCGCGCTTTATGAACAGGCCAAGCCCTATGCATAAGCATAGAACC
>CAZESH010000073.1:0-15636 GCA_964514665.1 uncultured Caryophanales bacterium
TGCCGATGCGCACCGCTCTGCGCAGCAGACGGAGGATCACGTAGCGTCTGCCTTCATTGGAAGGCAGCTCGCCTTCCCCGACCGATAAGGCCACAGTCCGGATGTGATCGGCAATCACCTTGAGGGCAACGTCTGCAGCAGGGTTCTGATGATATTCGATTCCGGCGATTTGGCAAGTTCTCTGAATAAGCGGCTGGAAAAGATCCGTGTCAAAATTGGAATCGACTCCCTGCAAAACAGAGGCAAAGCGCTCCAAACCGGCTCCCGTGTCGATGTTTTTGTTCGGCAGCGGCGTATAAGAGCCGTCCTTGTTGTGGTTATATTGGGAAAACACCAAATTCCAGATTTCCAAAAAGCGTTCGTTTTCTCCGCCCGGATAGCATTCCGCATCGCTCAAGTCGCCGTACGACTCGCCGCGGTCGTAGAAAATTTCCGTGCAGGGACCGCAAGGACCTTGGCCAATATCCCAGAAATTGTCCTCCAGCTTGATGATTCGCTCTGCGGGAAGACCAATTTTTTCATTCCAAAGGACGAAAGCTTCCTCGTCCTCGGGATGAATCGTGACCGACAGACGATCCCGCTCGAATCCGATCCACTCGGCTGAGGTGAGGAACTCCCAGGCCCAAGTGATCGCTTCTTCCTTAAAATAATCGCCGATCGAAAAATTGCCCAGCATTTCAAAAAACGTATGGTGCCTGCGGGTTTTTCCGACATTTTCGATATCGTTCGTACGGATGCATTTCTGGGCATTGGCCATGCGCGGATTTTCCGGCTTTACACTGCCGTCGAAATAAGCCTTTAACGGCGCCATTCCCGCATTGATCCACAACAGGGAAGGATCGTTATGGGGAACAAGCGAAGCGCTGGGTTCGATTTTGTGGCCTTTGGCTGCGAAAAAGTCCAGCCATTTTTGCCGGATTTCACTCGATTTCATCTTTCTCAATCCTCCATTTATTCATCACTGAAAACATAAAAAAACGCCCCTGAAAGCAGGGACGACGTTGATCGCGGTACCACCCTGGTTATTGCATCCTCCTTTTTGTATCCGGAGGCGGATGCAATCGCCTTTATCAAGTCGCTAACGGAACCACCCGGCGTGTTCGACGCACTCGGAAATAGCATTCGGCTGTTCTTCGTCTCCGCGTCCTTCCAGCCTGGAAAAGCCTTCGCATTTCTTCGGGACACGGTCTCTGCAAAACGGGCTACAGCTTACTTGTTTTCGTCATTGTTTTCTTGAAACGTATGGCTATCTTTACGGAGAATTATAAACGTTTGCTTGTCTCCAAGTCAACACAGTCGCAATAAAAAACGAGTCGTTTCGGCAAACGAGGGGGATCAAGTATTTTTTCCTTGAATATAGTAGACGATCACATGCTGGAAAATCACCTTCAGCACGGCAAACATCGGCACCGCCAAAATCAGTCCGACAATGCCGGCCAGCTCGCCGCCAACCAGCAGCGCAAAGATAATCAGCAGCGGGTGCATATGAAGAGTTCGTCCCACAACCTGCGGCGAGACGACGTTTCCTTCGAGGTTTTGCACGACCATATTCACCACGATCACCAGCAAAATCATCTTCACGGAAACGGTCGACGCCATGATAATCGCCGGTGCTGCGCCAAAAAAAGGTCCGAGATAGGGAATAATATTAAAAACGGCTACCACGGATGCCAGCAATAACGCATAAGGCAAGCCGATGATCCAATAGCCCAGATAGCCCAGCGCGCCGATGATCAGGCAGACGATAAACTGTCCGCGAACGTAATTGCCTAGCGCCATGTCGATATCCATCAGCAATTTCACTGTTTTCACGCGATGTTTTTTGGGAACGAAGGTCAGCGCCGTTTTTTCGATCAGTTGAAAATCCTTGAGCATGTAAAAAGCCAAAAACGGAATGATAAATGCGACAAACACCAGATTGATCGTTGTGCCGATCTCTTCCAGAAAATGCGTCACCGATTCGGAAACAGCCTGCTCCATTTTGACCAAGGATTGATTGATCCCTTCCCGCACGCTCTCCGGGATGAAGCGGTTGTCATTGAAGCCGTCGGCGAGGCTTTGGGCACGCATCGACAAATCGGGAAGATGCTCGTTAAGCTCCTTCAGCTGAGTGATGAACGCCGGAATAAGATTGACCGCAACCACTGCAGCCGCAACGATAAAAACGGCGTAAATAAGCAGCACCGCAATGGTTCGCGGCACTTTTCTGTCATTTAGCAGACAAACGACCGGATTCAGCACATAAGAAATGATCATTGCAATGAAAAACGGGGCTAAAACCGCGCGTAAAAACACATAGATACTCATAAACACAGGTTTGACCAAGATCAGCAGGTACAGGATCAAAAGCGCAAGCAGACCGTAAATCATAATCTGAAACAGCCGATTTTTCCACATTTTGTCCACCCCGAATCGCCTCCGATCTACTCCTTACTGAAAGTATATGTACAACCTATCGGATTTAATCCGTTTGCCTGAAAACAGCAAAAAGCCCGTCCCTGTTTTCACCATCCGAAAACAAGGCAGGCGCCGTTTTTAAATGTGCTTATACGTTGCTTGCTTGAATTTGCGTCATTTCCTCTTCAAAGAACAAATCGTCAAGCGAGCTCAAGGTGCCGTCTTCTTCCACTTGAAAAACGGACATCTTGTCGCCATTTACGGTTAATTCGATAAAACAGCCCCAGCAATAGAACTGATGCGAACCAATTTTACCGATATCCTTTGAATTGCAATTAGGACATCGCAGCATGTCAATCACCCTATCCATATGAAGTAATGGCTCTTTTTTTGTCTTTTTATCGGTCCACAAGAATGGTTTCTTCACCGATTGCCGCTTCTCCGTCGAGCGGGAAGCATTTTCTTCCTTCCATCAAATCCGAGATGAATCCATCTGTCAATTCGAGCCCATTTATTTTATTGACTGAGGGATCTTCCAAATAAACATCTTCCAACCTGCCAAGCTGCATGCCGCTGCGGGTCATTACCGGCATGCCCGTGATGATTTTCTTGCCAAAACGTAGAGAAAACAACGGAGAGTTTCTATCCAGGCGCCGCATCGCCTCTTTTCCGGGAACCGTTATGGCGTCTTCTCCAATGGCTATCAGATTTTTTTGCTCTATGATTTGCGGAGGAAAAAACATTCGGCCCGGATTCAGCAGAATGCCCGTAAGCTCCCATTGGGCATTTAACAGTACATCCTTTGCCGTACCCAAACGCTTTCCCGTTTTTATTGAAATGACTGGCAAACCGATGATTTCCCGGGCTTTCAACAAACAAACGGCCTCCCGATACGCAAATTTCCATGTTTATCAACCATTATGTTCCAAAATTCGCATGTTTATTCGCTGTTATTTATTACGTAAACGATTTGCAATGGTTGCTGTTTTTTGTGCGGCGGTTTCAATCTCGTCCAATGTGTTGCCAGGTCCAAAGCTGAACCGTACCGCCGCATGCTTGACGGCTTCATCCAAACGCATCGCTTCCAGCACATGGGACAATTCCAAGGAACCCGAAGTACAGGCCGAACCGCTCGAAGCGGCAACGCCTGCGAGGTCCAGATTCATCAGCATTGTTTCCGTGTCGGTTCCGACCAGACTCAGATTTAAAATCTGCGGCAAGCTGTCCGTGGGATGTCCGTTGATCACGATATGCTGCGGTGATGACAAATGGGCCGACAACGTATCCAGAAAGTGCTTCCTGTATTGAGCCATCCTTGCCTGGTTTTGCTCGCGGTTTTCCTCGGCAATTCTCAGCGCCTCGGAAAAACCGACAATCCCCGGTACGTTCTCCGTACCGGCTCTGCGTTTTCTTTCCTGATTCCCGCCGAATTGACGAGGGGTCAAATGTATAGGATTGGCTGCGTACAATAAGCCTGTGCCCTTGGGACCATTGATTTTATGGGCGGACAAACTGACTAGATCGATCGGCAGCCTGGATAAATTCAATTCCAGTTTTCCGAGCGCCTGAACGGCGTCAACATGAAAGGTTATTCCTCTGCTGCGGGCGATTTCGCCGATTTCGCGCACCGGTTGAATCGTTCCCACTTCATTATTTACCAGCATCACGCTGATCAGTACCGTATCCTCGTCTATGGCCGCTGCAATGTCGGCGGGATCGATCCTGCCGTGCTTGTCCGGAGCAATGTAAGTGACCGCAGCATGCTGCGTCTGCAAAAATCGGCATGCCGACAAAACGGCCTGATGCTCGATTTGCGTCGTAATGAGATGGGGCCGACGCTTGCCGGACGAAGCCGACGCGCCAAGCAAAGCCATATTATCGCTTTCCGTACCTCCGCTCGTAAAAACAAGCTGTCCCGGTTGACAGCCTAACGTTTGGGCTATAAGGTCACGGGCACGGGTAAGCGCCTTTTTGGCCTCTCTTCCAAAAGCGTGAATGCTTGACGGATTGCCATAAGCTTGTGTGAAATAAGGAAGCATGGCTTCCAGCACAATTGGATTCAACGGTGTTGTGGCCGCATGGTCCAAATAAATGGGGGTCATATCCTCACCTAAATGTAAAACATATAATTGTCATTCTTGCCTTCATCCTGATAATGAATCAGGTGGGCAAGCGTAGTTGAATCAAGCACCTCGGCAACGCTGTCGCGTATGCGAATCCATAAATCGCGCTTGGCCGGATCGTCCTCCTCGGTAAAGTCAACAGGACTGATCGGTCCTTCCAGAACACGAATCACGTCGCCCGAACGGATTTCCTCGGGTGCACGGGATATAATATAGCCGCCGTATGCGCCTCTGATGCTCTTCACCAAGCCTGCATTCCTTAAAGGAGCGACAAGCTGCTCCAAATAGTGCTCGGACAGCTGATGTTTTTCCGCGATGCTTTTCAATGAAGTAGGGCCTTCACCGTAATTGGACGCCAGTTCCATCATGATCGTCAAGCCGTAGCGCCCTTTCGTTGAAATCTTCAAGACAGCACCTCATTCTAAAATAGTTTTACTATGCCCAATCAGGCAGTCCTCTACATGTATATATGTTATCATATTCGCCCGAGATATGGTAAACAATTCATGACAGAATTATGAAAATTAAAATTATTTTCTTTCAAAGTCTGTTTTGTGCGTGTCGGTGCTGTTTATTAAAATTCGTTAGTCCTTCATCGAAGCATATCCCTTAAAAGCGAAGACCTCCGACTTTCATGGTTCTAGGCCCAAATTGCACCGCACTTAAGAATGCTTGCTTATGTTTTTCTTGTCCGTCCGTTGTATGTTAAAATAAATCATCAGTTTGCAATGAAAGAAGGGTACAGCATGTCGAAAAGCAACGCTTCCACCCGTGTTGTCGTAGGAATGTCCGGAGGGGTCGATTCCTCCGTGGCGGCATTGCTGCTTAAGCGGCAAGGTTATGAAGTGATCGGGATATTCATGAAAAATTGGGACGATACCGACGAATTCGGTCACTGCACCGCGGAAGAGGATGCAGAAGACGTCAGAAGGGTGTGCGATCAAATCGGGATCCCTTATTATACGGTTAATTTCGAAGAGGAATACAAGGATAAGGTTTTCTCTTATTTTCTCGATGAATACCGCAAGGGCCGCACGCCCAATCCTGACGTGATGTGCAATCGTGAAATCAAATTCGGCGAGTTTCTGGGCAAAGCGCTTCAGCTGGGAGCCGATTTTCTTGCAACCGGCCATTATGCCCGGGTCGTTCAGGAGCATGGAAAACATCGCCTGCTGAGGGGACTCGACAACAACAAGGACCAGTCCTATTTTCTGCATGTTTTGACACAGCATCAGCTTTCCAAAGCCATGTTTCCCATCGGCCATCTGCCCAAGCCGAAGGTACGGGAAATCGCCCTGGAAGCCGGCTTGACGACAGCCAAAAAGAAGGACAGCACCGGCGTCTGTTTTATCGGAGAACGAAATTTCAAAGAATTCTTGAGCCAGTATTTGCCGGCAAAGCCTGGAGAAATCCGCACGCTGGACGGCGAGTTGAAGGGTACCCATGACGGCTTGATGTATTACACGCTTGGACAAAGGCAGGGTCTCGGCATAGGAGGCTCCGGCACGGGAGAGCCTTGGTTTGTGGCGCAAAAGGATCTTGAACACAATATTTTATATGTCGTACAGGGCGGCAATCATCCCAGCTTGTTTTCCAACGGATTGCACGCTTCCGGCTTGCATTGGATCGATCAGGAAATTCCCGGCGCTTCCTTTCGCTGCACGGCAAAGTTCCGCTACCGCCAGCCGGATCAAGCCGTAACGGTAATTCCGGGAACCGACGGAGCCTGCGAAGTCCGCTTCGAGCAGCCGCAAAAAGCAATCACCCCCGGACAAGCCGTCGTTTTTTATCAGGGAGAAGTGTGCCTCGGAGGAGGCGTCATCGAAAGCTCGTTCTAGGCGCTTGCGGATTTGTCGAATTTAGGAGGTGAGGGTTCCGATTCGGGCACCATTGCTTCCCGGCGAAGATGCATTCATGACCAGTCCGAGCCTTAAGAGACCAAGAACCATCGAAGCATATGCTTAAAGCGAAGATCTCCGACTTTTATGGTTCTAGGTCCCTTAATGCCCTCCCTTCCGCAACGGAAAGGCAAAAGCACCCGAATCGGAACCCTCACCTCTTTTGTTTCACTACTCCGAACGAATTACTTCCCCTCGGACAAGCCCCGCCGTTTGCGCTGATTGATGCGGATTTTATCCTCCGTCCCCTGCTCGGACGCTTCATAAAAATGGCTGTTTTTCACAGCGTCCGGCAAATATTGCTGCGCAACATAATGCCCGGGATAATCATGCGGGTATTTGTAGCCGACATGCCCAAGCTTGACCGCCCCGGAATAGTGGGCGTCGCGCAGATGCAGCGGCACCTCTGCCGATTTTAGACGCTCCATCGTATCCATGATTTTGCCGATGCTCATCGTGACCGCATCCGATTTCGGGCTTTCCACGGCAAACAGGATCGCTTGCGCTATATTGTATTTCGCTTCCGGCCAGCCGATTTTGTGATAGGCATCCATCGCCGTGACCGCCTGAACCATCGCCTGCGGATTGGCCATACCGATATCTTCGCTGCAGGCCACGATCAGCCTGCGAAGAAACACCATCGGATCCATCCCCAGCTTCTCCACCGCGTACAAAAACCAGAACAGCGCCGCATCGCTTGAGCCGCGCACGCTCTTGTGAAAAGCGGAAAGCACGTCATACTGCGTGGACTCGTCCGCCTTGACCGTGGGCTTGCGGATCGACTCTTCGGCAACCTCGAGCGTAATCCGCACCGTTCCGTCCGCATCGGGCTCGGTCGTCATCGCAGCCATTTCCAAAGCGTTCAGCGCCCGGCGGATATCCCCGCCCGACATCGAAGCAATATGCTCCAAGGCATCCTCTTCCACCTGCAGCTGCATAAATCCAAGACCGATTTCACTGTCGGCGAGCGCCTTGCGCATCGCTTCAAGGGAGTGCTTTCGGTTCAAAGGTTGCAGCTCAAACAACGTGGAGCGTGACAGCAATGCCCCGTTCACGTGATGAAACGGATTCTCCGTGGTCGCTCCGATCAGAATGATAATCCCTTGCTCCACAGAGGGAAGCAGCGCGTCCTGGCGCGAAGTGTTGAAGCGATGTACCTCGTCAAGAAACAAAATCGTTTTTTTCTGATACAGATTGCGGTTTTCCTTCGCCCGCTCGATCACTTCCCGCACATCCTTTACAGAGGCGTCGACGGCATTGAGCTTGACGAATTCCGACTGCGTGCGCTGTGAGATGATATGCGCCAGGGTAGTCTTGCCGCAGCCCGGAGGACCGTACAAAATAATCGACGACAGCTTGTCGGCTTCAATCGCCCTTCTCAGCAGCTTGCCCGGTCCGACGACATGCTCCTGACCGATGTACGCCTCAAGCGTTGTGGGCCGCATACGGTCGGCGAGCAGCGGGGAACGCGATTCACTTTGATAGGTAAACAAATCCATGATGCTCACTACCTTTTTTCATTCATTTCAGCCATTTTACCATAACGAACATTTGTTTGTCATGGATCTGCTTGCGATTTTAAATTCTCATGGTTTTCTAATAATAACAGTCAAATCCAAGCCGGGACGGGGTTTGCCGATTTGCAGGAAAATGCAGGAAATCCAGGCTGTGGTATAGTGTGGACATGGGTGATCACCTCATATACAACGACAAGGCAAAAGGAGGAAAACCATGTTTACCAAAAATCGATGGATCAAAACGTTTGTCGGCATCTCGCTCAGCCTTGCCGTCGCATTTGCAGGAGAGGCATGGATTTCGCCCCAACCGGCACATGCGGCAACCTCGACTGCGGCAGCCACTGCCAACCGCATCATTTCCTTGGGAGAAAGATACCTGGGCACGCCTTATAAATACGGAGCAACTACGGGGTACACGAGTTCCTTTGACTGTTCTTCGTTCACGCAGTATGTCTATCGCCAGAACGGCATTGGGCTGCCCCGTTCGTCGAGTCAGCAATCGAGAGTTGGACAATACGTATCGAGAAGCAACTTGAGTCCGGGGGATTTGGTGTTCTTTTATTCTCCTGTTCACCACGTAGCGATCTATATCGGCAACGGAAAAATTCTCCACACCTATGGAAAACCGGGTGTGACCATATCCAGCTTGAATTCTTCATGGTGGAGCTCGCATTACAACACCGCCCGCAGGGTGATTCCCAACAATGGACAAGCCGTGACTGTAGCCAGCACTTCAAGCTCGACAAGCGGAAGCTCGGCGAAAATCGTCCGCTCCGTGAGCTTCAGAACCGCTCCTTCCACAAGCAGCAGCCGGATCCGCTACTTGAAAAGCGGCGAATCGGTCCGCATTTTGTCCAAGGTGAACGCTTCTTGGTACAAAATCAAAGATAAAAACGGAAGAACCGGCTATGTGACGACGATGAAAAAATACGTAAACTGACACGATAATATTCGGGGTAAATCGTATCCCCATAGGATGCAGCAAAAAACCTCCAAAACCGAATTGCCAGCGGTTTTGGAGGTTTTTTCGTCGGTCAGGATCCACCTTACAGCCCAATTCTTATTGCTGTGCATCGGCCCCGGCGTTCTTTAGCAAATCGTTAACCACCACGCCGGCCATGATCAAGCCTGCCACCGAAGGCACGAAAGCATTGCTTGCCGGCGGCTGCTGGGCTTTGCGGATTTCCGGTGCGGGATCGGCCACGATCCGTTTGGTCACGTCTTCCCGCGGTTTGATCGGCTGCTCGGTGGAGAACACCACTTTCACGCCTTTATGAATGCCTTCCTTGCGCAGCTTAAGACGGATCACACGAGCGATCGGATCCATCGTCGTTTTGGAAATATCGGCAACCTGAAAGCGCGTCGGGTCCATTTTATTGGCCGCCCCCATGCTGGAAATCAGCGGAATCTTGCGCTGCAGGCACTGCTTGATCAAATGAATTTTGTAGCTTATCGTATCCGAGGCGTCGATGATATAATCGAGCGGATAAGCAAACAACTGCTCATAGGTTTCTTCGGTATAAAACATCTTCAAAGCCACCGCGTCGCATTCCGGATTAATATCGGCGATTCGCGCTTTCATCAGCTCTGCCTTCGGCTTTCCCACAGTCGACAGCAGCGCATGAAGCTGGCGGTTGATGTTGGTTATGTCGACAACGTCCTTGTCGATCATGATGATCCGGCCGATTCCCGTTCGCGCCAACGCTTCAGCGGCAAATGAACCGACGCCGCCAATGCCCAATACGGCTACGGTGCTGCGCTTCATAAGCTCCAATCCTTGCGGACCGAAAGCCAATTCATTTCGTGAAAATTGATGCAGCATTGTACAAGTCCTCCCGTCTTAGACAGCGCGACAAAATAACTTCCACTAAATTGTTGGCAAAAATCATTAACCCGTTGATATTTTACCAACAAAAGTGGGAACTAATTTTGTCGCGCGTCCTTAGCGCTTCGTTCGCTGTGTTATCCGTTTGCTGCCGGCTGCTTGCGCAGCACCCGGATGGAAAGCTCCTCAAGCTGCTTGCCGTCGACCTCGGAAGGAGCGTCGGATAGCAGGTCGGTTGCGCTGGCGGTTTTCGGAAACGCGATCGTTTCCCGCAGATTGCTGCGTCCGGCAAGCAGCATCACAAGACGGTCAAAGCCGAAAGCGATGCCGCCGTGCGGCGGTGTCCCGTATTCAAAGGCTTCAAGCAGAAAGCCGAATTTTTCTCTGGCCTCCTCTTCGCTGAAGCCCAGTGCCGCAAACATTTTCTCCTGAATGCTGCGCTGGTAAATCCGCATCGAGCCGCCGCCGACCTCATAGCCGTTGAGCACGAGATCATAGGCTTGCGCCCGAATTTTACCCGGATCGCTGTCGAAATAGGCGACGTCCTCATCATTCGGACGGGTAAACGGATGATGTTCGGCGACATAACGTTTTTCCTGCTCATCATAGCTCAGCAGCGGGAAATCCACCACCCAAGCGAATTTAAACGCACTTTCGTCTATCAGTCCCAGCTGTTTGCCGATTTTCAGCCGCAGATTGCCCAGCACATCGGCAACCACCTTCTTATTGTCGGCAGAGAACAAAATGAGATCCCCTTCTTCCGCATTCACCCGCTCTTTTACAGACGCTAGCTCCTGCTCCGTAAAGAATTTGACGATCGGGCCGCGCATCTCCCCGTCCTTCACCTGAATCCAGGCCAGTCCTTTAGCCCCGTATCGGGCCGCAAACGGACCCAGGTCGTCGATTTCCTTGCGGCTCCAAGTGCCGCAGCCTTTGGCATTGAGCACTTTGACCTCGCCGCCTTTTTCGATCACCGAGGCGAATACCTTCACGCCGCTGTTCTTGACCAGATCGGAAACATCGACAAGCTCCAGCCCGAAGCGCAGATCCGGTTTATCCGAACCGTATTTTCCCATGGCTTCGGCATGGCTGAGCCGCTGAAAAGGAACGGGAATTTCCACGCCGAGCGTTTCGCGGAACAGTCTTTGCATCAGCTGCTCCATCATTGCAAGTAATTGATCGCGGGTTAAAAAGGAGGTCTCGATATCCACCTGGGTAAATTCAGGCTGACGATCCGCCCGCAGGTCTTCGTCACGGAAGCAGCGCGCGATTTGATAATAGCGTTCCATACCGCCCACCATCAGCAGCTGCTTGAAAATTTGCGGCGACTGGGGAAGCGCAAAAAATTCCCCGGGATGAACCCGGCTCGGCACAAGGTAATCACGGGCGCCTTCCGGCGTGCTCTTGGTCAGGATCGGGGTTTCCACTTCGGTAAAGTCGTGGCCGTCCAGAAAATCGCGGAACACTTTGGCCGCTTTCGAGCGCAGGCGCAGCGTTTGCTGCATTTCCGGCCGGCGCAGGTCGAGATAGCGATATTTCAAACGTACGGACTCATCCGTGTCAATGCCGTCCTCAATGAAGAATGGCGGGGTTTTGGCCCCGTTCAATATTTCGATTTCGGTAATTCTCACTTCGATTTCCCCGGTTTGCAGATTCGGGTTAACCGTCTCGGCATCGCGTTCCACCACTTTGCCGCTGACTGCCAGCACGAATTCATTGCGCACGCGATCACCGATTTCCATGGCCGCTCCGGAAAATTCCGGATTGAATACGATCTGCACGATGCCGCTGCGGTCGCGCAGGTCGACGAACAGCACGCCGCCCAGGTCGCGGCGGCGCTGCACCCACCCGTTCAGAATTACGGTTTCCCCGATATTTTTTTTGCTCAAGCTTCCACATTCATGACTTCTTAACATCATCTTTATCTTTCTCCCTCTGTCGGTTTTTGAATATCTTTCTGAACAGTGGCGATTAACTGATCCAAAGCGATCAACGCCTGCTCTCCGTTCGACAAATTTTTCAAGGTGATTTGCCCGTTTGCCAGCTCATCATCGCCAAGAATCGCTGCAAACTTGGCTCCGCTGCGGTCTGCCGCTTTCATTTGGGCTTTGATCTTGCGGTTCTGATAGTCTTTTTCCGCGGCAATCCCGTTCACCCTGAAGCGGTGCAGCAGCTCGCTCATCTTCTGTTCGGCCTGCTCGCCCAAGGCAATCAAATAAACATCGACTTCCCGCTTCACGGGTATTTCCACTCCTTGCGCTTCAAGCACAAGCAGAATGCGTTCCAGGCCCAAACCAAGACCGACTCCCGGCTGATCGTTTCCGCCGATATCGGCGACCAGCCCGTTGTATCTGCCGCCGCCGCCGATCGTGTCGATCGCGCCGATGCCCTCGGCTTTGAATTCAAAGGCCGTATGCGTGTAATAATCGAGACCGCGAACAAGCCTCGGATTAATCGTGAACGGCACCTCCATGGCTTGCAGATAAGTGCGAACCTTGGCAAAGTGCGCATCGCATTCCTCATCCAGAGAATCCAGTATGGATGGTGCCTCTGCAAACATCTGCTGGTCCGTCTTGCAATCAAGAATCCGCAGCGGATTGCGCTCAAAACGCGATTGGCAGTCCCTGCAAAGCTTTTCCTTGATCGGGGTCAAAAAGGACAGCAATTTTTCACGGTAAGCCGCCCGGCTCTCGGCATTGCCCACCGAGTTGATCTCCACATGCACATTCTTGAGACCGATCTCCTGATAAAACCTGTATCCGAGCGCAATCACTTCCGCATCCAGACTCGGATCGACAGAGCCAAACGCCTCCACGCCAAATTGGTGGAATTGTCTGGAGCGTCCGGCCTGCGGCTGTTCATAACGGAACATCGGGCCGATATAGAACAGCTTGCAAATATCCGGTTCCCCGTACAGCTTGTTCTCCACATAGGCCCGCACCACGCCGGCCGTGCCCTCGGGTCTTAGGCTGATGCTGCGGTTGCCCTTGTCGACAAACGTGTACATCTCTTTTTCAACGATATCCGTCGTCTCTCCGACACCGCGCTGGAACAGCTCCGTATGCTCGAATACGGGCGTCCGTATTTCCTTGTAATGAAACCTGCGGCACAGGTCCCTCGCTTTTCCCTCCAAATACTGCCACTTCTCCACCGTGCCGGGCAGGATATCCTGGGTTCCCTTCGGCTTTTGTATTGCCATCGGAGCATTCCTCCTGTTTCTCAATGTAACAAAAAAACTCCCGCCTCCGACTAAACAGTCAGGGACGAGAGATTGCTGAAACGAATCACCCGTGGTGCCACCCACATTCAAATTCCCGCAAAAAATGGTGCGAAAATTTGCGCTCATACGGTTAACGCCCGCCAAACGCAGATCAGCTACTGAGCCGGGTTGTTGTGCTGCAACACCGGTCTGTTCCCTGCCTGTTCTCGGGGAAGTCTTTCGTTCGATCATCATCGGGAAGCTTTCAGCCGGAGGCTTCCTTCTCTGCGGATGTGGAGTCGAATTACTCTGTCCCTTCATCGAATCATTGCTTGTTTAATAATACATAAGATTGTAAAGCACCTTGGCAGGGAAAGTCAAGAACGGTATGTTAGAATATATATATAAATGGGGCAAGCGAAAAAACAGGAAATGAGGTTTGCGTCATGGAATGGATCGGATCCTGCTGCAGCTGCGGGAAGGCTGTATACTGCAGAGACGGCTTCCTGGACGGAGTGCTTGATGACGAGCAGCGTTTATTTTGCCATTCCTGCTATGCGGAGCATGAAGAAAAGCCGCCGGAAAAAACAAAGAAACCTGCAAAATAGCTGCAGGTTCAAGGAATATATATCATTAAAAAGGGGGTCAAGGATTATTATAGGGAAACAACATTAAAGAATAATGAATTTAAGATTACAGTTACGTTACAAAGCGATCGGATTGAACCCGAATCGGAACCCTCACCTCGGAAACATGCTCGCTCATCCTACATATTAAAATATTGAATTCGAGAGCGGCATAAGCAAAAAAAAGCGTCATATAGTTTAGTACAAGGACAAGTTCCTTGAATTGTAAATCCGGAGGGATTTGTATGACGGCTGAAAACGAGTCTGTAATGTCCGAGCTGAAGGAAGAAAGCGCAGTAAGCGAACAAGACGCGGCGGTACTGGACGGAGACAGCGAGATTGACGTACCCGTTGCTGAGGATGACGGCGAGGAAGCGGAAGAGCAAGACGATGAGCAGGATGAGGATGAAGAAGACGAGGAAGATGAAAGCGATTTAGCGGACGAGGATGAAGAAGACGAAGAGGAAGATGATTAACTTTTCTTTCTGAACTTTTTCCCCTTTCCCAAAATACGAACGGCAAAGCCTCTATACCTGCTGTAAGCGGGAATAGAGGTTTTATTGTCGCTAGTGGAAGAGGTTTGCCTTATTGGCGAACAGATCGTTCAGCCGTTCGATTTTTTGTCCGGTATAAGCTTTGAAGTTCTCATTATAGGCTCTTGGCTCCTTCGGATTGGCAAAGCGGCTGATTGCGCCGCTAGCCGGATCGACCCATTTGCTGGCGGCTCCGCAGCCGAGTCCGATAATCGTCTGCATTTCCTCCATAATCAGGATGTTGTAGAGGCTTTCCTTGCCGGGAAGCGCATATCCGACGTTTTCCAGGTTGCCGAGAATGTTTTTTTGCCGATACAGATAATAGGGCGCGTATCCGTGCATTTTCGTCCATTCCTGCGCACTGCTCATCATGCGTTCGATTTCTCCGCCATCCGCCACAAGGTATTTGTCTTTGTTTCGCGTCATCTCCGAAGCCCTTTTGAATGACAGCGTATGTACTGTAAGCGATTCCGGCATGAGAGCGGCCGTTTGCCGGAGCGTATGCTCAAATTCTCGGAGCCCCTCCCCGGGCAAACCGATGATCAGATCCATGTTGACATTATGCATGCCCATTTCACGCGCCAGCCAAAATTTCTCTATCGTTTCTTCCACGGTATGATGTCTGCCGATTGCATCCAGCGTAGCCTGCGTATAAGATTGCGGATTGATGCTGATCCGGTCGATGCCGTGTTTTTTCAGCACCGTCAATTTTTCCGCAGTAATCGTATCCGGACGTCCCGCTTCAACCGTGATTTCCCTCACTTTGTCCGTATCCGGGAAAACGGCGTGCATATGCGTATACAGCCGGTCCATCTCCGAAGCGGTAATGCTTGTCGGAGTTCCGCCGCCGAAATAGATTGTCGTGATTGTGCGGCGGTTGTCCTTCAGCCATCTGCCGATCTGCTCCATCTCCCAGTATAGACCGTACAAAAAAGAATCCACATCCCCTTGCCGGCCGCCGATTGCATACGCCGGAAAGGTGCAATAGGCGCATTTGGTCGGGCAATAGGGAATGCCGATGTATAAGCTGACCTGATCTCGCAGCGAATACAAATCGGGAATCACCTTCAGCTGTCGGTCGGCTATTTCCATAAGCAAGTCGATTTTCTCGCTGCCGATCCTGTATTCACTGCTTAATTCAGCCGCAAGCGGCTGCTTCTGACGGTCTCTTGATTGATGAACCAGCTTGGTGGGACGAACCCCCGTTAAAATTCCCCAAGGCTGTTCGATTTTCGTATACTGCTCAAGCACATGCAGCAGTGAACGCTGATAGGCTCTCTTCAAGGCCGCCTGTTCCTCATGTACATCCCCGGTAACAGGAGATACGGCTTCCATCGCGAGCTTGGATTGAACTTCCGCAAGCCGGCATTTCACATCGTTCCGCCCGTCTTTTTCTTCAAGTATCCAATCGATCAGCAGACCCGATTGATCAGGCTCTGTACGTTGATCATCTCCATGGGCCCCACTGATCCATTCAGGGTGCGGCTGTTCAAAAAACAGCCGCAGCAGATGGTCGAT